>NZ_CP092418.1:1281111-1589166 GCF_023716485.1 Microbulbifer variabilis
TTCTCTCATGAATAGCTTCTAATGTCTCTTCAGACTCAGAATGTTTTCGCAAGGTCCATCCACCTGGGGTTAAGGATCTATAGGTGATTTGTGTCCCATTAATTTCAGCGATTGACTGGATCATTGTAGGAAGCGGGCGAGTGTAGCTATTGCCGATAAAAAGCACGGAGAGAATTTTCTGGTGTTCTTGATCAGTTTGCGTCTTTTGCGCTACTAATAAAAAAGTTCCTACTACTAATAGAGAGATAAGAAAAAGTATTTTTAGTTTTAAATAACTTTCGGGTTTATTCATTGTTTCAGACTTTCAAATGGGCCAATTGCCGCTTAGGTTAGGTTAACTCTCGGCTTATTTCTGTGCAGTGTGTTTAAGATCTATATCCTTATTTGGTGAAATAGGTAATTGAGGAGATAGCCCTTTCTTTTGAAAATAATTCTCTGATTGTTTTTGTTTATTACTTTCTGGATTGTAACAAGGATGATGATATAGGTCGGCAAGGACTCGATATATAAGTAATTGATACTAATTTGGAGGAGAAACATTACATATATTTAATGTTCAGTCCAGCAAAGGGTTAGCATGCCCTTTTAGACTTCCCTTTCAGTAAATGGGAGGAAAGAGCAGATATGTTGCTATCAAAAGGTAATCTTGTACTAGCTGCCTGTCTTGCAGTACTAGGCTGCAAGGATTCGGGGGGCTCTGGAGAGGGGCAGGCGTTAGAATCCAGGAGTTCGCAAGTAGACTTAAGCCAAGCGTCGGCTGGTTTTTTTGCGCACTATACCCGTGTCAACTCAGTAGATATTCCGGAAAAGATCACAGGGCCTTATGCTGACATCATTGTGAACCTTGAAGGGAAAGGTAAGCTTGTTTTTGCTCGTGATCATAGTTACCGGCCTGTCTGGCATTTTGGAAACAATTCTAATCCTGTAGCACATTTGGCTGATATTTCGAGTGATGCCAATACTCGCTTTGATAAATCAAATGACTTTTCTTATGTTCGTATCTTAGAGCAGTCAGATGAAAAGGTTGTTATTCATTGGCGTTACTTCCCGAAAGCTAATGCGACAATGGGGCGAGATCCCGAAGGGGTAGTCCATGAGATTTATACGATTACTCGAGATGGCAATGTAACCAGGTTATACCGGCCAGGCACTGATACCATCACAGACTGGGATGTGCGTAGAGGGGCCATTATTCAGACTATGCGTCTCACGGAAAATGGCATAGCTGATGTACAAAATAAGTCTGGAGAGCTACAGGCAGGTGTGTCTCAGAGTAATGGAAATGCGATAGTCAATTATACTCCCCCTGGCTTGCCAGTGGCTCATTGGAAGTTTGATGAGGGTAAGGGCACGAGTACTGTTGAGAGCTTGAAATCAGCGACTGGATATATTGACAGCCACGGAGGTGATTGGATCGCTGGTGTGTCTGGTTCGGCCCTTTTTTTTGACGGTTATAGATCAGCAGTGGTGGTCGCGCAGGATGAGGTACCCATATTTAAGGAGGCTCTTTCTATTGAAGCCTGGATTAATCTAGCCGCTTATCCATGGAATAATGCCCCTATCATTCACCAGTCAGATAATATGGGAAATGAGGGGTATTATTTTGGAGTAAGTTCTGACGGTAAACTCCTTTTTACGGTAAATGGAAAAACTTTAATCTCTGATAGCGTAATCCCAGTTAATCAGTGGGTTCATGTTGGTGTTTCTGCAGAAAAGAATTTATCACTCTATATCAATGGTGTTTTAGATAAAAGTCAATCTTATGATGTCAATCTTTCGACTCCAGATATGCCAATGATTGTGGGGATGAATAATTCACCTTTACCGGCAACCGATGGGGTTCGGGAGAGTGAATTAAATGAATTCAATCACTTCTCCAGTATATTCGGTATTGAGGGGGCAATAGACGAAGTTGCCATTTATAAGCACTCTCTGACATCTAAGGATTTTTATGATAGTTACAATGGTTTTTTATTAGCACAAAAGAAAGCCCCAGATCCTAGTTTTACAAAGCGGCAATTGCCAGACTTGGAAAAATACCCTCAGAAGTTTGGTGGGATTTATACAAAGTTAGACTTTCATGATGCTTGGGATAACCTATGGAGGGTTACGGACAACGAAGATATTGTAGTCCGGTTCGATAATAAGCCGATTAGCTATGTATATTGGCGAGGAACATCACACGGCATGAACTTGGTGACGGATAATCGGTGGATGTCTGATCAAAGTGTGGAGTTAGTGATTCCAGATCCAGATGATCCTGAAACTCCAGTTTCAGTCAATCCGATTGTTTCTTTGGCTGAACACATGTCTGATAAGGCGGCTCTACGAACCCATGTTCGCATGATTGAAAATACTCCTGCGCGGGTTAAGGTTCACTGGCGTTATGCTGCTGCAGATGTATTTGATTTACTCGTTATGGATACTGCTTATATTGATGAGGTGCACACAATTTATCCCGATGGGGTGGCAATCCGGGATGTTTTTTACCATCCTGCAGCTGATGAAGGTGGAGTAGAATTTTACCAGGACTTCCAATGGTTACTAGGACCTGGTCAAAAGGCTGAGGACTTCCTGAATTATAATGCAGTTTCGATTGCGGGGCTTAAGGGGGACTCCTCTGATATAATTTATCCTATATCCTTAGACAGACCTAGTGATGGAGCGGACCCCAGCCCTTTGCCCGGTAATATTGCGGTGCTCAATAGCCAAACAAACTGGAAGGTCTTTGGAGTAAGTCAGGCAGGTGGTTTTTTTCCCTCTGCTAATGAGGAGAGTTCAGAGCATATAGATTTCCTGGGAGGTATTTTTCCGTTTGCAGGCCCTTGGAATCATTGGCCAATAGCTCAAATTCCTTCCGATGGTCGATTCTCCGTTGCCAATGATAGAGTTTCTCACTTTGCGGTTGGTAATCTAGAGGCCTTTGAATATGGTTCTGGATCTATGATGTATGGATTTACTCAGGGAACACCGGTTGATTTACAAGACTTGGCAGGTTCATGGATTTCTCCACCTGTGATAGATGCGGTTCAAGGTGTTAAGGACAATGCAATTACTTTTATCACAGATGAAAGAGCCTATAGCCTGACATCAGATGGGGTATCAGGAGATATTTCTTTGCTAGTGAAAGCTAATGATAGTAGTCCTTTGGTAAACCCATCACTCATTATTCGCCAATGGGGAACAAGTAAAACTCCGAAAGTAAAATTCAATGGCAAAGCACTATCCGATGTAAAATTGGGTATTATCAGAGATACTGATGGATCTCAGACTTTGATTGTATGGTTGCCCGTAACGGCGACCATGGATTCATCCATTGAAATTATTCGTGATTCTGTTGGTGAGCGTTAACCTTATTGTTGGTTGTTATATTTTAAGAATAAGCAGAATTGCCATACCATAGTATGGCAATTCTATTTTGTAAGTGGAAATTAACTATAAATAATTTTTTTCCTCTTGCAGATAAACACTCAATATAATTCAGTGGGCTTGCTTTCTTGAGAATTTAAAGGATGGGCGGAATGTGGTTCTGTGATTGATGGGATATCTATCTGTATCTTTAATCCATTGCAGTTAGCTAAATGAATCTTGGCTTTGTGTAAATTACAAACAGCTAAAACAAGACTTAATCCAAGTCCGTTGCCTTTTGTATGCCTATGGGATTCCAACCGGTAGAATCGTTCAAAGACCTTTTTTTGATCATCTTCTGGAATTCCTGAACCGCTATCGTGTAGCTGCAGACGAAGATAATCTCTACCCTGCTGAGATTGGGCTGAAAGCCTAATATCCAGATTGCCACTTCCTGGTGCGTACTTAATTATATTATCAAATAGATTTGCAATAGACTGAGACCATTGGTTTTTATCCCCAAAAATCATATGATGCTCATCATCTAAAGTGATGGATGGAAATATTCCCTGATCATGAAAAGTCGGTTCATAGACTTCTATTAGGGTTTTAAGGAGTTTGTGTAGTGAAAAGTGTCGAAATTCTGACCTTTTCGTTCCTTGCTCAATTTGTGAGATCCTGAGTAATGCATTAAAGCACTCTATGATCTTGTCATTTTCATTAATAATGGCTTCGATGGTATCTTTATCTGGTTTTTCTATATGCAATAATAGTTCTAGCTGGCCTCGTAGCCGAGAAAGTGGGGACTTTAGGTCATGGGCAATGTTGTCGGAAACCTGCTTTATCCCCATCATCAACTGTTGAATTTTGTCCAGCATTGTATTGATATGTATAGATAATTGATCATAGTCTCCGCCATTACTATTATATGGGATCCGTCTGTCCAGATCGCCAGACATAATTTGGCGGCATACTTTGTTGATCTCACTTATTCTTCT
Organism: Microbulbifer variabilis; assembly: GCF_023716485.1. Taxonomy (NCBI): domain Bacteria; kingdom Pseudomonadati; phylum Pseudomonadota; class Gammaproteobacteria; order Cellvibrionales; family Microbulbiferaceae; genus Microbulbifer; species Microbulbifer variabilis. The sequence continues at coordinate 1,285,458 of NZ_CP092418.1, forward strand.
GACTGATTGCCTAGATACAAGATATCCACAAATTAGACTAATAATTGTAGTGATCAAAAGCCCATAAAAAATAGCTGAGTTAAGGTTTTTCAATAAATGAAATTCTTGGGTGAAATCCCTTCCCAGTATGAGTTCTCCTCCATCACTAAGTTGAGAAGATTTTGCTAGGCATATGTGTTGTTCATGTTCTTGAGAAAATGTAGAGTCTGGATTGTAGGTTGCTGTGTATGTAGACTTATAATTAGTGCTTTGTGGGGAAGTTCCTTCGATATTGCTGAGTATAATATTTCCCTTTCTATCCTGAAGCTGTACACAGAGGTCCTCTGTATCTAAAAAATACTCAGTTTCAATATAATATTTTGTAAGTAGTGTTGTATCTATGTGACGTTTTTTATGGTATTGGGGCCAATGGCTAAATCGTTCATCAGTAATCTGGTCTACATAATCGTGAAAATCTTCGGGAAATTCGCTGTTAAGCAGATACCAGATTAAGTTGGCCGGAATCTTTTCTAGAGGTGGGGTTATGCCCTCTCCCAGTGCGAATAATCGCCCTTGAATAGCAAGTTTCTCTTGCTGACTTAAGCTGCTTTTACTTAAAAGGTTTTTGAAATGGTGTGTGTAATCGCTAGTAAATTTTGATGGTGAGGCGTGGTTGTTAATAAAATTTCTAGGTTTTACATTTTGGAAGTTTGGGAAAAGGTCGGGGTGAAAAAACTCTAGGTCATTGATTGCCGCAATAGATTCTTTTGTTATATTTTCAACTTTATGAAGTGTTGGATTTGTCAAGGATTGCTTTGTGAGTAAATAGATGCTTGCCAGTGAAATACTGGAGCTAAGGCAGACGCAGCTGAATGTAATAATTGCCAGTCTGAAACTAGAGCTTTTATGTAGCTTAATTTTTTTCATGAAGGACATAACCGGCCCCCCTTACTGTGTGAATAAGAGGCCTATCCTGGGATTGGTCAACTTTCTTCCTCAGTCTGCTTACGTGTACTTCAACTACATTGGTCTTGGGGTCAAAATGAAGGTCCCAGACTTGCTCCAAAAGCATTGTTTTTGTAATAATTTGACCTTCATGTCTCATAAGATATTCTAGGAGTTTGAATTCTTGGGTTAATAGCTCAATACTACGGCCTCTGCGTTGTGCCTTTCTTGTTAAGAGATTGAGCTCAAGGTCTGAAACAATAAGGGATTCATAGGTATTGGACTGAGGTTGGCGCCTACCAATGACTTCGACTCTGGCTAAAAGCTCCGCAAAAGAAAAAGGTTTGGAAAGGTAGTCATCACATCCACTACGTAAACCTTCAACGCGATGGTCAACGTCTCCGAGGTTACTTAGCATTAAAACCGGTGTACTGATTTCCATTCCCCTCAGGGACCTTAATAGCTTTAGCCCATCCATACCAGGAAGCATTCGGTCAAGGATGATTGCATCAAAATTTTCGGTGCTAGCTTGAATTAATCCTGTTTTTCCATCATGACATAGCTCTACACTATGCCCTTCCTGGTTAAGGCCCTTGTGAAGGTAATGGCTTAATTTGATGTCGTCTTCTATTAGAAAAATTCGCATATATCTTTAGCTGGTAAATAGTTTTGGTTGCCAGTTACTTGTTGATCGAGTTCTTTAAATTGATTTTTTAATTTTTTTATTTATCTCAGGCTAAGTCATGTGTGCATGGTGAATATTAAAGGGTAACTAAATGTTGCCAGGAACTTTCAGCCTTTTAGACATGAACACAATTAATTTAAAAGTGATAAATACTATTTTTACACCACGCTGAAGGGTTGGGAGTAGTGAAGCCTATCTAGATTCTTGCATGTGGAGAACACTAGCAAAAAAACAGTTGTTAGGCTAAAACTGCGTCTTAAATTGTGTGTTAAGTGTGCTTCATGCCCCTTGTAATAGCAATGCTATATAAATCAAGTACCAAGAGAATACCCTGTTGTTTAAGCCCAGGCTGGTATAATCAATGCATGAATGTTAAAACGTTGGGTTCAAGGAGTCACAGTATATGACTCAATTGAGGTAGAGGTTCTTACTCTCCAGAGTGAACAGTGACGCGACCATAAAGTCACAGCATCAAAAATAATAAGCAACGGTAGCCTGAATACACTGAATTTTAATAGGTATGGTATGTACGAGGGCAATGGTCACCGCTAGTGAAAGCTACCCTAGGAAATTATTCCGTCTTTACCCAAAAGTAGCGTCTCTCAAGTTCTGGGGTTGCGATTTCAATACCCTTAATACGAGAAACGAGATCTCGAGCTTATTTCATCGTTTCTGAAAAAAATCTTAGATAAGTTGAAATTATCCCTTTGAGTGATGGCATGTTTGGATAGCCAACCGGCACAATCGGATTCTTGGTTGGCGTCTTAAGTATATATACTGATTCTAAGATTAACACTTGGGAGACAATTTGATGGAAGCGGCACTTATCACAGGAGCCTCTGGTGGTATTGGTCTGGAGTTGGCCAAGATACATGCGGCTAAAGGTGGCAACCTGGTTCTGGTTGCTCGGTCTGAAGGGAAGCTTTTATCACTCAAGCAGCAGTTGGAGAAAGAGTTTGGTGTCCAAGCAATGGTAATTGCTGAAGATCTATCTGACCCGTTGTCCGCACAGAGAATTTTTGAGCGAACCCAAGGTGAAAATGTGAAGGTTGGTACCCTGATCAACAATGCGGGTTTTGGTGGTCATGGCCTTTTTTATCAGCGGGACTTGGAAGCTGAGCAGAGTATGATGCAGGTAAATATGATTTCCCTTACCAATCTCACCCATCTGTATTTAAAGGGTATGGTTGCCCGAAATAGCGGGCATATCCTTAATGTCTCATCTACAGCCTCTTTTATTCCCGGCCCTTTACAGGCGGTTTACTACGCAACTAAAGCCTATGTAACTTCATTCAGCCAGGCACTGGCTGAGGAGCTGAACGGCACAGGTGTGACAGTTACCGCTTTGTGCCCCGGCGCTGTTGCAACAGGATTCGTCGCGGCAGGTGATCTTCAGGGTGTCGATATTTGGAAGAATGCCCGCTCAGCTGAGTCTGTTGCCAGATGTGGTTATCAGGCCATGGAGCGTGGCGATCTAGTTGCTTTCAATGAGACGCGGCTAAAGTTGTTTCTGAATTGGATAATGCCTTTATTGCCTCGTAAAATGCTACTGAAGTTTTCCCGTCAGACGATGGAAAAGTCTTAATTGTAGGAAGGCCCGGTAATGATCAGGCGTGCAGCTAAATTTTTGGTACCTCCCAGCTGGAAGTTGATATTACACGATATGAATATCGATACAGCGCTGGCTCTGGCCTATGCCGGGTTACCTGCGGATTTATTACAGCGGGAGTCTGTGACACTGACTCCGGTGGAATATTTCCGCTTCTGGTGTGGTATTGACCAGGCTTCGAAGGATAAGCCACTGCCGCTCTTGTTGGCAGAGCATCTTACGGCTGAAACATTTGATCCCCCTGTGTTTGCGAGCCTTTGCAGTGAAAACCTGAATCAAGCTTTATTGCGGATACAGCAGTACAAACCATTGATTGGACCAATGGAATTGCACTTGGATATTACTGATAAGTACACAAGGCTTAATTTAGAGTGCTATGGCAGTGATGAAATTATCCCCACAGCTTTGGGATTGAGTGAATTAATTTTCTATATCCGCCTGGCTCGATTGGGAACCCGGGATAAAATTCAACCTTTGGAATTGGCTCTACCGCAGTTACCGGAAGATCAAACGCCTTATCAGATGTTCTTTGGTTGCTCAATTAAGAAATCAGACCGGGTGAGAATTTGCTTCTCAGCACAAGATGCACAAAAACCGTTTCTGACTGCTAATGCCCCTATGTGGGATTTCTTTGAAGGTAAATTGAGTCAACAGCTAAAGGATCTGGGCAGCGAAGCCACAATGGGAGAGCGGGTGGGGTCCGTGTTAATGGAGTTATTGCCGGCTGGTGAGAGCTCTATCGAGGCTGTATCTGAACGTTTAATGATCAGCAAAAGAACTTTACAGAGAAAACTTGGGGAGGAAAATCACACTTTTCAGTCTGTCTTACAGGAGATTAGGGTAAGCTTGGCTGATCACTATCTCTCTAAGTCTAATCTCCATCTGGGAGAAATTTCCTTTATGCTAGGGTTTAAGGAGCCTAATTCATTTATACGCGCTTACCGAGGGTGGAAAGGGGTGACACCTCTTCAATATCGGAATTCGATTTATTGATCAGATTTATCTTTGGTTTTAGTGCTGCTACTAGGTTGAAGGTAAATTAAACTGGGCCCTAGCGGTGTAGTTAAATATGCTTCTTCATGGTCAGTATAAAGTCGTAGGTCTATTTAAATACTCTACTATAAGGTCAGTTGGGAGTTTGGGGCGGACAGCTAGGTAATCTCAATATAAGTTAGGATACTTACTCTTAAAATTGTTCACGGCCTCAATGGTGTAAGGAGTGGCAACTCCTACTTTACGGCCTAATTTAATAATAAAACCATTCAAATAGGAAAGCTCAGTAACTTTATTTTCTCTAGCATCCTGGTAGGTTGAAGTATAATGATCCAGATTTTTGGCTTGTTGGGTGAGTTTTTTCCACATATCTTGTTTGTCTTGATTGATCTCAATCTCTTTTGAGAGAACTTCGTAGGATTCATAAAGTACATTTTTCATGTGCTTGGTTATTTTGTCGTCTGCAAAAAGCTCCCTGAGGGTTCTTGAATAGGTGGCTGAAAATATATTTGTTGTGCAATTGAAAATAGTCTTTTCAACACGATGCTGTACTATGTTGCTAGTTGTTTTGGTCTCGATAAGTGAGTCTTTGAACAGCTGCAGTAAGCTTTCTGAATATTTGTCATTTCCAACGAGGAATCCAGAGCCTTTAGTATGCTTCAGTTTGTTGTTGCTCAGATTGAAGCCGTCATATACCAAAACGCTCGTGAAGTTTTTCTGATAAGTGTGTTCAAACTCTGAGATATCAAAAAGGCAGTTTTGTAACAGAATAATAATTTTTGATTTTGGGCTTGTCTTGCTTAAATTGATGAGGTTTTTCTTTAGGTCATAGATTTTGCATGTTAAAAAAACAAAGTCATAGGTTGATTGAGTGCTGATCTCTTTTGAGGTGGGCGGGAAGTCATATCTCTTAGAGTTGATGAGGAGGTGTTCTCCAATTCTATCCGCTTTTCTACCTATGACATCTACATGATAGTTTGCCCGAAAAAATTTTGCCGCTAGGTATGATCCAATGGAGCCTGCTCCGAGTATTAATATTTTTCCTTTTTTCATAAAGTTCGTTCAGGATTTTCTTGTTACCTATTTGGCTGGTCGATCTGCAAAAATAATCCCATTATCTGGGTTTACTTCCAAGGCTCGGAGCTCGCCCTGGTAAACTGCTTGAATCTTCCAGCGCCCCCCCACGAAGCGCATACTGGTTATAGGCTTAAATCCAAGACTGTAGAGTTTTGCCCTAATAGTCGATGGATCTAGAGCAATAACCGAAGGCGTTGCTCCGTAAAGATCGGGGCTATCGTAGATTGGGGCGGGTTTGTTAGGGTCTATCCCTGGGGGAATGGGGTTTGTCAAATTACTAACGAGCATGACCGTTACAATAAAACTCACACGAGGCTCCACACTACAACCAAGCCATGTTTTTAGTGTGGACAGTGGATGATCATTACGCCAGTGATTTTAATTAAATGTTTGAATGAATCGAAAATAATAACCCGGCGTATGGGTTCGCCGGGTTATTATTTTTACATGCGGTTATGCTTTCCAGTACCCAATTTTATCGGGTCATCTTGAGCATAAGGTTCAATAGTTTATTGGAAAGTTTTCCATAGGGGGGGCGCATTAATTTCAATAGGTCGATTGGTCCCTGTTGGTAGATGGGGCGCAATTTGGAGAAGGTAAGGAAGCCTTCGTAACCGTGGTAATGACCCATGCCACTTTCCCCAACCCCTCCAAATGGAATATCGTGCTGTCCAACATGTAATACACAGTTATTTATCGACACACCACCAGACATAATTTGCTCAATATAGCGATTTTGCAGGTTCTTATCGTTCGTGTAGGGATAAATTGCCAGTGGTCGTGGCTGAGCATTGATATAGTCAATGACTTCTTCAGGCCTTGAGTAGGTCATAATTGGCAGAAGAGGGCCAAAAATTTCCCGCTGCATTGCCAGCATGTCCCGATTTACGTTGATTAATAGATGGGGAGGGAACTTTCGCAGGCTGTCATTTCGTTTGAGTTCTCCGGCACTCAGGTCGTAAACCTTAGCCCCCTTATCGACGGCATCATCCAGTGTTTTCCATAGTCGCTGGTAGGCTGCGTTGTCAATAATGGAGGTATAGTCAGGGCTCTGCCAATTGGGGAAGTGCTTTTTTATTACCCGCTTGGCATGCTCAATAAAGGTATCCAGTTGGTTCTCAGGGATGAAGAGATAATCTACATTGACACATATTTGCCCGGCATTGACCATTTTCCAGTGGATCAGACGCTCCGCAGCTTTTTCGATGGGAAAATCGGGGGCGATGATCGCGGGGGACTTCCCTCCAAGCTCTAGCGTAACTGGAGTCAGGTTTTCTGCAGCGGAGCGCATCACGGCCCGCCCGGTAGTGCTGGAGCCGGTGAAAATTAGGTGGTCAAATTTTAGGCTGGAAAATAGTGGACCTATTTCACCATAGTCAGCAATAAAAGAGAGTTTCTCCTCTGGAAAATACTTGGGGCTAACCTCTTTTAACAACTCAGCAAGCCGACAGGAGTTGGTAGACATCTTTACCATTGCGTGATTGCCTGCGGCAAAGATATTGGTTAGAGGTGAAAAGCTAAGGTTAATGGGGAAGTTCCACGGCACGATTACCCCAACTACTCCCAGGGGTTGAGGTACTACAGTATTTTTTGACAGGGGGTAGGCTTTGAAGTCGATATGGCGCCGCCTTGGCTTCATCCATTTCTTGATATTCTTTATGGCATCCTTGATGCCGGAAAGGGCAGGATATATCTCCAATAGCAGGGTTTCTTCCCGCGAGCGATTGCCGTAGTCACAGCATATGGCTTCAATGATGGCTTCCTGCTGTTCACGCAGCATTCGTGCCAGGGTTTTTAGATCTTGAACACGCTGCTGATAGCTGGGAACAGGGTTGGCGTGATGGGCTCGGCGCTGGTTGTCTAGTTGGTTCTGGAGTAGCGCCTTGTCTGCATCCTGCCGAGTAAGCGTCTGGATGGTCATTTTATTATCCTTTGGCGTTTGTCTTAGACCAGACTAACGCATTCATCCTCGCGGTGCTTGACCAATTACGTCAGTGAATAGACATAATCACTGTGGTTACGTGAGTTGCCACCACATTGGTAAAAACTGTGATGAATTCAGGCCCTCCCCGGAGTATCCCTAATCCGGGGAGGGCTGGTAGGAATGATCGCAGACTACATGAGTCAGCTGTTATCGGGTTTTTCGGATTGGACCTCTGCTGAATTAGGATCCACAATCAGGTCGTATTTCTGATCGCCCTTGTAGGCCTCCACTTTCCAGCGTCCTCTTTCCAGGTCTACCTCCACAATAGGGGTGTACCCCTGTTGCTCTAACTTTGTGAGCACCATAGAGAGTGCCATAGCCCCGGGAGGGGGTTTCTCGTCGGCGATGGCGACTTGTAGCGTGGTTGCGGCGATTAGTGCCAGCAACATTCTGCTGAAGAACTTCATTTTTCACTACCTCGCTTGCGGACCCGGTTGAAAAATTGACCGGGTAATAGAAGGTTTACATCTCGCTTTTACTCAGCAAGATACTTGGCCTTTTGATTGCCTTACAGGCCCTGGTCACCGGGGTGACTGAGACGTTTCTGAACTGCTAGACACCACTCCGGGCTGCCGGGCTTTACATCGGCCAGGTTGCCGCCCGTCAGCTTGGTGATTGCATCAAACCACTCTGCACTGCCAATGGGGGGTAGACCTGATGGGTACATTTTTTTCAGGTCGCCATCTTGTTGGGCCATCACTTGCCGCTGTACCCAGGTAAACCAGCCCGGTGTACAAATGGTTTCACTACCCGAAGCGGTAGCCTGTAGTTGATTGGTGGGGTCTTCCGCCGTGCTGCTCGCGTTTCGCTTAATCGGCTGTTTCATTGCCTCGCTGGCTGTTTGACCAGTGGTTACTTCACTACCCGATGATTGGGCCTTATGTGGCTCGCCCTTGCGGTCGCAGCCGGATAAGGCAAAAACCAGAGCGAGTGGCAGAATAAGGTAATGCATAGAGACTCTGCAGGTGACTAGCTTGAATCTAAGCATAGGAGGGATTTTGCGACTTTGCTGGGTATAGAAGTTCCAGGTTGACATTAATACCTTTCCAAATGAGAATGCTTCTCAAATTAACCCCAGGGTGATAGGACTCCCATGTTTACCAGATCTCTATTTCAAAAAGCGATTGCAACTGTTGGTTTGATTGGTGCCATTGGGGCCAATGCCGCTGAGCAAGTAAATATTTACTCCTACCGACAACCTTTCCTGATTGAGCCGATCTTGCAGGAGTTCACCGAGAAAACCGGTATTGAGACCAAAGTGGTCTACGCCAGCAAAGGCTTGAACGAGCGTTTGCAAAGGGAAGGGCGCAACAGCCCTGCCGACCTGGTTCTGACTTCCAATACCAGTAGTCTGATGGACCTGCTTAATAAGCAGCTGACCCAACCGGTTAGTAGTGAAATCCTGGAAGACAATATCCCGGCGCAATTCCGTGATAAGGCCGGCAACTGGTTCGGCCTGACAACCCGAGCGCGTTTAATCTACGCCTCCAAAGACCGCGTTAAACCCGGTGAAATCACTCGCTACGAAGAGCTGGTAGACCCCAAGTGGAAGGGCCGAATCTGTACCCGCAGCGGCAAGCACCCCTACACCCTGTCCTTGATCGCCTCCATGATCGCCCATCACGGTGAAGCAGAAACTAAAGAGTGGTTGCAAGGCGTGAAAGCGAATCTGGCGCGTAAGCCGCAGGGCAATGACCGTGCACAGGTGAAAGCCATTAGCGAAGGTGTCTGCGACCTCTCCCTGGGTAACAGCTACTACTTCGGTAAAATGATCACCAACAAGGAGCAGCCGGAGCAGGTGGATTGGGCCAAGTCAGTCAACCTGATCTTCCCTAACCAGAAGGATCGCGGTACCCATATGTTTATTTCCGGCGCGGCGCTGACCAAGCATGCCCCCAACCGTGAAAATGCCGTTAAGCTGCTGGAATTCCTCAGTGGTGCCGATGCTCAATACGCTTACGCTGAGAAAAATTTTGAGTTCCCTGTACGCCCCGGTACTGCTCGCTCTGAGTTGATCAAGGAATATATGGGTGAGTTTAAAGAAGACGATCTGAGCCTCACGGAAATCGGTTCCTACGTTCCGGCGGCTTCCCGTATGGTTGATGAAGTACGCTTTGACTTTTAGAATGATTAACTGAATGGGAGTTGCTGCCGAGTAAATTGACAGCACTATCTCAGCCTTATTCGAACGGCCCTGTCGAGAGACCAGGGCCGTTCTTTTATAATGAGCTTTTGATTTTTTAATTCATGCTAAACCGAGCGAATTTATCAGCGTCCCGCTGGCTGCTACTGGTAGCTACTATTTCCCTACTGGTAGCCCTGCCAGTGCTATCTATCTTTTGGTTGGCATTTTTCCCTGAAGAAAATATCTGGCCGCACCTGTTAGACACGGTGCTGTTTCACTATGTGTCCTCCACATTGATTCTGGCTGGTGGTGTCGGTTTAGTAACGTTGATAGCTGGCGTTGGCAGCGCTTGGCTGGTGAGTATGTGCCAGTTCCCCGGGCGCCGGTTGTTCGAGTGGGCGTTGCTACTGCCGTTTGCAGTTCCCGCCTATGTGATTGCCTACGTCTATACAGATTTGCTGGAGTACGCGGGCCCAGTGCAAAAGTCTTTGCGGGCTTGGTTTGGTTGGCAGACGGCCAGGGATTACTGGTTCCCTGAGATCCGCAGTATGGGTGGGGCGATTGCCATGCTGTCACTGGTGCTCTTCCCCTATGTGTATATGCTCTCGCGCGCGGCCTTTATCGAACAGTGCGGCAGTATACGTGCCGCGAGCCGGTCATTGGGCTGCACGCCCTGGCAGAGCTTCTTGCGCGTATCCCTGCCAATGGCACGCCCGGCAATTGCGGTGGGCTTGTCACTGGTGCTGATGGAGACCCTGAATGACTTCGGCACTGTCGACTTCTTTGCGGTGCGCACCTTGAGTGTTGGGATTTACGATACCTGGCTGAGCCGCGGTAATTTAGGGGGGGCGGCACAAATTGCCTGTAGCACCCTGATTTTTGTTGTTCTGTTAATTACGTTGGAGCGAATGGGGCGGGCGAGGCAGAAGCACTTTGTACAGTCGCCAAATTCCCAGCGTGAACGTTATGTATTGTGCGGTTGGCGGGCTGGTGTAGCCCTGTTGTTCTGTGGGTTACTGTTGGTGGCCGGTTTTATTATTCCCCTGCTGGTTCTGGGTGGATACGCACTTAGTAACTTTTCCAGCTATTGGAGCGAAGATTTTATACAGATCGCCAGCAATAGCTTGTTACTGTCTATTGCAGCAGCACTGGTCTCTGTACTGCTGGGCTTGCTGTTGGCTTACGGTAAGCGACTGCAACCCAAAAGGCCCGTACGGCTCTTGGTCGGCTTTTCCAAGCTGGGTTATGCAATGCCCGGGGCGGTATTGGCGATTGGAGTCCTGATTCCACTGGCCGCATTTGATAATGCCGTCGACGCTTTTTTACGTGAGCACTTCGATATCTCCATAGGGCTACTGTTAAGCGGCAGTATTTTTGCCATTATTTTTGCCTACACGGTGCGCTTCCTGGCGGTATCTACGGGGGCCATAGAATCCAGCCTGGAGAAGGTAACCCCATCAATGGATAGGGCTGCCCGCTCTCTGGGGCGCAATAGCTGGCAAACCCTGTGGGCCGTGCACCTCCCCTTGGTGCGTACAGGGCTGCTAACGGGTGGCTTGGTGGTCTTTGTGGATTGTATGAAAGAACTGCCGGCGACTTTGCTTCTGCGCCCCTTCGGCTTTGACACCCTGGCGACTTATGTTTACCAGTTTGCTTCTGATGAGATGCTGGAACGCTCGGCCCTGGGGGCTTTATTGATTGTCCTGGTAGGATTAATCCCGGTGATTTTGTTGAGCCGTTCCATTGGGTGGCGCAGAGGTGAGGAGCGCACAGCCCTGGCGAGCTCTGAAGCGCCCGCCCTGTCTTGATAGCTGCTATCGGGCCTGGTCAAACACCAGCGCAGAGGAGAGACGTAGGGGGAGTTTATCACCGGGAGCCGCTTGAACATTGGCATTCAAAGCGGCCTCGACAGTTTCCCCTGCGGCTAACTGAAAGCGATAGCTCACTTGATTGCCGAGAAAATTCTTTTCCACAACCTGAGCCATAACCGCACCGGGATGTTCGCCTGCGGCAATATCCTCACTGCGCACAAACAGTTCGAGCCTATCTCCACTTTCGTATGCAGCTGTTGGCATATTTACTTCCCCTAATGGGGTGCTGATAAGGTCTTTGCCCAGGACAGTGCCGGAGATAATGCTCCCTTCACTAACGATTCTCGCAACTGCCAAATTCTTTGGCTTCTGATAAGTATCCTGTGGGCTGTCCCACTGCTGTAATTGACCTTGGCTGAGTACTCCCAGCTTGTCTCCAGCAATAAAGGCCTCGTGGCGGTCGTGGGTAACAATAATCGCAGGGATCTTCTCTTCGCGCAGTATATGGCGGACTTCGGCGGCGAGACTGCGGCGCAGCTCGGTATCCAGGTTAGAGAAGGGTTCATCCAGCAGCAACAACTTGGGGTGCGGTGCCAGTGCCCGAGCCAGAGCGACACGCTGCTGCTGACCACCGGATAGTTGGTGCGGATACTGTTGCCCAAAACCTTTCAGGCGTACTAGCTGTAGCAACGACTGGGTACGAGATTGCCGTTGGCCTTTCGGCATTGACTGGATACCGAAGGCAATATTTTGCTCAACGGTGAGGTGTGGGAAGAGGGCATAGTCCTGAAATACCACCCCAATTTTCCGCTGCTCCGCTGGAACCTTTACTTTGGGAGAAGAGATTACTTCTCCAGACAGTTGAATATTCCCTGTAACGACTGGCTGAAATCCAGCGATAGCGTGCAGCAGGGTTGTTTTGCCGCAGCCGCTGGGGCCCAATAAGCAGGCAATCTCCCCGGCCTGTAAAGCCAAGGAAACTGATTCGATAACCACCTGCTCGCCGTAGCGGCACTGCAGGTTTTCTATGGAGAGTATGGGGTGCACAGGTTTTCCGGTAATTTGGCTTTTAAACACTTCGGGCAGCGTTCGGGTGTAGTTGCTGATCATAGTTATCACTAAGCTAACCGGCAACTAGTCCCGTGTGAAGCATACTATTAGCAGCCCTGCGAAGGCTTCTTTTAGTTGGAGCAAAGCTGGGTGTTTTTTAAGCAGTAAATACTCACTCTAAACCTCATAGGCTAATTTATTCTTTCTCATAGATAATAAGATCTCGTCTATCTCAGAATCACAGTGACCAGCTAAATAGAATCGATATCTAACTGTAAAATAAGCCGACCCAAATCAGATGATACCATCAGCCTCGGCATAGAGATCTTGAGCCGCGTAATGCTTGTTAGTAAAGGTTTACTTTAGTGCTTTACTTTACTGCCAACCATGTTGATCGTTTTTAGAGCTTCCTCCGAGCAATCGCTTAAAAAGCTCAGAAAAAATACCTGCAACGATATCCTCTTTGTTCATAGAGTCTTTTTCTCGTAGCTTCTCTGCCTTTCTGTCCAGCTGTTTGGCCATGGAATAATTATTGTTTACTCTGGCGTCTTCAGCCTGTGCTTCTAGTTCATTAGCTTTGGCATTTCTGTCATATATGTTAGCGGTAGAAACACATCCGGAAATAAATATAACTGACAGAGTGAAAAACAATCTTTTCATGCTGGGTGAAACAAATTCGAGATTCATAATATTTTAATGGCCGGTGTTGGCTTGTATAGTGTTGTCAGCACTATACCATAGTCTGATGCAGTAACGCGTTATGTGATGTTGAAAGCAAGAATCAGGTCAAAAGCATCGCGGTCTTAGCTCCTTAAAAAACTCCTTGGAGGTCTTTCCCTTTGCGCTGCAGCCAAGTTAGCTTTATCCCTAAAATCATAATGTTTGTTTTTTAATGTTTGTTTTATGGTTGTTTATTAATAGAAAATAAATCCATAAGGTCGATAGTGCAGCAAAGAAACACCAGGTTGATATCCATGTTTCACGTTGAGTAAAGAAAGTGATAGCACCAAATAGCATGACAAGTGCCCAAAACTTCCTAAATAGACGATTGCTCGATAATAAAAATAAAACACCAAGCGAGGCATAGATGATATCTCGTACTATAACGGATAACAGTCCGCCACCGGACACTTCATAGCATAGGCTATGTCCACATACACTTGTTTTTATTAAATGCCTTGGCCCTGTTTCTAATAGGACAGGTATCCATAGGTATAAACCAAAAACAAAACCTATTATGATAAATATAGTGAAAAAAATTCTTTTCCATTTTTTTGTTTCAAGGCTATAAGCTACAATAGGTATCCAAGTAAGCCAAAAGAAGAAGGCAAAAAATAAAAATAAAATAGAAGAAAGCGTCATCAGTGATATTATGTTCTCGTTGTACCCAATCCATACCGCTCCTTCAATTGCTTGTTGTAACGCAAAAAGGATAGGGGTAATCGCGAGTAATAAATAGGTTTTATCATTTTTCATAACGTGTCTTGTGCACAAAGCACCGCCAACAAGAAGGACAGTTGCTGATCCGAATGATGCTGTGGCTGAAAAACACATAGTGGTTTTCTCTGTATGTAAAATATTGTCATTTAAGCCAGAGGCTTAAAGCTTGATGAACTATATAACAATAGCCTTAACCTAAAAAATTGGTTGAAATTCGCTAATTTGTACTAAGCTTTTGAATTTTTCTGGAAGGCCTAAGTCAATTTCAACCCTTCGTTTTACCCTGTGGGTGAGATCGAAAACACCATCAAAGGGGCATCGAGTTTACCTATGAAATTTGATGCTTATGTAGATAAAGTCTATGTCGACTGTGGGCAACAAGCCAGTTTGACACCTCTAAGTCAGTTGCAGCGTTTTACTCAGTTATTAACGTTGGTCATCGTTTTGACCTTTGCGTCGGGGGTTTCCTATTGCACACTAAAGCAATAATGCTCCCACAAACACTAATTGTATTGGAGGTATTATTCTTATCGGTACTTTCTGGTCATTTACTTTACGCGCATAAAGAGGGGGTCACCAATCATCTTGTGACAGCGAAGTTATTGGGCAGGGTTAAGGTGGTTAGCGATGGCTCAGTCAACTGTACCTTGTCCAAGAAGACAGGAAAATCCGCTGAAATTTAGTTGCTGTGAGCTATTTTACCCTATTAACGGCACCTTGGGTTTAGGCGTGGATGTCACGGTTAAGCCTATCTGCGGTAAATAAGAACTGGCGGTCATATGTTATTACCCTCATAAATTTGGACGTCCCTATCACACTGATATAATCGTGAGTTTTAGACTCATTTCGGATGCTGAGATCACGGTGAACACTTACTACTATTTGAGTCACTGTTTGCCCGTATTATTGATCATACTAGAACGACCAGAGGGTAAAGAATGTCCTCATCTAGATAGCTAGACGGAGGCTCAAAGGGCAGATGCCTTATTACTTGTGATTATTAAGTTTTTGGAAATGGCCACAATCCCTGCACTTAATACCATGTTGGTAGAAAAATAGAGGCATACCCAAGAGTAGGAAGACCAAAAATGCGGGCTTTTTTCCCTTGGTAAATGGCTCAATATTTCGTGAAGAGCAGGACTCACATTTCCTTTCCCCATCACACCCTAATTCTTGGTCTACAAGATTGGAACGGTCTTGATTAAGGATTTCATGGGCTTTATCAAGGTCGCTTTCCGACACTTGAAGCCTTACTCCACCCATAGCATTAGAATATAGCCACTGCATATTGACTGTGTGCTCATCTGCAATGAAGGCGCTTATTCCTTCAGACTCAAGTCTTGCTTTTGCAATCTGGGCTTCATATGGAAATGAGAATCTAGCAACGGTTACTAGCAAGTGATCACCTTAGCGCTTAACGAGGGTATAGAAAAAAACACCTAAATTTTTGTATGGTTATTTTACGAAAAAATAGCCTACTTACCAGTGAAAACTAAATCAGACTACACAAAGAATCCTCATTTCAGGAAATTCATCATATTCCTCCCATTCAGCATTCATGCGATGTATGTGTAGAGAAGTGAGCGTAGATTCTTATTCATTGAAAACGATTCCAGCTTAAAGATCAAATAGGCTATTACTGCCAATGTTTCTTGGGCAAAGCGAACATATACGATAGCAGCCGATATTAAAGGTAAATCGGTAAGTCAAATTCTTCATGGAAGAGCTACGCAGCCCCTTTTTATAGCCTTAATCGTGTTGATAACTTCTTCAGATTTATCCATCATGAATTTTGTTCTTGGTAAGAAATAACATCGCAATCAGACGCGGCTTACTTTGTGTGCTTTTTGAGCGTAAATAGCAGTGCAGTTACTATACAAGAGATACACAAAGCAAGATGTCAGCTGAATTGCTCTGTCAAGTGCCGCGGTTGGCTCGCTTATACTTTTCCTGGTACTCGCGGCGCTGCTTGGTAACTTCATACAATACAATCCCAGAAGTTGTTCCAAGGTTTAAGCTTTCTATCATTCCAAACATTGGAATAGATACGCAGAAATCGCTACTTTTGACTGCAAGATCACTGATACCTCTAGATTCGTTACCAAACCATACTGCTAATCTTGGCTGAGTGTAATCGGCCTCATGCAATATAAAGTTGTCTTCTCCTTTTACATGAGGAGAGGTAACAATCGAGGTAAATCTGTTGTTCGCCAAATGATCCAGGCATTCTTCGGTACTATCAAATCGCTTTACAAAGCTCCATTTGATTGCTGAGACAGACGGTTTTGAGAGTGATTTCCTTTCTCTCATTTCCTGCCATTCATCAGGCAATGAGTTGCGTGGATCAATAATATAGGTTTTTTCGACGCCTAAAGCATTGACGTTTCGAATGACTGTTCCTATGTTCTTCATATCCATCGGGTATTCAAGAACACATATTAGATTTTTACAGCGATAAGGCTTAATTTGATTGGCTCTTTTTCGAGTGCCGCTTTTATCAACTTCCATCTTCTTGAAGATCTCAGATAATTTATTCAGACCTAACGTTGCCAGCATAGGTAGCCGAAGTGGGACGTTGTTTGTAGCATAATAGGGATGCAGGTCCTTGCACAAGAAGGTGTATAGCTTTGGGCGTTGATTGGACTCTTTTGTTAAGGTTATTCACAAATTACGGTCCCGGCATTATATGGAGTAAAACTGAAAGTACATTTATCTGATATGCATTGCTCAATGAGATATGAGTCCTGCCCACAACCATTTCCTATATAGCTCACATAATAATGGCACTCATTGGTCACTGTGCCGTCACATTTGCTAACTTCAATACTTTCACCATCATAGTTATACCGTGACACATAGGAGAGATATTGCAATGCAATGGTTCTTGTAACTGAATACTCCACTCCCGAAGATTCAATTTGAACCTGAAACTTTGGCTCCGGCTTTCTCTGCTCTTTGGTACTTGTACAGCCTGAAAGCAACAATACAATTGTTATCAATATCGTTATACATGGCCGTCTTATCGTCAGCAGAGGCCAGAAGGACTGGAACAAACTGCCTGTGTTTGTATAGTTGTTTTTGTCCGATTCTGATGTTGAAAATCCTTTTCGCTAACGGGTATATTGAGACCTACTTACGTCATCCACCGACAGCCCTTTGGACTCAAAATATTCGATGACGTTATTGGCCAAATCCTGCTGATCTTCCACCAACAAAATTGAACTTGTATTCAGCCTCCGTTCCTTAACAGGGCCCCAACGGAAAACTTTAAACTGCTACGATTGGTTATCATGCCAGCGCTGCACACTACCAATGCACTGACGAGTAAAGTAGTGATGATCCATAACCAATCTGGCTTGTAATTGATGCCAAATTGAGATTGATAGATCAATTGAGCCGTAAGGTTAGTACCTAAAATGGCCCCCACGCTAGCAATTAAAGAAGTCAGCAACCACTCAAACAGGCTTAGTTTACCGCAGGCAAGGCGTGACTGGCCAAAGCTGATCAGTAAAGCGTTCTTTTTACGCTCATCAGCTTCATAGCCTTTGACCGACGCACTGATCACCAGCAGTGCCAGTAAAATAATCATCAAACTAAATCCAGATACCAGCTTAATCACCATCGACAAAGTATCATCAAAGCGTTGCGTCAATTCGCGCACCGAGATTAACCGCAATGATGGGTGACGCTGCCAAAGCTCTGCCAGCTGACCCCAAGCAGTGTCCGCAAGCTCAAGGCTACCCATATAAAGTGGCGGTGTTTGAAGCTGGTTCATGGTGCTTTGTGGCACATTAAACCAAAAGGTGATGGAACCTTCGCCAGGCACGTATTTATGACTGGCTTTGATTTCAAAGTTCAAAGATTGCCCCGCAACTTCAAACTGTAATTGGTCGCCGAGTTTCAACCCCATATCAGTCATGACTTCTTGCTCTACCGACACTTGTTGCCAGTCGGCATCTCGATCTTGCCAGCGTTGGCCTGTCTCAGTTTGGTTGTTGTTTGCTTGCTGAATACTGAAATGCAAGCGGACAGGCTTTTGTAAACTAGCCAAACTTTCGCTGGGGCTGGTGGCAAATTCCGCCAACGTCTGGCCATTGATATGGCTTAACTGTCCGTACCAAAACGGCTTTAATTGGCGAATGTCACTGCCAGTTTGTGCACTCCACTGGCGAATGTCTTGCACCTGTTGTTCATTGGCCTGGGTGATGATCAGATTACCATCGTGCTCGCGGGTATAGCCTTCCATGGTTTGGCCAATGTCTTTCATCAAACTCAAGGTGAACAGCAACAAGGTGGCACACATTCCAACGCCCAAAATTTGAATGGATTTGCTGAGTAAGCGCTGCTTCATCATATAAAAACCAAAAGCCATCATACCCATTGCACGGCTCGTCACCGTATGGCCCAAACTCAGCACCAACCAAGTCAATACCATCATCAGTATCAATGTGGCTGCCATAGCGGATAGCGTCATGGCCGTGAGCAGACCGTTGTCGGAGTAAACAAAAGCCACCGCAGCCACACTGATTAATGCAAATCCATAGCGAGGTAATAAGTGATTCGGACTCGACATTTGGCGAATCAACTGTGCCGGGGTTACTTTGGCCATCACTAACCAATTGGGAATTTGGAAAATTGCCAATAGAGCTAACAATAGCGCGTAACTGCTGAGTAAATCTGTCCATACCCAGGTGGTGGTTAGGTCAGCAAACTGTGTCTGCATTTGTAGCAAAATTAGGTATTCGGCCCCCCATGCCAAGGCGGTTGCCGGAATTAGCCCTGCAATGACTGTTAATAGCCATTGACCAAATGATAAAGCAAACACTTGGGGTTTATTGCTGCCCATGGCCAAACACACCGCCGCAAAACGCTGCTGGGATAACAACTGACGTCGACCGGCTTGGTCGATGGCAATGGCTGCCATCAAAAACAACAGTACCGATGCTAAGCCCACAAAATTCTCAACCCGTTGCCAAAACATTGCCAACGGATGGCCGCTGTGTTTGTCATAAAGCTGTGCAGTTACTAGCTCAGTGGTGGCCCACTGTTTTAGGGTGTTCAATTCGCTTTTATCCCCCACAAGTAAATAGCGAAAGAGGGCATTGTCGGCTTGTATCAGTGGAAGGTCATCTAGATGCACCAATGCCCGCATCGCCACCGAATGGCCTTCGAGCAGGCGGTCGGGTTCATGTTGTACCAAACCTGTGAGCTTTAATTGTCCATGTCCCATATCTAAGGGTTGGCCAAGGGTAAGCTGCAGCGAAGCAAACAATCGGCTATCGACCCAGATTTCACCGGATTTAGGCCCATGGCTCAGGGATTGCTCTTGTCCATCCGTCTCAAACGCCACTTGCACGGTGCCTTGCACTGGATAATGATCATCCACTGCTTTTAACTGCACTGCTTGCCAATGGTGATCATGGGTCAAGGTTACGTTCACCAGCTGGCTCACGCTCAACTGCTGTGCATGCTGGTGCAACTTGTTTAGTTGCGCATCGGTTAGGGCTTGATGCTGAGAAATTACCAAATCGCTGCCAAGCATTTGTTGCAAATTATTGGCCAAATAAGCCTGAATGGAACTGCTGGTCAAACTGAGTGTTAAAATGAAAAACATCAAACTTGCTTGGGTCCAGCGAATTAAGCGCGCATCCCCTTGATGGTATTGCTGGCGGAATAATTGCCACACTAATAAAATCAGCATAATGCGCCCACCCTAGACGTAGCTTGGTTGCGCGCCTTGACCGTTAATTTGCCTTGCCCCAATTGCAGTAAAGTATCGGCCTGCTGCGCTAATTCCATCGAGTGAGTGACGAGTACCAGCCCCGCGCCGCTTTGCTGACAGCAATCAAACATCAATTGCGCGATATGTTGCGCAGTTTTTTCATCTAGGTTACCCGTGGGTTCATCGGCAAAAATAAATTGCGGCTGCATGACAAAAGCACGGGCAATGGCCACCCGTTGTTGCTCACCACCACTGAGCTGCTGTGGTTTATGGTACATTCGCTCAGCTAGCCCCACTTTGTCGAGCCATAATTCGGCTGTGGTTAATGCACGTTTATCGCCTTTTAGTTTTAAAGGCAGCGCGACGTTGTTTAAGGCGTCGAGTTCGGGTAACAAATGAAACTGCTGAAAAATAAAACCTGAGATTTGACGCAGGCTCTTTAATAGCTGCGGTTTACCGCTTTTTTGGAATTGCACTTCGCCAGAAACGGGAGGTTCAAGACCCGCCATTAACAGTAATAAGCTTGATTTGCCTACTCCAGAGGGCCCCACAATGGCGTAAGACTGACCACTGTGCAGCTCAATATTTAAATCCTCAAACAGGCTGACCTGTTGTTTGGCCAAGGTAAAGCGATGGTCAATTTGCTTTAAGTGAATACTGCTAGACATGGCTAGCTCCTTTAAAGAACTGGTTGAGCAGCACTTTAAAGAAGCAGAGGTGAAATGAAGGTGAAATCAGTAGAAACAAGTTGCTAAGTTGTCAGAATACAGGTAGTGAGACTTTATGTTGTTTGATAACGCCTAGCTTATCAATGAGGGTAACGAGTCCAATAGAGGCTGCTGATCGGAACGTAGTGCATCTGCTTGTAAAATTCATTGCTTGGAACTGCCTTTGACAGTGAATTTTTTTGTTAGCTTACGATCGGTGAGTAAATTTAGGTTTTCAGCGTAGTAATTTTGATCAATAGATAACACCCAGATGGTACCAGAAAGATTAACGGTAGCTTTAAGAGGAAATGTCACCGAGAACCTCGTTAAGATTGCTTTAGCTTCAACTCCATCTTGTGGTAACGCACCAGTCAGCAGTTCTGGTTCACCAGTGCATTCAAGCTTTAAAAGTTGAGAACCTGGTTGCTGATTATAAAGCTCTGTTTCTACATCCTTTACTACGAAGCTACGATAATCCGTTCCCAGTCCTAGCCACTCAATCATATGAGTGCTTTTATCTGCACAGTCAAAACCTGAGATTTCAATGTGCTTATCTTTGTTAATGGACTCAATAGACTCTGCCAGTACCGACATACTCAATAGTGTAAATGTTATAAGTTTCAGAATCTTTAGCACGATATCTCCGTGAATTTAATGCCCGCCGCAAAGGTGAGCAATTTGTTGTGAGTCCAGCGCAAGAAGTGCGTGCATGTGCCGGCTTTCGTTAGAGAGCAAGCGCACTACTAGCACTGACATGAAACGGTTCTCCAACAACCTCAACTATTTCTGGGATAGGAAAGTTGTTACCACTACAGTCAATTTCTATGTATTCAACCATTCCTGATTTTCCAGAGAAAATTAGGATCTCTAACGTTTTACCTGCTTCTGCAAGATTAAAGTTTGCTTCAAAAATTACACGATACTTACCTGGAACTGCAATGGCCTTGATGAAATCCGGGACCAGAACTTTGAAGCTATTACATCCGCACTGACAGAACTCAGAAAACACGGCTTTGTCGAGGTGATTCTTTAGCGCTTGTGTATCAGGGAACTGACATCTCTCTAAAATGAAGTTAATCCAATCCCTTGCTCTGTATTCGTTATTCATAGTTTCTCTAACATTGGCTGCATTGTGTATCGTTAGGGTTTGTAACCTGAAAACTCCACAATTTTTCTACACGAGCCCGCTCCACAGGAATATCAAAACGCTCTAGCCAGCTATACGAAAACGGCAAAATCAATTCACAAAAATCAACCGTACTATTTTTAATTGGAAAAATGTATTTCTCGCTAATTGAAAGTTGCAAAGAATCACGACTCTGTATATTTAAGTTTCTTCCCAAATTTCCTTTAAGCCAATGCTTGACCAAAAGTTGGTACTCATACTCATCTCTTGCTTTCAGATCGTACTTTCCTGAAACCACTTGGGCAACAATAACTCTGGGTCGCTGATTCCAGAACTCCTCAATGTAAACTGGCGGATCACGCTCGGCACATTCCCAGCTGTAGCAGGTGCTGGAACAAAGAAACAAAATTATTGGTAGTAGTTTCATAGTGCCTTAACGTCCGCGGAGGCCCGCTGGGCCTTAGCATCCTGCTTGCGTTTGTTAGATTTACTCGAAGCAAATAGCATGGTTTACCATACCTAGCTCGACATTTGCCCAGCAACCACAAGGATTATTGGAGGTAGAGCACTGGCCCACGGCAAAAACGTTGCCAGCCTTACTCTCCGAAACCCTACATTCACCCTGGCATTGTGAACTACTTAGACAGGATTTTCCGGCATCCGAATAGTTAACGATGCACATTTTAGTACCGGACATACACACAGGGCGAAGCTCCCCACCAACCGCGAGGCACTGTTCTGCTATTTCAATTGCATTGAGTCTCGCAAGTTTTTCTTGCTTATCTTTAGAAAGCATCCACTGCGTCATAGCAAACAACATCAAGATTACTAAAACAACGGTTGATATTGACTTGACCATGGCAATCTAACGTCTGCAACAAACGCGAGCGTTGTGAGTCGAGGCCGATAGGCCGGTTTGTTTGCGTTTGTTAGCCAATTCTATCCACTTTAGTTTGATCTTTGATATATCCCAATTGAAATAGCTCTAAGGCAATTCTTTTAAGCTCAGATATCTCTTTTGCATTACGATCTTTTTTCGCACTAAGGATCTGATATCTCTTTTGCATCAGCTTAATGTTCTGATCATTTTTTCTGCAGTCGACGCATTTGGTACAATCGCCATCAACATAAAACCCCAGCCCTTCAAACCAGTGCTTCTGCTCGTTAGCAAAAAAAATAAACCATCGCCTGCATTGAATACAACAGCGTTCTATATCTACGTAAAACTTACGCGGAAATATTGAATAGTTCTGCCTATCAATATTTGCAGGGATAGCCGTTTCGGGGAAAACACTATCTTTATCAAGGCTCCAATGAGCAGACGCAGCCATTTCAGCCGTCATCTTGCTTCCGGAGTATATTGGCTTGGAACCATATCGTGGATGATCTACGTACTCTCTGTATCTCATTTTACGCTTCTTTGACATTAGTTTATTTGGTAAGTCTTTCACTTAGCGCCATTACGAAAAGTGTAATTACAGCTTTAAGTTTTAACCTTGCCTTGCCATTCTAGGTCCTATAACTCCTTATACAGTGGCGCTGAGGCGTCGTTTTTTTGTTATACCCTTTAGATTATTGTTGTCGAAATACCTATAAGCATTTATTGCTAGTTTTGTTTGAATGTTAAGTATCAAGGCTTCATTATTTCAAGTAATTTTTTTCTATACTTGGGGCCATACATTACAATACCAATTGGAGTGTCGTCTTGTAATGCCTCTTCTAATTTAACAGCCCATTCTGGTCCAAAGCCACCACACAACTCAATAGACTGAACACCTTCATTAACAAGTTTTACCGCTGTTTCAATAATAGAATTGTCATTTTTAGCAGAAGGGTCAAAACCAACGGTTATGAATGTGCAATGTTGATTCTCATTTATCCTGGTGTTTTCTTCAGGTGAAAAGCCAGCTGAAAAATAGAAAAAAGCCCACTTTTTCAAATTCGGCAGTGTCATATATTTCTCCAAAATAACTTTCATTCAATTACGAATGAGAATCATAGACACTTAAGGCCGAATTTAAAAGTTTTTCACAAAAACAGGTTGTGTATGGATGAGGTGGCATAACGCCGCCAACAAATGCTGAATGGTAGCGAGATCCATTCGTGTTTTTGGCGGCGATTTTACTGGGCTTTGTATGGTTGTTCTTGCCCGATTCTGATGTTGAAAATCCTTTTCGCTAACGAGGAAATTGAGCCCCACCTTCGGCGGCCACCGAAGGCCTTGTTTATCACTGTTCCCTGCCTGGCCGGTTTGTAAAAGACCGATAACAAGTATGTACGTGATAAGCACTCACTAGGCATAACTCGAATAGTCATGTGGGCCTTGAGCCCGAATAGCAAGGCGGAGATAGCTTATCTTATGGAGCCTCAAGAGATCGGTGTCGGTATTTATTCAGTAGTAAACAACTCGATATTTATGTGAGATCTACTGGCCAATTCTTTAGTGTTAACATTGCCAAAAATGGCATTAAAGATGCCATTAAACAACTACAACCTCTTAAATCTCAGAGTGTATTAATAGAGTCAACTGGAAGGCTCGAATTAGTGTTTGTTTGCGCCGCAGATAAAGCAGGATTACCTATTGTCGTTTGCAATCCGTCTCAGATAAGAAGCTTCGCTAAATCCGAAGGACGCCTCGCTAAACCGACGGGCTAGATGCAATTGATATTGCACATTCTGGTGAGGCCATGAAGCCAAGACTATCGGCGCTAAAGCCAGAAAATCTTAGGGAGATCAGTGACTTGCTGGCGGTAAGAAGTCAGTGTTTAGATATGAGCACAATGCAAAAGAATCGGCTCCTGAGAATGTAGAAATCAGTACTCAAACCTATACAGACCATTCTAAACACCATAAAGAAAGAGCTACAAGGTATCGACAAGCAACTGGATAAACTGGTTAACAGTGTGTCTGAGTGGCGGCAAAGGCGCGACATACTGTTGAGTGCTAAAGGGGTCGGAAATGTATTGGTTTATACGTTGATGAGTGAGCTTCCCGAGGTAGGAAAATTGAACCGTAAAGAAATCGCTGCACTTGGCGGTATCACCCCGATGAACCGTGATAGTGGCAGCTTCCAGGGTTAGCCCTATATTCGAGGCGGACAACATCGTGTGCGTACAGTCTTATTTTTTTCTATGATGTCGGCAATACAATGCACCCTAAATTAAAACCAATGTATGAGCGCCTAGTCGCTGTTGGTAAACCAAAATAGATGGCTTAAATAATTGACTAAGGACCATAGTCACTTGTTATGCCACTTTAACCAAGGGAGCTACATGTGCCATATAGTTTACCTTTCCCAAAGGAACCCCTTTCATCCGCATGATGTTGTAAGCAGAAACCAAATGAAAATAAAAGTTGGGGATTAGAAATTCTTGAATGTAATCCTTCCCCTTTAGCTCAAGATATTGATTTCCATCAAGGTTTATTCGCTTTAGTTCTGACAATTTTGAATCTCTTAGCTCCGAATCTTTAAGTTGAGATTTAGTTCGCTCAATTAGGTTCTTAGCTACAGTTAAGGACTCAATTTTAGGGGATAGATTATCGGATTCCTGATTTTTGCACCAAAGCGAGAAATTGTAAGGCTGATTACATGTGTAGGCGATCTGTGTGCCAAAAGGAAGCATGTCTTCAATTAGTCGAAAATCCAATATAGATTCTGACTCCTCATGGAAGTGCTGTTCAGAAATTTCAAGAATATGACCAAGAGTCGTTAGCCTAGACGAAAATAAATCGACTAAATTCTTAGTTCTTTCCTTTGACATTGTATTACCTCCTTAACAGTGGAAAATATAACGCCCAAAGCACTGGCCGGAACGTAGTTGGTTTATTTTGTGCTATTAAAGCACAAAATAAAGCGGCGCAGTGGAGGTCAAGTACATTGCTTTGTCAGTTTTTTTAATCGCAAAATGATAGCTTATTGCGTAAAACCAAACCAATAATCCCATTAGGATCTGAAGAAAGCTCGACGATTGATTGTTTGTTATCGCCGATTGGTATTCGATGACACGGATTAGACTGGATTTGATCGTTTTTCTGATATAGAAAATACAGTTGAACTGAACCCAATTCAACAGGTATCCATGAGTTATTAAATGTAAATCGATCCCCTATTTCAAAAGTACTCTTGGTTGAATTCAATACCAAGAAAGTTGAGTCGATACCTCGATTCAGATCTTGCAATCTCTCCCACGCTGGAGAGTCACGCCACTCAATAGGCTTTGCGTTATATGAGCTAATTTCATGTGTCATATCTGCGTACGCGATGCGGCCTGAGATTTTCTTAGCAATAACAATGTCAGTGGCATTATTCAAATCAACGCTTAAATTCTTATGATCATATTCAAACGAAATGGCTCGCTGAGAATAAAGGATGATTAATAAGGTTAGATATATAACTTTCATTGATCGAAGCCCGATGAAAACTAACGCCTTGCAGCAGAGGTCGGCACGTAGCGACGGTCCTGCTGACTGCGACTGTTATATTTCGTTTTTCTTGAGCTGGTTTTCAAGGCTCTTTAAATCACCCAGTACCCATACATCAGAGATTCGATCACCTTCAAAGGTAAACAAAGCACACCCATTCCAAGTTACGCGTTTATGTGATGGTAAAAAGCCCATAAACTCATCTCTATGAAATCCCGTAAAGGACATCTTTGCAAAAACCTTGTCTCCCTCTTCTACGAGATCTTCAATAATGCATTTGTAATCACCCAGCGCTTTGTGAATCATATCGACATATTCAGCGAAACCTTTGTGACCTCGCTTTTCCTGCCCCAATGATCCTCTAAAGGAGAAACTCTCATGCAGGATCGATGGCATTGCTTTCTTATCGTGGGCATCCCAAAGAACCTCATAAAATCTTCGAACTTGATCTTTATGCACTTGTCATCCTCAGAAACATAACGAAGCGGCGTGTAAGCTGTCGGGCGCCAAAGGCGCGTAGTTAATTGACTTGGTACGTCCAACAAGAGCGTGGATTAATGGGGTGAAAGTCCGCTGTAGGAGGATCACCATTTAATGGATTCCATTAAATGCTAACTACTAGCGAATGGCAACTGCAATACCGTGAGGTCTTGTGGGGAGGAAGCCGCTAGCAAAACTATGAGCTGACGAACAGAAACATCCTATAAGGCTTAGTCTGGAGACGAGGTGACCAAGGACACCGAAGTCATGTGATCTAACGGGTAGAGTAAATGATACAGTTGTGTAGTGAAAGTTCACGCTCTTATCGGGAGAGATCTGTTTAGCTTGTTGCTGTGAAGCTGACAGGCGGCCGCTGACTCATAAGTAGGCCCAACCCGCTAGCTACCATCGTGAGGAGAAAAAAATGGTGGAACACAGCGGCGTCTCGGTCAGTAATGATCAAGGTGATTAAACAGAAGTCAGCCGACGGCATAGTAGCCTAATGCCAAGAGTAATACCTTGGATACGGTGAAGGCCTGAACCCAAAATCCACGAATTAAAAGACAGGGCTAGCCTACCGATATGTTGTCAGCCGGATATAAAATTGACGTAGCACACAGCAATGACACTCAACTCAAATGAAGAGCTGCTCGACGTAATCGCTGGGTAGAAGTTCATTACGGATAGGGAACCGCCCATTGCGGACTCGCACGATGGGTGGTGTGGGGGCCGGTAGCTAGAAACTACCGGCTACCCGATTTATGTGGCATTTGGGCAAAGAACGATATGGCGAGATTTTAGCCGAGGTAGATTCCCAATATTTCAGATAATCAATTGATGGGTAGCTCATCCGAGTCAACAATATCCGTGAATCAGCCTTAGATGTGGGAGCAGTCGCTATTGCCGAATTACCTGCCCCCTTCTTGTCCCAAAGTAACCACACTCCAAATATCATAGCCAGGAAACAGAATACCCAAAGTATTACTGGGCCAGAAGCCCCCTTAAATTTAAAACCCATGGCTTCGAATTCGATTGGACCTCGAGCGATCTCCAGCAATGCAACGAGACAAAACGCTGTTATCGCTGACATGGCTATTCCTATGGTCGCGGCCGGATGTTCTTGGACCATTTGGAGAAACCAGTTGTTGGAGGTGGCGCTCCCGACAATTGACTGATAAATGAGAAAAATAAAGAAGTAGCCAGCCCAAAGCGCCGTACCTATGACAGCTGCCCAAGTTATCCACCGGCGAAGGTTCTGAATACCGTTTGTATTGGGCTCAGGCTCTTGCATTATTCTTTCCTTTAATTTCCTTAGGCATCTCCAAGATGACGATGACTATGCAAGGGGAAAATATACGGTGTTACATCTCCATTTTACTAGTTATGTTCTCAGAGAAACTAAGTATATCAATGACCGAAATATGACGTACGTGCATGCTCATCACTTTGGCGACAACTTGAGTCTGCTGATAGATCTGCATGCCACATAACGCCTCAATCAGCCGACGCGTCAGCGGTCGACTGGATTGAATTGTTATGAGTTTCTGACTGCTCGGCAGGTTCAACTGGATGGTAAGGAGGTAAATAGGTCACAGCCATAGGGATAGATCGTTTACCTTCCAGTAGATCGACCAAACCTTCCCGTATCCGAGTTTGCTCTCGCTCTATTTGACCATGCCCAATTGGGCTGTAGCAGTCTCTTTTAAGCTGAACTTCATCGAAGTCATAACCCAGCGACTGTGACATTGCATAAAGTAAGCTTGTAAATAGCTCGTAGCCTTTCTCTGTCCACGCAGCAAGTCGTTCATCAGGAGCGTTGTTATTTAAGTGATCGTTATATACTTTCCAAGCGTTCGTAACTTTTTTATCAGCCTCGGATTGCCATCGCTTTCCAAATAGTGATCTGCCGTAAAATTCCAAATCAATCATATTCAGTGCTGAAACGTGAGCCCCAGAAAGCCTTGTAGCTCTTGTCTCCATGAGAGTATGGAACAATCTAAGTTTTCGTTCTTTTCTCTCTTTGATACTTTCAATGAGCTTTTGAGCTTGTACAGCTAAGATTGGACCAGCGATGACTGCACTGATAGTAATCCAATCTTTAATTTCCATATTTAATTCCATAAATTACCTCTCAGTGGAGACTGACACATAACGCCGCCAGCAGGGGCAGCTTACCTTGTGCGTATTTTGCGCGAAAATGGGAGCGCAGCGACCGCGCACAAAGTTAGCCGTCGGCCTGCAGCGCATTGTTAGTTGCCTTGGTCCACTACGATGCTTTCTTTAAATACATCTTCAGTAACAGAAAAGTAGTAGATGCTTGCCAGGTAAGCGGGCAATGAGACTAAGATTGCGCCGATATAACTAAGACTATATTCCATAGCTTCAATATATAAACCAACAATTGAAATGATAAATAGTAAAATTGCCAAACCGTACTTAGATCCTACCTTTCGCCATGTTTCAAAATCGACTGTTGGTGAATTTGCCATTTTTTTGGAAACGTCATATACCAGGTTGCAACCAAAAATCGTAGTTACAAAGGCAAAATATGAATCGTTTGCAACTTTATTAAGGATGTAAAACAGAACCATACTCGGAGCAATCCACAACAACAGCGCGATAATTTTTACCCGATTCAAACCATGCATAACCTATTCCTTGGTTGTTTTTCTTGCAACTAACGCCTCACTCAACGGACGCGCCAGCGTTCCGTGCAGTGACTTGTTAAATTTGTATTCTGCGTTAATCACAGGGGAATTTCCTTTGAAGTGCTCTTAGTAGAGCAAATCCTGGCGGCATTTCTACTCTACTACCATTCAATTTCTCTCGAAAAGCATACTCGTCGTCTATAAGATTTAAGTAGTTTTGAGTATTAAGCTTAATAGTTAGGCAGAATAGCTTTTTCTCGCCTCTGCTCTCTAGCGCTGCGTTGGACCAAAGTAAGCCCTCCATCACCGAATTGAGATATATATCAGTACTAGTACTATCTGATTTGATATGATTTTCAAAAGTGTTTCTGTCAATAAAGGAAGCTGAAGAGGTAGCTGGAACCAACAATAGCAAAGTCAGGTAAATGAATGTCGGTTTCAAAGGTATGCGTCTCATAAATTTCCCGCACTTAAATCTAACGCCGCCAACACGGGCCGCAGTGGAGGCGCGAAGCGCCGGAACGGAGGTCCGAGCCCTGCAAAGCAGGGCTGTAGTGCTTGGCCTTATTAAAGCTTGATGCACTCACCAATTCATACCCTTGGTGCGGCTGCAGTATTGCCTGCCAGAAATTGAACACCTAAATCGGCTGAGATAAATGTTCCTTTGTTTTTTGACTTCCTGGCAAACTTGAAATGGTAGTCATTTTTGTTTCCACAATGTGCCATGCCTATTTCAGGAAACCAATATTGACAGCGGAATATGAGTGTCCCCTCATTCGTTTCGTACACTCCATATTCTTCACCTCCTTTCTTATCTTCTTTTTATAATGGTTTTAAAAAAAATTGATTTCCTTTAAATATACCTTGCTCCCATTTTTCTGTCTTGCCGCTGTAAAAATATCCAGTTTCACTTTCAGAAGTACATAGATAAGTTTCTGCCATACACGGCAGGGACACAAGTAGCAATAACAATTTCAGAGTACGCATAGATTTTCTCTTTAACGCCTTGACCTGCGGCCGCAGCGAAATGGAGGTCCGGTGGAGGCAACGCAGTTGCCGGAACGAACAGCATCAATTTGTTATGTGTAACTATACTCTTCACTTAGGGTTGTTAATAGTATGGAATCTGGGCGCACCTTCACTAACATACGAAAATGTTAACCCGTAACTATCTCCGTATCTGCGTAGGATATGAACACACGTATCTATACACACCACATTCCCTTTAATCATGGGTTCTTCCAGCCCTTGATGACCTATGAATAACCATTTAACTCCTTCAACATTCCTTTCTTCGCCTGAAACGAACGCTCTACTCCAAGTTGCATGTTCAATCATTTCAGAATCGCTTGAACCAAGACCAGCTTTAAATTGATTCCAGTTTGCCCTTTCGGGCAAATACGCATGCGTTACACCAACAATTCCCGAGGTGTTTTTGATCTCTATAATCCAACTCAAAAGCCTCATCAACTCTAAGCATTCATGCTTTTCGTCAATCGAGAGTGAATATCTCCAGTTATTCTCAATCGAACGTTTTGACGGATTGCCTTTAAGATATTCATACAGCATTCGCTCATGATTACCAGCAACCGCGAAAAACCACGGATTATGGAGAAGTCTCAGCGACTCCATGCTGCTTTGTCCGCGATCAACGAGATCCCCGACACTGAATACTCGGTCTTTATCAGGATCAAAGTTGAGAGAATCTAGGCCCCTCCAAAATGATTCGATAGATCCATGAATATCGCCAACAAAGTAATCTACACCAAGCTCGTTCTCGGCTAACACTAATGTCGATTCGTTCAAATTCATCTGATAGTGGAACTCACTTCCTTACACATAACGCCGCCAGCAGGGGTAGACAAAGTGCGCAGCGGTTTGGCTGGTCTTGTTAGGGCTTTTGCTCTGCTGAGGCATTGAACTCAATTCTCATTGGTAGGTTGGTCATAGCATAGTGTATGAACTGTTGACCTAGTGCTGTAAGTTCATAGCCTTCATTTTCATCAAATGCAGAAACTGGTGGCTTAGGGCCACTACCTTTGGATCGTCTTTGTGGAGTTTTGGGTATTACATTACCCATGTAATCTCGTTCTTTGTGCTGGCGAATAATTCCCCCGGTACTAAGATCTCTGAACAGAAGTTTGTAAAGATCGGCATCTGCCGAGTCTTCACGAACCTGCCCCTTACCAATTTTTCTCCAGATTTGGCCCCTAGTGATTCCGTCACTGTTATAGATTGCACCAATAACTTGAAAATGCATCTCAGAATAGATGTTGATCCAGTCAATGAACATTCGGACCACGTCATCACTGGAAACTTGGCAACTAGCTGCATTTGCAAGAATGTTACGTATATATTCGCGCTTCTCTTCACTTTCAGCGCATGACCACTCCCTAAAAGTTTTCTTTACAAGTGACTGATAAGAGCGGCTTTCAACACGTTCAGAAATTGCTTGATCTTGGAGATCTAGCCTTCCCATTATTTCGATGATGGTTTCTTCTTTTTCCTTGAGCTCATCTTCAAGCATGCGAACCCAATGCTCGAAGAAGCGATTTACCTTATCTTGCTCATGCTCAGACCAAGCACCCGCGATTGCAGAAAAAATTCCTCCTGCAATAGGTACAGCACCACCTGCAGCTGACAATGCACCACGAGTGACTTTTGAGACTTTTCCACTTTCAGGGAGTTTGTTTTCTTCTACATCTTCAATTTCATCACTCATTGCTGATTCCTTGTGATCGCCCTAACGCCCGCAACAGGGGCAGACAATGCTATGCACATTTTGTGCAAAAATGGGAGCCGAGCGACCGCACAAAAAGTGCGTAGGGTTGGCTGTCGCTCTGCTTGCGTTGTATGGTTGTTCTTGTCCAATTCTGATGTTGAAAATCCTTTTCGCTAACGGGTAAATTGAGACCCACCTTCGGCGGCCACCGAAGGCCTTGTTTGTCACAGTTCGTTGCTGCGCCGGTTCATAAAGACCGTTAACAAGTATGAACGTGACAGACACTCACTAGGCATAACTCGAATAGTCATGTGGGCCTCGAGCCCGAATAGCAAGGCGGAGATAGCTTATCTTATGGAACCTCAAGAGATCAATGTCGGTATCGATACCAGCAGTAAACAACTCGATATATATGTGAGACCTAATGGCCAGTTCTTTAGTGTTACCAATAACAAAGAGGGTATTAAAGACGCCATTAAACAACTACAACCGCTTAAACCGCAAAGAGTATTAATCGAGTCCACAGGAAGACTAGAATTAGAATTCGTCTGTGCTGCTTATAAAGCGGGACTGCCGATAGTTGTTTGCAATCCTTTACAAGTAAGAAACTTTGCAAAGTCAGCGGGGCGACTCGCCAAAACAGATAAGCTAGATGCAATTGATATCGCACATTTTGGTGAAGCAATGAAGCCAAGATTGTCATCAATCAAACCAGAAAAACTTAGAAATATTAGTGATTTACTGACGGTCAGGAACCAGTGCTTAGAAATGAGCACAATGCAAAAGAATCGCCTCAAGAGAATGCCCAAATCTGTTCACAAGCCCATTCAGGCTATCTTAAAAGCCATCAAGAAAGAGCTTGAAGGGGTCGATAAGCAACTTGATAAACTTGTTAACAGTGTTGCCGAGTGGCGACAAAAACGCGATCTCTTATTAAGTGCTAAAGGAGTTGGCAATGTACTGGCTTACACGCTAATGAGCGAACTTCCTGAGCTGGGCAAGTTGAACCGCAAAGAGATTGCGGCACTTGTGGGTATCGCCCCGATGAATCGTGATAGCGGCAGCTTCCAGGGTAAGCGCTATATTCGAGGTGGGCGACATCGTGTACGCACGGTTTTGTTTGTTTCTATGATGTCGGCAATACAATGCCACCCTAAATTAAAGCCAATGTATGAGCGCCTGGTCGCTGCTGGTAAACCAAAGAAAGTAGCCCTTATCGCATGTATGAGGAAGCAACTTACCATTCTAAATACGATGGTAAAAAACAACACTTACTGGGATGAGAAAATGGCTTAAATACTTGACAAAGGACCATAGTCACTTGTTAGGCATAGATTGCGGAGCACCTCTTAAAACAACCTAAGAAAAAAATAATAAATGATAAAACTGTGGACAGAGGTAGAAGAAGGATAACCGGAACGCCACGTATCTGGCCGGTGAAGTATAAAGTTAACCCAATAGCCAGAACCGCAAGAATGAATAGAAGCTGCCCTAGAATTGCCTTCCCGCATATTTGAAAAATAATTTTGTAGTTTACCGACTTTCTATTTATTAAGCCAAGGAAATAGAAAATCGGGATACTCAAAATTGCCATTATAACCACCGGAGAAAAAACAAGAAATCCAAAAACTAAATTCTTAGTGGCTGCAAAATCCATATTGATGCCTAACGCCCGCAACAGGGGCGACCTATGCTATGCACATTTTGTGCGAAACTGGGAGTCACAGCGACTGCACAAAATGTGCATAGCTTTGGGCGTCCCGCGGAGGCCCGTAGCTTACTACTTGCGCTTGTTAGCCATTTGTTGGAGCTGCGCCAGCCCCTGTTTACCGATATCCCCGAGCGAGCGAGTGTTTGAACAAGAACTAATTTCTGGAATCGAACCAGTTTTCCCAAAAACTACATACTTGTATCCTACCACCATGTGAGACGCACATATATCTTCTGAAAACAATGTATTTTTGACTTTTTTTGTATCTGCTACGCCCTTCATTTTCTCTAATATAACTAATTCGTTTGTGACTACGCCATTGTCACCAAGCGTTGATGACTGAACCTGACCGAGATAAACATAGTCAGACTCCAAATATCTCTTCCCAAGAGGAGTATCTACGCAGTAGCAGCCGAACGCTAACTGAGATGTAAACAGCGTTAAAAGTAATATAAAGCTCTTCATTCTAAGACGACCTTATGGTTAACGCCGCAAGCAAAGGCGCGCGTTAGCGCGTCCAGCCCGCAGGGCGATTTTGCCTTGCCTTATTATAACTTTGGTTGCCCAACGAAAACACGATAGAACACCCCCGATGCAGCACCCCAAAGCGTGCCAGCTATTTGAAAAACGAATGGTAAGCCTGTTATTGCCAAGACAAATAATGCCAGCAAGCCACCAATGATACCCACAACTGGCACTGTGAAAATATTACGTTTAATGAGCTGCGGCTGAATGAATAGCCCAGACAACAGCGACAGCAATAGTGCTACTGGAAACCCTAGCGCAACTACAGCAAAAGAGATGTCGCTGGTATCTTTTGGATGAAGCCCATTAATTAAATACCCGGCTAAAACCGCAAGAATACCTCCCGCTAATGGCGCTAAGACTATTGCAATTTCTCGTTTCATATTGAGTTATAACGCCTGGCGCAACGGCGAAGCACATAGTGCTGAGTCCGGCAGCCGATGGTTGCGTATTGCCGCCGCTTGTTAGGCTGCTTAAAACATTTCACTGTAATTATATTTAGCAGCCTCTGAAACATAATTCACTGGGTCATCAAATAGCGTTATTAGCTCTCCTCTCAAACTTTCAATATGTTCGTCCCCAATTATATCGCAGACATGTTCTCTAATTCTTGGATTTTCATTGTTAATATTAGACTTGAGGAGGGTGTTCCTATCTTCTGAGTACTTGTAAACCCTATAAGCGAAAACCCACCCCGAAACCTTATCATCGTTGAACTTAAGTGCAAGCTTCTCTATTTCAGCATTGTCAAGAAAAAAATCACGCTGAGAAATAGCTGCGAATAGGGCTTCCGTCACCTCATCTTTATTATCGCTAAAAACCGCTCTGTGATAATCATCCATAATGAGCCCTAACGCCCGGCTTAGGGGCGGGTTTGTAGCTGCAAAGCAGCGGAAAAGCCGTCCCAGCCCCGAAGGGGCAACTACAGCCGCTTGTTATGTGCTTTGACTTAGCCATTACTATCAAAGAGCTTGCGCTGATTCTTTAACTCATTGAAAACACTTATATAGTCATACAACTGAGCTGGATCAGTGCTGGAGCCATCGCCGCAAACACCTAGAGAGCCAAGGAGCCATGAAGTATCCACCTCTCCACGCTTATGTATCTCTAGAACAAACTGATACATCAATTCGTATGAGTCTCTTAAAGATATTTTCTCAGAGAATTTATCGTCTTTTAACTCTAAGTAGCTCACATTCAGCTTCCTTTAAGGCACATAACAGCTATATAGTTATCATTCTGACCATTATTATCCTGATTGTTATCTCAGAATCAATTTTTACGCCAAAGCCTAAATTTTTATTTAAAACCATAGACTTAAAGCATCCTGATACGTCCGTGCAAACTGGAAAAAATGATCACTTTGACTACTATCCAAATTTTAACGCTAGTCCGTAACCCTTGATTTCAGTATTGTTTTTGGGTTTATCTTCTTGTTCTCTAATATCACGGTCAATATGATCGCAAATCCCTAAGCTGGCACTCGCCAATTTTTACAGGCCGGTATTAGTTGGGGAGTGGTTAAGGTATCCAGGGTGCCTCTGAATCACTCTGTAATATCTCTGCGGATCTTGAAGGCTAAAGATGTTAGGTGCAGTTCGCCGCGAATGGACATGGCCCTTTGCAAGCGTTGCAATGCAGCAGATGCGGTCTTCAAGGATCGACCTGAGGGGTTTCCATAACGATTCATTTCTTCTATGGTCTAGTCTTTCCTGTGAAGCTGCGCTCTTATTGAAACCACTCTGTAAGAAGAGGCATCACTGGGTTCTTCAGAGGCTCCTAAATCTCGCAGTAATATCTTAAAAGTCTGCAAGTTACTTTGGTCTATGGAGAGATCTTTTCTGTAGATATATGGAGTACGTATTAAGTCGAAGCATTAATGATCTATTGTTGTCTGAACTCCAGCGTAGGAGCGGTCGGTATATTAATCTAAACGGCCATTTTTATATGCAATCGAAATTTTTAATGCGTGAGCAACAAAAAAATATAGGCACAAAAATAATCTTATTAGATTTTATTAGGATTGTTTTAGTGTCAAAGCCACGTAATATCGATAGATATTTATTGGTATTTTGGCCGAGATTAAAAAGCCACCTGAAGGCAACAGTCAAAGCAGCTCGGTTCAAGAGTATCGAGAGAATCAAGAATTTTCTAAAGACCATCCCTTAAAAGGAGAACGGTAGCGTGAAGTAAGAATAAGTAAAAGGCGCTGACCCAAGGTGCTGGAACACCTGGGGCCAGCTAACCAAATTGATACACATACTATCAAGATGGCTATATGCATAGTACGCTAGAAACCCGCTCGTCTTCAATAAAGTGGAGCACAATCAGCGGCTTGGAGAGATTCCCCAGGCCCTGGGGGCGTTGCGTCTGCCTTTTTTTATTCTATGCCTACCGTTCTCGCGCACCACCTCGCAGTTACTCAAAACATTTCTATTCAAGCTTTTCCATTGTGGAAGGTCTATCCATGGTTTGAGTATCAGTAGGAAATAAATATGTTGATCTTAAAGCGCCGCACAGGCGAAAACTTACGGATTGGAGCGAATGTCTCAATCACAGTATTAGGCGTTAAGGGTAATCAGGTAAGGGTAGGCATACTTGCTCCAAAATCCTTACCCGTACACCGTGAGGAGATTTATAGGCGGATTAAAAGGGGAGGAAATATGAACAATGGGAATCGTTGAGAATTTGATCGAGATGGTGGCGCTTAGCCATGAATGGGTTGTGTTGCCATTGAAAGGCTAACTAATGATAGTTAGCCCTTCAATTTTCAATCGAACCAGACGAGCCTCTCGCTGCGACTAGAGCCGCTGTTTAAGCTCAGGATTAAGCTTTATTAGTGATGCTTAAATCCAGCGGCAAATTTGTCTGCTAATTTAAAGTATTCCTTAAGGTCCTTACGGGTCTTTTCTGTACGGTTGTTCTCGGAGTTAAGATGAATATTCTCCACAACAACGGCAATTTCTTTTGCCAGCTCTTGCTTGTCACCCTTTAGGTTCTCAGCGAAAAACTCAACACTTTTCTCAAGCGTGTAGGTGATGACATGTATCTGGTGAAGCTCAGCAGCATCAAGCTTTTGCTTGCTCTTAATTTCTGCGGTTTTCTCAACGAAAATCTTCTTGGCATCCTTCATCGAAGTAACATCCGCTACTTTAAGGTGCTGAATGGGCTTTTCTCCAGAAGCATCGCTAGCTTGCGCTGTGGTAGCAAAAGTAACCGCAAAAAGTAGTGCAATTAAAATTCTCATCTTTCCTCTCTGACGCCCAAACTTTAAGGGTTGGTAAGGCATTGATCGGGCGAGGTGAATGCCTAACATTTAACAGTGATCACTTTGATCGCTATCGTAAATGAGGATAACTATCATTAAGATTTATGATACAGGAATTTTTAGGGGCTCAAAACATTTCTGGCAGAAATTGCGTTCTGGCTGATCGAAGCTTGTACAGGTCAAGAAAATGGAATCTGAGAACGGCGAGTACGGGAGGGGTCAACGGAGGCCTTTAGCCAGGAAGAGGCGACCCCGTGTTATGGAATTTGATCTGTTAACCCTCGCTTCGCGATAGCAAAGAGAAGGTAATTTACAGGAAGAGCCGGTTAACCCGGTATTATTGAGACCGGCTTCACAAATTAATTGGTACGAAGGCTAGGAAACCTCACCCAATACATTAACCATTGCCGAAGTTAATTGGCTAAGGTCTTCTTTAGAAATTACATAGGGTGGCATGGCGTAGACCAGCTTGCCGAAGGGGCGCAGCCAAACGCCGCGTTCAATTAAAGCTTCCTGCACCTTGACTGTATTGATCGGCTCGCGCATTTCCACCACCCCAATAGCGCCAAGGGCGCGAACATCGGCCACACCCGGTGCGGTTTTTAATGGGGCCAGCTGCTCGGTCAGTTGCTGCTCGATCGCCGCTACTCGCTCCTGCCAGGGGCTGCTGAGTAGCAGTTGGATGCTGGCATTAGCAACGGAGCAAGCCAGTGGATTCCCCATAAAAGTGGGGCCGTGCATAAAGACTCCGGCCTCGCCATTGCAAATACCTTCGGCAATACGGTCGCTACACAGCGCGGCTGCTAATGTCATGGTGCCGCCGGTGAGGGCCTTGCCGAGGGTGAGAATATCCGGGCTGATCGCAGCGTGGTCGCAGGCGAACATCTTGCCACTGCGGCCAAAGCCGGTGGCGATTTCATCGGCAATCAGCAGCAGGTCGTATTCGTCACAGAGTGCTCGTACCCGGCGCAGGTAATCTGCGGAATAAAAGCGCATACCGCCGGCACCCTGCACTATGGGTTCGAGAATTACCGCAGCCAGTTGCTCGCTGTTTTGCGCAATCAGTTGTTCCAGTTCACGGATATCTTCATCCGGGCAGGTTTCGCCGAAAGGGGTTTGTGGGGCGGGGGCAAACAGGTGTTGGCTCAATTGCCCGGCAAACAGGTGGTGCATACCGGTAACGGGATCACAGGTGGCCATGGCCCCAAAGGTATCGCCATGGTAGCCATTGCGTAGGGCCAGCAATTTACTTTTACCCGGTTTGCCCTGGGAGTGCCAAAAT
Source organism: Microbulbifer variabilis (assembly GCF_023716485.1). NCBI lineage: Bacteria > Pseudomonadati > Pseudomonadota > Gammaproteobacteria > Cellvibrionales > Microbulbiferaceae > Microbulbifer > Microbulbifer variabilis. Next base: position 1,323,769 of record NZ_CP092418.1, read on the forward strand.
TGCAGGGCCATCTTAATGGCGACCTCTACAGACACTGAACCGGAGTCAGCCAGAAATACCCGGTTGAGGCCGGGTGGAGTGATTTCCACCAATTTCTTGCACAGCTCGATTGCGGGCTCGTGAGTTAAACCCCCGAACATCACGTGGGACATCTTGTCCATCTGCTCGCGCATGGCCTGATTTAGCTCGGGCACATTGTATCCGTGCAGGGCGCTCCACCAGGAGGACATGCCGTCGATTAGGCCGGGGCCATCTTCCAGGAAAATTCGAACTCCCTCAGCCCTGGCCACCGGATAGACCGGCGGCGGGTTGATTAGCGAGGAGTAGGGGTGCCAGATATGTTTGCGGTCGAATTCCAGGTCCATAAAAACTACATCTTTATTCTCAAGAGCCGACAATCATCAGTTAGGCCAGTTCGCGCAATACTCTGAGCGGGGGCTGGCTGATCGAGCTGTAACAGGCCAGGGTACCGGCGGTGCCAACCAGTATTGCACCGGTGAGTGGTCCGGTTAGCCAAAGGACTGGGTGCAATATCACCGGCAGTTCAAAGACCCAATAAGACAGCACCGCCAAGGTGGCTTCAGCACCGATAGCCGCAAGCAAACCGGCGGCAAAACCCAGTAGGCCAAATTCCAGTATCAGGCTTCTCAGCAGCAAGCGCCTGCGGCCTCCCAGTGTGCGGATAATTGCCGCTTCCTGCAATCGCTCGGCGATACTGGCGCGGACCCCGGCAATTAATACCAGGACCCCGGCAACCAGCATCAGGGCCATGACTGATTCGATAGCAAAGGACACCTGGTTAATGGTGTCGCGGATACGCTGGATGATCTTATCCAGCTCTATCACGCTGACGCTGGGGAAGGCGCGAACCAGATCGTTGACCAGTAGCTTGTCCTCCGGAGGGAGGTAAAAGCTGGTGATATAAGTAGCCGGGAAATCATCGATAGTGCCCGGTGCAAATATCATATAGAAGTTGGGGCGCATGCTGTTCCAGTCCAGCGAGCGGAAGCTGGCTACCGGGGCTTCTACTTCGAGGCCACCGATGGAAAAGCGCAACTGATCTCCCAGTGACAGCTCCAGCTGGGCTGCCAGCTCCACTTCTACGGAAACACCTTCGCTGGCCTTGTCCCACCACTCGCCTTCCAAGATGCGGTTGTCCGGCGCCAGGGTATCGGTGTAGCTCAGGTTTAATTCCCGGCGAACGCCACCGGGACGATCTTTTTTCTCTTTAATCGAGACGCCGTTAATCGCCACCAAGCGGCCGCGCACCATGGGATAAAACTCGGTGCTGCTTACCTCACCCTCTGCCAGCATATTTTCCATGGTTGGAACATCGTGAGGGGCGATATTCAGGAGGAAGTGATTGGGGGCTTTTTCCGGCAATTGCATCCGCCATTCGTCCACCAGGGCGGTACGGGCAAAGACCATGGCCAGCATGGCCAATAATCCGGTGCCAAAAGCGGCAATCAATAAAGTGTTGAACGCGGCTCGGCGTTGCAGGCTGCCCAGGGCAATGCGCCAGGCGCCCCCCAGGGAAGCCAATTTGCCGCGCACCAGGAGTCGGTTAACCAGGGCGCTGCCCGCTACCAACAGGAGCATGCCGACAAACAGGGCGAGCGTCATAAGCAGGCTGCCGGAAAGCCACCAGATCAGGAGCAGCATGGCGCTGGGGCCGAGAATCAGCCCGAGCCATTCGCGTCTGTCAGGATTGCTCCAGTCGTGCCGCAGGGTTTGCATCGGGTCTGTACGCGCCAGACGGAACAGCGGCGGCAGGGCGAAGCCCAGGGCGCAGGCGAGGCCGGTGGCGAGCCCGATCAGCAGTGGGCTCCAGCTGGTAGCCGGGGGTTGTACCGGGAAGAACCCTTCCATCAGGTTGACCGCCTGGCTCTGGATAAAGGTGCCCAGTGCCAGCCCGATAGCAGTGGCAATCAGGGTGAGGGCGGCCAGCTGTCCCAGGTAGATACCGAGGATTTTATTGCGCCCAGCGCCGAGGCTTTTCATTACGGCTACGTAGGCGCCGTGGCGCAGTCCGTAGCGTCTGGCTGCCAGGCCAACGGCGACGCTGGCAAGAAGTACGGCCAGGCTGGCGGCGAGAAACAGGAAGGACTCGGCTCTATCCAGAGCAGAGGCAACCCGGGGCTGGCCTTCGCGCAGGTCCAAGATCCGCTGGTGTTCAGTCAGTTGCGGTTTGAGCCAGTCAAAGTAATCCTTCAGGGCTTGGTCATCACCGGCAAACAGGTAGCGGTAGCGCACTCGGCTGCCGGGCTGGATTACACCAGAGGCGGGCAGGTCGGCGGTATTGGCTAGCAGTCGCGCACCCATATCAAACAGGCTGGTGCCCCGGTCGGGTTCCCGCTCCAGTATGGCTGTCACTTTCAGTTGGGTGTCGCCGAGGGCGATAGGATCGCCGAGCTGGATTCCCATCAAGGGTAGAAGGCGGGACTCCACCCAGGCTTCTCCCGGGGGAGGTCCTTGCGGTGCAATTTCTCCAGGGCCTTCTGGGGACTTGCTGATTTCCAGTTGCCCCACCAGCGGATAGCCTTTGTCGACGGCCTTGACCGAGACAAACTGGAACTGGTCGTTGGCGGAGATCATGGATGAAAACTGGACTATCTGGCCCTGTTCCAACCCTTTTTTATTGGCCTCTTCCAGCCATGCGCTATCCACAGGTTTACTGCTGCGCAGCACCCGCTCTGCAGCCAGGAAGGTGAGGGATTGCTGCTCCATGGCTCGGGTAAGGCGGTCGGTGAAATGGGCGATCGCAGTGACACTGGTAACCGCCAAAATCAGGGCAGAGGCAATTAGCGCCAACTCGCCACCGCGCCAGTCCCTGAACAGCAGTCTGAGTGGCAGCATCAGGCGGATACCTCCGAGAAGTTGTCGTCACCGGCGAGGGGCTCGTAAGACTCCACGGCACCTGCAGACATACGCAAGTGAGTGGCGCAGCGTTCAGCCAGGCGCTGCTCGTGGGTTACCAACACCAGAGTGGTGCTGGATTCGGCATTGAGCTTAAAGAGTAAATCGATGATCTTGGCGCCGTTGCCGGCATCCAGGCTGCCGGTGGGTTCGTCGGCAAAAAGGATAGCGTCCTCGCCGCTGAAGCTGGCGAATGCCCGGGCAATGGCGACCCTTTGCTGCTCCCCGCCGGAGAGTTGGCGCGGGTAATGGCCCAGGCGATGTTCGAGTCCGACCTTGGCCAGGAACTCCTCAGCGCGTTTGGCGGCGCCGCGTTCACCGCGTAGCTCACTGGGCAGCATGACATTCTCGCGAGCGGTGAGACCGGGTAGTAGCTGGAAGGTTTGAAAGACAAACCCCACACAGCGGGCGCGTACCGCCGCACGTTGCTCTTCATCCATGGCGGTAATTTCTTCTCCGGCCAGCCAGATTTTTCCCTCACTGGGCTTGTCCAATCCAGCTAATAGACCGAGCAAGGTGGACTTGCCGGAACCTGAGGCACCGGTCACAGCCAGACTCTCTCCGCGCGCCAGCTGCAGGGAGATATTGTTTAATAGGGTCAATGGCCCTTCGCTGGTGGAGACTCTGTGATACAGGTTTTCTGCCGTAAGAATGGCGGACATACTGTGTTCCCTATACGGATGCGCGAATTTTTGGAGAGTATGACATGACGACAGCCATTTTTCGGCAGATGGCGGCTCAATTCAGCTTGGTACTGTTGCTGTTTATCCCCATTGGAGCTGCCCAGGCAAGTAAGGCAGATACCTTGTTGGTCTTGGGTGACAGTATCAGCGCGGCCTACGGTATCAATGAAGAGCAGGGGTGGGTGCAATTACTGCAGGAGCGTTTGCAGGAAAAGGGCAAAAAAGTTCGGGTGATCAATGCCAGTATCAGCGGAGAGACGACGTCTGGTGGGTTGACGCGTCTGCCGCGCCTGATGCAGGAGCACAATCCGCGTTGGCTGATTGTAGAGCTGGGCGGCAATGATGGTCTGCGGGGATACCCTCCTCAGTCTTTACAGCGCAACCTGATGGAGATGGTGAAACTGGCGAAGAACTCTGGTGTAGAGGTTTTGCTGCTGGGCATGCGTATCCCGCCCAACTACGGCCGCGCCTATACCAATGCTTTTGCCGCCGTTTACCCCAAGGTGGCCAAGTCCGAACAGGTCGGGTTGGTGCCCTTCTTTCTGGAAACCGTCGCTCTTGAAGACGGCGCCATGCAATCCGATGGTATCCACCCAACCGCCAAGGCACAGCCTGCCTTACTGGAGCATGTTTGGCCCTGTGTAGAGTTCTTGTTAGCGGATAAGTCGGATGGGGAGTCGTGTACTCCGTGATCGAAATGCGTACAATCGCGCCCCCTAGCAATATGAAAGCCTCGCTCCACACTGATAGGCGATGGCTGTGACCCCCAGCCCCGGTCACCGGTACCGAAATAGTTAGAGAGACACCATGTCCGAAGTGGAAAATCGCCGCGAGCGACTCGAATTCAACAAACTGCAGAAACGCCTACGCCGCCATGTGGGTCGCGCTATTGCCGACTTCAACATGATTGAAGAGGGCGACAAAATCATGGTTTGCTTATCCGGCGGTAAGGATTCTTACGCCATGCTGGATATTCTGCTGAACCTGCAAAAAACCGCCCCGGTGAACTTTGAGTTGGTGGCGGTGAATATGGACCAGAAGCAGCCTGGTTTCCCTGAGCATATCCTGCCGGAGTATCTGCGCTCCCTTGGCGTGCCACACCATATCGTAGAGAAAGATACCTATTCGGTGGTGCAGGAAGTGGTGCCAGAGGGCAAGACTACCTGTAGCCTTTGTTCGCGACTGCGTCGCGGTACCCTTTACGGCTTTGCCGAGGAAATTGGTGCTACCAAGGTAGCTCTTGGGCATCATAAGGACGATATCGTCGAGACATTGTTCCTGAATATGTTTTACGGCGGTCGCCTGAAGGCGATGCCGCCCAAGCTGCGTGCCGATGATGGGCGCAATATTGTGATTCGCCCGCTGGCTTATTGCCGAGAAGAGGATATTGCCCGTTACGCGGAGTTCAAGGAATTCCCCATTATTCCCTGTAATTTGTGTGGTAGTCAGGAAAACTTGCAGCGCCAGGCGATCAAGCAGATGTTGCGGGAGTGGGACAATAAATTCCCAGGGCGCAGTGAAAATATCTTTGCCGCATTAACACGTATATCCCCGTCGCAATTGGCGGACAGGGATCTCTACGATTTTGAAAGTCTGGAATTGGACCGCTCTAAGCCGTCGGCTGCCGAGCGCCCTGACCATTTAATTCAGCGCCAGGTGAATTCGTGGGAGCCGGACGATGCCCAGGAGGTTGAGCCCCAGTATATCTCGGCGCTGAATTTGTAGGATCGGCACCACTCACCAGCTGGGCATAGCTGCATTCAAAATCCCGCGTAGTGGCACTGGGTCCGTGATGGAAGTGCTGGTGCCACAATCGCGCCATTTTGGCCACATCGTGGGTGTCTGATTCGGGTATTTTGTGCACTTCTGCCGAGCGGTAAACCAGCCAGGCGATAGCGGTGGCATAGCGCAGGTTGGTGGTCAGTTCGCTGTGGGGGTGGTCGAGAAAGTCCCGTTGGCTGGCGAGCCCTCGAATTTTTGAGGCCAGTGCGGGGTGATCAATCAGGTAGTTATCCCAGATTTCCCGGTGTGTATGTGGCTGGATTTGATAGATCCCCAACCCGTGGCGCCGTCCCTGCTTGAGATGAAAGCCCAGCTGTGACTCCTGTGCAGCGGTGCCCAGCAAAAGGTTTTCCATGCCCTGGCTCCAGGCTCTCAAGTGCTTGAGGGTTGGACGGATAACCTGGAGGCGCAGTTCGTCCAGACAGATGCCCATAGTATTGTCTTTTTTCTGTGGTTGTTCTGAATATTTAGTTTGTGGATTGAGTTGGCGCCAGCCGTTAAGTAGATTTACGCGCAATAAACATAATTATTTTTGAAGTGGCTCCGGTTCTGTAGTGCATTTTGCTCAAAAAGCGAGCAAGTGTCGCAGCCATTGCCTTCTTTCGGTGCCATTCCGTTTTTGAGCAGAAGGAATTCCCATGTCCGCACAGTGGCTCGTCGCCCTAACTTTTATCGCCTACCTGGCTCTGATTCTGGTGATCGGTATTTACGCCTATTTACGCACCAAAAATGCCAGTGACTATTTCCTCGGTGGCCGTTCGCTGCCCCCAGCTGTAGCAGCCTTGTCGGCTGGCGCTTCGGATATGAGCGGTTGGTTACTGCTGGGTTTGCCGGGAGCTGCCTATGCTGCCGGTCTCTCCGCAGGCTGGATCGCTATAGGCCTGTTCTCGGGAATTGTGTTGAGTTGGGTTAGCATGGGGCGTCGCCTGCGTATTTATACCTATGAGTTGGATGACTCCCTCACAGTTCCTGCTTACCTGGATCGTCGCTTCAAAATGGGGCACCCCTACCTGCGCACGGTATGCGCGGTCTTTATCCTGCTGTTTTTCCTCTTCTATGTGGCTTCTGGTCTGATTGCCGGCGGTAAGCTATTTGAAACGGTATTCGGTTGGGATTACCACTGGGCGGTAATTGTTGGTGCTATAGCTGTCATTTCCTACACGCTGTTTGGTGGGTTCCTGGCGGTATCCTGGACTGATGTGTTTCAGGGCTTATTAATGAGCGCTGCTCTGATTGCCGTACCACTGGTTGTGATTTCTGACCAGGGTGGTTTCTCCGCCAGTTGGGCTCAGTTGCAAGCGCAGCAACCGCAATTAACACACTGGCTCACAGATGGCAGCGGCCAGACATTGGGCTTAGTAGCGATTCTCAGCTCTTTGGCCTGGGGGCTGGGTTACTTTGGTCAGCCCCATATCCTGGCGCGCTTTATGGCAGTGCGCAGCCCTGATGATGTGCCGGCAGCAGCAACCGTTGCCGCGGTGTGGTCCCTGATCGGTTTTCTCGGCGCTATGGCGGTGGGCCTCTTTGCCCATCTGCAAATGCAGCAAGGGCTGCCCGATGGCGAGACTGTCTTTATGGAGCTGGTTCAGGTGTTGTTCCACCCGATTGTTGCCGGTGTGCTGTTGGCAGCAATCCTCTCAGCCATCATGAGTACGGCAGATTCCCAGCTGTTAGTGTCATCTGCGGCATTGGCGGAAGATATCTATCATGTTTGGTTTGGTCGCAAGACCAGTCCGGAGGCCATGGTTAAAGTGGGGCGCTGGGCTGTTGTTGGGCTCTCCCTGATCGCCGTGTGGATCGCGATGGATCCGGATTCCAAGGTTTTGGATGTGGTGAGCTATGCCTGGGCAGGACTCGGTGCCGCGTTCGGCCCGGCACTGTTGATCAGCCTTTACTGGTCCCGTATGACGGGCAGTGGAGCCATTGCCGGGGTTGTTGTCGGTGGGCTTACCGTAGTGATTTGGGAGCAGCTGTCTGGGGGAATCTTCGATATCTATGAGTTGCTGCCAGGTTTCATTTTCTCAGCAGCTGCTATCGTCATAGTTAGCGCGCTGACGAAATGCCCGGAAACTGTGGCCTCCCAACACAAGAAATTGCTGGGATAAGCCCGGGGGCTGCGGGGCCCTGTTGCATTGGCCCGGCCACTTGTCTGCAGTGCAGAGGACGCGTCCTACTCATGGGCGCGACTGTTGTGAAGCGAAAAGGATTTCCATCCGCAGCGATTATTCAAATAGCGGTTGGAGATACTGAGTGATCAAAGTTCATCTCGGTGATATCACACGATTGAACGTCGATGTCATCGTCAACGCCGCCAATACACGCCTGCTCGGCGGTGGTGGTGTGGACGGGGCCATTCACCGTGCCGCAGGTCCTAAGCTACTGGAAGCTTGTCGAAGTATCGGCGGCTGTCCAGTTGGCGAGGTCCGTGCTACCAGCGCTTTCTCAATCCCTGTTAAACGTATTTATCACACGGTCGGACCCGTTTGGCGCGGGGGCCGCCTGGGTGAGCCAGAGCTGCTATCGAGCTGCTATCGCCAGTGTCTGGCCTTAGCGCGGCGAGAGAGCATGTACTCTATAGCCTTCCCTGCGATTAGCTGCGGTGTTTACGATTACCCTCCCAGACAGGCTGTGGAAATTGCTGTAGAGCAGGTACAGCAACACCAGGAGAGGGAAGGGGCGCCAGTGAGTATTGTTTTTTGTTGTTTCGACGAGGAAATGGCAGAGCTCTATCACACCCAACTGGATGCCTATGTACGGCGTTAGCCGATTACTTTGCGCTTTTGCCTGATACATTCGGCCATTGATTGCGTTGCAGCTGTTTAGCAAGATGAGCGTCTGACAATAAAAAATAAGAAAAGGAGATTGTCATGCGCAGTGCCCAACAGTGGTTTGCCGAATATGGTGAAAGCCATCAGAACCCCGTCAATAAATCGATTCACTGGATTGCGGTACCAGTGATTTACGCTACCGTCGCTGGCCTCTTATGGGCCATACCCCAGCCGCAGTTTATGGCATCAATACCCTGGTTAAATTGGGCCGTAGTGATCACAGTTCCGGTGATGTTGTTCTATTTTGCGCTGTCATTCTCTATCGGCCTGGGGATGACTGCACTAACGCTAGTGTGCCTGTGGGCTTGGTCTGTGGTAGAGCGGCTGGGAATACCCGTCTGGCAAACCGCGCTGGGACTGTTTGTTCTGATGTGGATTTTTCAGTTTATCGGTCACCATATCGAAGGGAAAAAACCTTCCTTCTTCAAGGATATTCAATTCCTGCTTATCGGCCCCGCCTGGGTGATAGGCTTCATCTATCGAAAACTGGGAATTCAGTACTGATTTCATGTGCTGTTAGCAAGCAAGAGAGGCGATGGGTCAGTCGTCTCTCTTGTGATCTAACTCCGCAAATTGGGGCTAGCGGTTGTAATGGACCGGCACCTCTAAAGTCTCTTTCACTTCCTCCATTACCACATAGCTGGTGCACTCCTGTACCTCCGGTAGGGTCAAAAGTGTCTCGCCATAAAACTTACGGTAGGCGCTCATATCGGCAACTCGTGCCTTGATCAGGTAATCGAAGTTGCCTGATACCAGGTAACACTCCTGTACTTCCGGCAGGGCTGCTACAGCATTGCGGAACTCTTCGAAGGCGTCCTGGGCGGAACGGTTTAGGCGAATCTGCACAAAAACCACCAGGGCTGCATCGAGGAACTCTGGATTGATCAGCGCGGTATAGCCCTGAATAACCCCATCGTTTTCCAGCCGTTTCACCCGCTCGACACATGGCGTAGCAGTCAATCCCACTTGACGAGCTAGCTCTGCATAGCTTGTACGGCCATTTTTTTGCAGAACCCGCAAGATATTGCGGTCTACGGTGTTCAGCTCTCCCGCGCGCTTGCGCATATCTTGTTTCCTTTGTGGGCGATCAGATCAAAAAACAGTCTTATTACTATTGTAAGCAGTTGATTCCACTAGTTTGTTAGAAATTCTTGTAGAAATCCACTTTTAGAGTGGCCCTATACTGGGTAAAACACAGAAAGTAAGTGTAGCTCCAAGCTTTTTGCGGAGACTACGCCAAACGCAGAGATTAAGGAGCAGAAAATGTTGATTGGCGTCCCGAAAGAGATCAAAAACCACGAGTACCGTATTGGCCTGACGCCGTCTAGTGTTCGCGAACTGATCGGCCATGGTCACCAAGTAATCGTACAGAAAGATGGCGGTGCCGCTATCGGTTTTACTGATGAAATGTACGAGCAGGCCGGAGCCAAAATCATCGAGACTCCGGAAGAGATCTTTGCTACTGCCGATATGATCGTCAAGGTGAAAGAACCGCAGCCCAATGAGTGCGAAATGCTGCGCCCAGGGCAGGTTCTCTACACTTACCTCCACCTTGCTCCAGACCCCAAGCAAACCGAGCTGCTGGTAAAATCTGGTGCAACCTGCATCGCTTATGAAACTGTGACCGACCGCTTTGGCGGCCTGCCTCTGCTGGCCCCCATGTCCGAAGTTGCCGGCCGTATGTCTGTACAGTGTGGTGCGCATCACCTGGAAAAAGCCCAGGGCGGTCTCGGTGTGCTGCTGGGTGGTGTTCCCGGTGTTGCACCTGCCAAAGTGCTCATCATCGGTGGTGGTGTTGTTGGTACCAATGCCGCCAAGATGGCGCTGGGTATGGGTGCCGACGTCACCATCTTGGATCGTTCATTGCCACGTCTGCGTCAGCTGGATGACATTTTTGGTGGTGCTGTGCGCACCGAGTACTCCACGAATGATGCGATTGAAAAGCATGCCCTGGAAGCAGACCTGGTCGTAGGTGCGGTGCTGATTCCTGGCGCCGCAGCTCCCAAGCTGCTGACCCGCGATATCATCAGCCGTATGAAGAAGGGTGCAGTGGTAGTGGATGTAGCTATCGACCAAGGTGGCTGTTTCGAAACCTCCAAAGCGACCACTCACCAAGAGCCCACTTACGTTGTCGATGGTGTAGTGCACTACTGTGTGGCCAACATGCCCGGTGGTGTAGCGCGTACCTCCACCATGGCTCTGAACAACGCTACACTGCCTTACGCTGTAGCCTTGGCAAACAAAGGCGCTAAGCAGGCGTTGCTGGATGATGCCAACCTGCTGGAAGGTCTGAATGTTCACGCCGGTATGGTGACTTACAAGGCAGTTGCCGATGTACTGGGATATGAGTTTGTAGATCCGAAGCTGGCTTTGCAAAAAGTAGCTGAGGCGGAAGGCGCCGTAGCTTAATGGGGTGCAGCTGCGTCAGCCGCACCTTGAACAAGAAAGCGGTAACGCGCTTGTTTTGAAGGGAAATTTTCCCCGGAGCGCTCTTTGGCGTTCCTCTCTGTGAGACCTGGTGGCTTATGCCACCATTGTAGCCGCGTTTATACGCGGCTTTTTTATTGCTAATTTATCGTTACCCTTGAACGATAGCTCCGCTCCCTCTAAAAAAATAATTTTACTCCTTAACTATTTTTCATTTTTCAATAAATACAATGATTTGTGTCGTAAAAAAAGGAGACCGCGGTGGCCTCCCTTTAGATGTCTATTTATCCAGCCTTATTCGTTTCTTCTTCCCTGACTCTGGCCGGACTTTAATGGCTAGAGTAGCCAAACTTCAACTCGACGATTTTTAATTTTTGCGCTGGAGTTATTCGAGGCGATTGGGAGGTAAGCACCAAAACCCTGCACTGGCGCGGTACTAATTTTATAATCGCGCAGAGCTGAACGTACGGTAACTGCGCGAAGTTTGGATAGGATAACCGAACGTTCAGGGCTGACTTTCTCATCGCCAAACCCGACAAGTAATAGTTTTCGTCCTTGGTTCTGTGGTTTTTCCATGTACTTTGCCAGTCTTTCAATATCCTGTTGAGCCTTGTTATCCAGGGAAGCATTGCCCTCGGAGAAACGAAAATTGATACTGAGTCGCTCAGCATTTCGGGTAAGCTTCAAATATTCACTTGGTCCTTCCCGGGAATCCTCTGGTTTAAAGCCGATGGGAGTTTGCGCGACGAATCCAGAGGATTTCACCTGTTCCTGTCCCAGCTCACTCTGTACAAAACGCAGAAATTCTTTCGCTGTAGAGTTGGAGGAATAAATCGGAGTGTATAGGAAAAGGCGGCGTGACAGTGGGTAGTCTTCCGTAGCAATGGTTAGGTGCTCTGGAGCCTGCGGCAGTGTATTTTGGTCAGAAACGGCAACAGCCTTTGCCTGACGAATGGATGCTAGCCCAACAAAACCGATTCCGCGCGGGTCAGAGGTAACACGGTCGGAAAGTTGATCGTTGGACTCGAAGCGCTTGGCCCTGCTGGTGAGAGCGTAACGCTTGCCAAGCACCAGGCTGTTAAAGGTATCCCAGGTGCCTGATTGGTCGTCTCGGGCATAAACGTTAATTCGCCCTTTGCCTTTACCGAGTTCCGACCAGTCTTTAATTTGACCAGAAAAAATAGCACTTATTTGCTGTAAGGTCAGTTGGTGAAGTGGGTTGCGTGGATGCACTATTATGGCCAGTCCATCTATGGCAATGACATGCTCCGCATTGCGGCTGCGCATATCGCCCAGCATGCTCAGCTCTGTGAACTCGCCGTCTTTGATCGGGCGCGAAGCCATGGCGATATCGGCCTTTGCCAGTTTTAACCCAGTAAAACCCGTACTGGAACCATGTGCAGCAATATCGACAAATACAGAATTGTTGCCAACTTTTGCCTGAATACGGATTTCGTTGGGAGCGTCTAGTGGCTGGACACTAATGTCACTCGCCCCTTTCGCAGTGAAATAGTCTTGAACCAAGTTGGGTGCCAGTTGTGCGCCAATAGTATTGGAGCCATGTAGGCTAAATAGCTTTCCATTGCTGTCTGGAGGAAAAGGAGGAAGTTCAGCGGTGGCGAAAGGGCTTAGAAGGTTAGTAGCAAGCAGTATTAATAGTATTAATGAGCGGCACAGTCGTTGAAGAAAAAGGTACATGTGATCTCGGAGCCTAGGGAAGTAAAACGAGGCCGCAAAATATGTCTTAATTGTGACAAAATGATGAAATATTCATGAAGGAAGCGTGCAAAAGTCTCAAATTTGAGTCCAGGACAATTTGCGGTAAACAAGACCATATTGCCGTAGCTTTTTGAAAGCTTGGGGAGAGCGATATTAATGGCTTGTGAAATAAATATGAGAAGTATGGGTCACATGCACTGTGAAATTGGCATGTGACCACGACTCGAGACTTACACTTAATAGGAGGGGAAAAGTCGGCTTACCAGAACTGGTAGGGCTGTTTCCACTCGGAGAATTCGTGGGCCCAGGTGTACAGAGTGAAACCCAGCTTCTTTTAACTTCTCAACTTCGTAGGCAATAAACCCCCCTTCAGGGCCAATTGCCAGGGTGCAGGCCTCTCCGATATCTACTGGGCAAGCTGTGCCACCGACCGGGTGAGCAACCAGTTTTTGAGAGCCCTGACACAGCTCAGGTAGCTCATCTTCCACAAAAGGTTTAAAGCGTTTGCGCAATAGAATTTCTGGCATTTGTGTGTCGACGGCTTGCTCGAGCCCAAGCAGGCATTGTTCAAAAAGCTTTTCCTCTTCTAGCCATGGGGTTTGCCAATAAGACTTTTCCACCCGGTAGCTATTGATCAAGACCAGCTTTTTAACTCCCAGTGCGGTGACATGCTGGATAATGCGCTTCAGCATTTTGGGACGTGGCAGCGCCAGGATCAGGGTGATGGGAGGAGGTGGTGGAGCGTTTTTACTTAGCTCCACCCGGAGCTCTACTTGCTGATCGGCGAGAGTAGTGATTTGCCCATAGCCGATATTTCCGTCCAGCAGACCCACACGCAGTTGCCGACCGGGCTTGGCCCGGTGAACATTGACAATATGTTCTAGCCTACGGCCAGAGAGACGGACGATATCAGGGCTGATAAAGTCCGCTTCTTGCAAAAGAATCAGATTCAAAATCAAGTCTCTTGAGACTATGGAGAATTGTTGGTTTTAGTGGCTTTTACAGGGGCTAGAGCTTAGCACTGGCAATGGCTCCTTTGCCGAGCCCCTCATAGGCTCGCACTTTGACTTCACTGCCGGGGTACTGTTCGGCAAGAGTCGTGGCGATATATTGAGCCAGCTGCTCAACAGTGGTATCGCAATCCAAAATTTCACAGGCGCTTGCGGGCAATTGCAAAGTGAAATCTCCCTGTTGGGCTCTGTAGGCGAAGACCAGGCTATGTCCATTCTCTTTATTTTCTTCGCGCAGGTCTTCACGGGTACCCAGGTAAATATCTTTCCAACGTTGAGACCACTTTTGCTCTAGCGATTTGTCTCTCTTTTCATTAACAAAAATTTGGATGCGAGAGCGGTGGCCGTGGGCAATACGCTGGCAATTGCCCTGATGTTTTTTCAGTCCGTGGCTGTAGTGGTAAAAGGCATCCTGAATTTGCTCGTCTTCAAAAGATAGCTTGAGCTGCTCAACACTGGCAGGGAAGGAGTTAGCCAGTTGCTGAACACTCCAGCGGGCAACACTTTCAGCATTGATGCTATCGCTCTCTACTAGGGCGAATGCCTGTTCTGGTCCAGATACTGAAATCTGCTCGCCGCTTGCGAGTTGCCACTTGAGAGAGATATTGCCGTCTTGATGGGCTAGCGCCAGGCCAGGGGCGAGGATCGGAACCAGGAGGCGGTGATCCAGCTGATCATCTAGCCAGTGGCGCAATGTCTTTTTAACGATACCAAAATCGCAAACCATGCCCTGGTGATCGAGAGCCCCATCCAGGGCGGCATTCGCTAGCCAGGTTTCGCCCACTAAACCACGCTGGTGGTCCAGGTAGCTGAAATCAACATTGGTCAAATTATCGACAAACAGATGCATGGTTAACTCTTCAGAAGGGGATAAAGTAGTAGTCGCCTATTATAACCTGTTAATAGGGCTGGAACTTGCGCCTTTAACCCTCTATAATCGCGCCCTCTTCGGATGCACCGAAGATCGTTGTGGTGGCCCTTCCGGTCCCCTCGCAATGAGCAGCTGCGAACCCCGCCAGGCCCGGAAGGGAGCAACGGTAGCAGTGGTATCATGTGCCGAGGGTGTTGCTGGTTGGGCTGCCTCCTTAAACGCCTTCCTTTTTAAAGCTTTCCCTGATTCTTCGCCAGATGGTCTCTGAGGCTAATCGTCCCGCTGTCTGTTGGCAGCCGTACCCGATCACGCCGTATTTTTCCCCAGAAACCGCCGAATACGTGAGATTTTGTGTCGATCTGTAGCTAACTCATAAGCTTACCGTCGCTGCTAGCAGCTTGCTTATGCTATAAACGGCGACAGTTATAGCTAGACCCAATAACGATTATTTGAGGGGAAGATGAAGAAAGTTGCCATTGCCATTGCCGCTGCAGTAGCGCTGTCTGCCTGTGACAGCAATCAGCAGTCACCAAAATCCATGGGGGTGGCTCAGGCCACCGCAGAAAGCCCAGCGGCCAAAAATGGCCCGCTGACTGCTGAGGATGCCAAGGCATTCCTCAATGATGCCCAGGCCCGCCTGGAGAAAATGGCTCAGGAAATGAGCCACGCCGCTTGGTTGGCATCCACTTATATCAATCTTGATTCGCAGTATGTAGAAGCCCTCGCTTCCGAGCGCTATACAACGATGGCTGTGGAGCTCGCTTCGGAAGCGGCAAAGTTTAATGACTTGGAGCTCGATCCAGATACCCGTCGCCAGTTGACCATGCTGAAGCAGGGTTTGGTGTTCCCGGCGCCGAAAGATCCCGCTTTGACCGCTGAGCTGGCCCAGATCGGCTCGAAAATGCAGGGTATGTATGGTGCCGGTAAGTACTGTCGGGAAGAGGAAGGGGCTGAAAAGTGTTACACCCTGACCGAGATGGGTCAGGTTATGGCTAGCAACCGCGACCCAGAGCTGCTTAAGGATTTGTGGGTGGGCTGGCGTAAAGTTTCCCCTCCTATGAAGCCTCTGTATGAGCGTCAAGTGGAGATCGGCAATGCCGGAACTGAGGAGCTGGGTTATGACAACTTGAGTGTTTTCTGGCGCTCCAAATACGATATGGAGCCAGATGCCTTCGCTGCCGATATGGATACTCAGTGGGGCAAAGTGAAGCCTTTGTATGAGGCATTGCATTGCCATGTACGCGCCAAGCTAAATGATCACTACGGTGATGAGGTAGTACCTGCTCAGGGTAAAATCCCCGCACATCTGCTTGGTAATATGTGGGCTCAGGAGTGGGGCAATGTCTATGACCTGGTCAAAGACGATGACATGCAGGCACCCTATGACCTGACCCAGCTCGTTGTTGACTCGGGTATGAGCGAGCAGGATATGGTCAAGGCGGGTGAGAAGTTCTTTACTTCTCTCGGCTTCAAACCATTGCCCAAAACTTTCTGGGAGCGTTCTCAGTTCACGCAGCCCCGTGATCGCGATGTTGTCTGTCACGCCAGCGCCTGGAATATGGACGGCCAGGATGATATCCGCATCAAGATGTGTATTAACAAGACCGGAGAAGATCTGGTTACTATTCATCATGAACTGGGACACAACTTCTATCAGCGCATTTATAAGGAACAGCCCTTCCTCTATAAAGAGGGGGCCAACGATGGTTTCCACGAAGCTGTCGGTGATACCATTGCCCTGTCTATCACCCCTAAGTACCTGAAGGAAATTGGCCTGATGGATGAGGTGCCGGATGAGAGTAAAGATATCGGTTATCTGATGCAGCAGGCACTGGATAAAATTGCCTTCCTGCCTTTTGGTTTGCTGGTAGATAAGTGGCGCTGGCAGGTTTTCAATGGTGAGGTTCAGCCGGCTGATTACAATAAGGCTTGGTGGAAGCTGCGGGAGGAATATCAGGGCATCCAGGCCCCGGTAGAGCGCACAGAAGCGGACTTCGATCCGGGTGCCAAGTACCATATTCCCGGCAACACTCCTTATGCCCGCTATTTCCTTGCTCGCATTCAGCAGTTCCAGTTCCACCGTGCATTGTGTGAGGCTGCTGGTGAGACCGGGCCACTGCATCGCTGCTCTATTTATCAAAATGATGAAGCGGGCAAGAAATTGCGTACCATGTTGGCTATGGGTGCCAGTAAGCCTTGGCCGGATGCGATGGAAGCTTTGACAGGCCAGCGCGATCTGGATGCATCTGCAATTATCGATTACTTCCAGCCTTTGATGGCATACTTGGAAGAGCAGAACAAGGGGCGTCAGTGCGGCTGGTAATCCGCTAGCTTTGCGAGAAGTGGCCAAAAAAGGGGAGTGTTACTCCCCTTTTTTTGTTTAAAAAATGTCAGGACTGCATTTGAGTTAAGGGGACTTCAACTTCAGAAAACTCTACAGCGGCTTTAATAAAAGCCTCCATTGGAGGGTGAAGTGATCCAGTACCGGCCATATAGCGATTCATATTTTTGTGTGCCAGGCCGGAGTTGATTGTTGGTGTTGTATTAGTCTTGACGATCTTTAATAGGTCGAATCCAAGCGGTGGCCCCCGATCATCAATACCTGGAGTTAAGAATGAATCACTCTCTGAGTGTGCAATGCTATACATCTTGAGAGTGTTGTCGATCGTATCCAGGTTTGAACCGGATAGTGATTTCACAGTACCACCAAGCCCTACGGTTTCGGTTATTGCGCTGTCACCCATATCGCGGTTGACATCCGCAGGCGTAATTCCGGGCATCAAAAAACCGCGTCCAACACCGGCTAAGCCGGTAAACCATTTTTCACCGAGTCCTGATATCTTGATGCCGAACTCGGTACCATTACGCGCCATGGTTGTGATAATACTGCTGTGTGGTATGCCATTACCCGCATCTGCAATTGCTTTACAGGTGGCCATGATGGCATTCAGGGAAAATGATTCATCTTGGTAAATCTGTGAGGCAATTTTCTCTATCCACTCTTTTTTAGGGCTGGCCTTGATAACACCAGGGAGGAGAATTCTGGAAAATATTAAAGTGGCAGCATTGGTCATTACATGGCAGTCATCGCCCATAAGTAGGCTTCTGCCGATGATTGGCAGGAAGTCAATCCCATCGACATCGGCAATGGCTTGATTGAGAACTGGGGCCACATTGGTCTCAACCCAGTGGAGGTAATCGATAGCGCTTTTTTCGTAAACGCCAAAGCGAATGGAGCTTCCACGAAAATCACCTCTGTCATCACTGAGGTTGGAGTAAGTTCTATAGCCAGAGAGTTGGTCCTCAACAATATACACTGACATTGAAGAGGTAATAATGCCGGCCATTGGTCCTACGGCATTGTGATCATGGCAGGGCTCTAAATCCACCTCCCCTTTTTTCATCATCTCTATGGCGGCTTCTTTGTTTTTTGCGAGCCCTTCAAATAGGAGGCCGGCAATAATTGCCCCCTTTAAAGGGCCAGAGGCCTGGTTCCATGTGATTGGTGGGCCGGCGTGTAAAATCAGATTTTTGCGCATGCCGGGTATATGATCCCCAGCTTTGCCAATCCCGATTAATATCGGCACGGACTGCTTCATACGTTTTATAGTTTCGTCATTAGCTTGTTGATTTAGGCCTCGGAATTTTGGCGTTGCCAGCTTTTCCAGAAGCTCCTCCATACTGGGCCTAAATTCAACATCTGTTTTCATGGCTATTCTCTTGAGTCCAGCAAGCTGGCATATTGCTTGGTAACGACATCCATATCGCGCAGCATCAAGTCTGTAGTACCGGTAATTACTTGAATCTGACGCTGTTCAGATAGTTTCATTTCCCCTTCAAAGCCTCGGCTGGCATAGTTGAGATGATCTTTGGCTTTGAGAAGGTTACTGCTGATTTCAGGGGTGTTGAGTGTGCTCTCCAAAAGGCGGGTTAGGCGACTGGAGTACTCTGTAAGGTCTTGTTGTAGCCCTTGATCCGCTTCAGCTGGTGAGATTTTCCAAAGTTTAGCAGCATAATTCTTGCAAATTCTTTGAGAAAGCATTCGCTGCCGACCGGCAATATTGATTAGTTCGGCAGAGTTGTGATCGGCGAGCTGCTGTAATTTAACCACGTAGCTGTGTGTTTCTGTTAATAGTTTATTGCTGCGCAGGAATAAGTCGGTTGCTCCTTCCCTGGTTGCCGGTTGCAGACTGAGTTGCTTAAAGGGTTGCCATTCGCTCTGTACTTTTTTTAGCTGATCTTTGATTTTTTCTGCGGCCGGGAACGTATTGAGTTTCTGATTGTTACGCTCGAATTCCTGCACTGACCGTTTCAATACTTTCTGGTGGCGTTGTGCTTCGGGTTGTATGCCGCTTAGGATAAATGCTTGCGTGATTCTCTGAGATAGCATTCGTTGACGCCCTGCTATATTTATCGCCTCTCCTATGGTTAATGCTGCAACATCAAGGCTTGCTATAAGTAGGAGAAATACTGCGGTTAACTTCATGTTTTGCTCTTTTGGTTTGATTTTTTAAGTTTGAGGTTTTGGGCCTGCCTGCTAGTTTTTCAGCTGCCCCATTTCAGACTTATTAGTGAGAGGGTTACCTTTCTGTTTTAGGGGCACTGTTGTCGCTCACTGTGGCATGTAACAAAAATTATTTAGAAAACTAGTGTTCGCGATAAGGTCACTTTGTTTTCTTTTAAGTGAGCGTTATTAATTTGTATATTTTCAATAATGAGTCGATTTTCGATGTTGTGTTGCTTTTCTTAATAGTTGAGGTGGCTATATAACAAATTACTTTCGATAGATATCTAACCACTAATTCTTAATATTGCTATTAAGTGGTATTGATGCTGATGGGGAGAGGTGTTGATGGGTTTGGAGGCGCTAGGATGAGAGGTCGATAGGAGAATTAAAAAAGGCCCTACCGGGGTAGAGCCTTTTATTTGCCGAGAGGGCGAAATTACTTAGAAGCTGTAGTTTATACCTGCACTGAATAGCCAGGCCTCGGTCTTGGTGGTGCCACCATCGTAGTAGGTTACAAATCCATCCAAGTTACTGACTTCCTGAATAAGCTCATCATCACCCCAAAGGTAGGCGAGGCCGGCATCAATACTCAGGCGGTCATTGTGCTTATAGGTGCCGCCTATAGTTAGCCATTGGCGGTCGGTATCGGGAATGGACAGGGTGCGCCATGTGACCGGTAGGTCCAGGCCAGTTTCTTCTTTGATTACTTCTTCTTCGTGGCGGTTGAAGCCGTCACGGGCTGCGCCCTCGTCATGGGCGTAGCCAAAGCGTACAGTCACTCTGTCATTGAAGTAGTACTCCGCGGCAAGGCTGTAGCGGGAGCCGCTTACAAAGTTCTCTTCTTTAATCAGGAGAGGATTGAACTCTTCACCACCTGAAGGGATAAAGGCTTCTAGGCGCTCGAAACGGCTCCAGTTGGTGTACATATACCCAACAGCAATTGCCCAGTTGTTCTCGAAGCGGTGGTAAAGGCCCAGCTCCAGGGTGTCGGGCAGGTTCAGGGTCAGGTTGCCACTGGCATCATCAAATGGAGCTTCTGCAGGTACGACATCAGAATTAACGTCACCCTTTAGCTTGGGGTCGTACTTTGCGTGGTAGGAAATACCTGCGCGAGTATTGTCATCAATGTTCCATAAGGCACCAACGGTCCAGCTTACATCCCAGCCATCACCTTTAACATCTAGAATGGTGGCCCCTTCAGGGTTAACGCCTGTTCTTTGCTCAATAATGGCGCCGATAGGGAAGTCTGTAGGGAAAGTTGTTTTTAGCTCGGCTTCAGCGTAAAGGAAGTTGATAGCTGCACCGATACTGAAGGTATCGTTGATATCGTAGGCAATGGACGGCTGAATATTTAAAGTCAGCAGATTCGTTTTGTTGGAGATTGTGGTGCCGGGAAAGCTGTCGGGAAAATCAGTTTCCAGGCCGAAGTCAGTGTACATGGCCAGGCCCCAGGACCAGTCGTCATTGATCGGGGCTGCTAGGTACCCGTTAGGGATAAAGGCACTGGTCGCGTAGTCGCTGGCATCGGCTACAGTACTGGATTCAGCATAAATGATGCCGTCGGGGCCAACATCGACAGGAAGGTAATAAGTAACATCACCGGTTACATCGATGCCTGGATCAACGTAGGTGAGGCCGCCAGTCAAAGTATAAGTATCAAATAGTGCAGAACCAGCCGGGTTGCGGGCTAGGATGGAGGCATTATCACCGATAGTGTTTTCGGCAGCGAAGGCACGGCCAAGGCCGGATGCGCTGGTTTCCTGAAGGTAGAAGCCCGCGGCCATAGCGCCTTGGGAAACGGAGCCGATTGCTGCGGCTAAAACTGCATGTCGCAGGTATTTCTTATTCATGAGAGCCCATCTCTAAGTCTGCTGATTACTGAAAACCATAAGTAGCATTGGAAATGCTGAGATATGGAGGGAAGGCAATTAGATTTATATAGATACCTTCCATTTTCGTAGCAAATCCCTCGCTTTTAAACAGGTAAGGCAACAAGGAATTGCCTGTGCAAGGGAAAGGAGTCACTTTATAAAGAGAAAGGAGGCAAAAATCCATCGAATGTGAATTTTTTTTTTGCCTCTGTAAGAAAATGGTAATTTATTGGCCTGCACCGACACTTTTGCCATTGATAGATAGCTTTTTCAAGGTTATTTGGTACTTTTTGCCATTCTCTTCGCGCTGCACCAGCTTCACCAAGGCGTAGTTCCATTGAGGCGCAATCCAGACGGTCGTCTCTCTTTCTGAGTCCGCATCTCTAACTCGGCGTACCTTTATTGCTTCTACTTTCCCCATTGGTGTTTTTATTACTTCGGAGCCCTCTTTGGCGAAAGTGTACTTGCGAATCTTCTTACCGTCGGCGACCTCATACTGGAGATTTTCTTTGCCTGCGGCGACATCCAGTGTTAGCTGCATTTGATAGCTCAACTTATCCAGGATGTTTGGCGATACGTTTTCCATATCCCGTTCTGGGTTGGAGACGTTGAACACCATGCCTTTGTCGGGTTCGAAGCTGAGAATTGTACCGCGATCGCGGCCGAGTCCTTTGCGGCGATACTCATAGTGGTAGGGGGTAATATTGCCGTCCTGGCTGATAAAGCGGGAATATTCTTTAATACTGGCAAAAAGCGCAAAGGTATTAAAGTCCAGCCGCCAACTCCCTTCTTGCCCAGTAAGCTCACGAGTGGCTGTAACACTAATGCCGTTGTACCTTGCGGTATAAGTCGCCTTAAAGGGTTCCAATTGGCTGGCGAGAGATTGAGTGGAGAGAAAGAGAAAAAACAGAGAGGAGATAAAAATGCGCACGACAGAGCCTCGCAAAATCTGAACCTCTTTGAATACTAGCTGGCGCGACCCGCAAAGTACATTGCAATGCTGATCCCGCCAGCTTGGCTTTGGTTAACTATCGATTCTGGCGCCACTAAGAGGTAGAAGCTCTCCGTCCAGTTGCGAGCGGTCTGTAAGCATTTTTAGGCGCCCCTGGGCAAACCAGGTAACAGCCATGGGGTAAATGACGTGTTCCTGTACCTGAACCCGCTTTGCCAAAGATTCGGGAGTGTCTCCTTCCTTTATAGGTACGGCGGCTTGAACGATGGGTGGTCCGCCATCAAGCTCTTCGGTGACAAAATGAACGGTAACACCGTGCTCACTATCACCGGCTTCCAGGGCTCGCTGATGGGTATGCAGCCCTTGATATTTTGGCAGTAGAGAGGGGTGAATATTGAGGAGGCGACCGCTGTAGTGACGAACAAACTCGGGAGTGAGGATACGCATAAACCCGGCCAGGACAACCAAATCCGGCTGATGGCTGTCGATTTCTGCGATTAGCGCCTGGTCGAAGTTTTCTCTGCCGGAGAAGTTGCGATGGTCGACCACTGATGTGGGGACTCCGGCCTCGGTGGCGCGCTTGAGGCCGAAGGCCTCGGGCTTATTGCTGATTACTGCGCAGACGGAAAAGTCTGCCCCGGCATTTGCCGAGGCATCCAGGAGCGCCTGCAAGTTGCTGCCGCTACCGGAAATCAGCACGGCAACTTTGCATACTCCCTGTGACATTACAGGCCCGCCAGCTCTACGGTATCTGCGCCTGCCACAGCATCTTCGATTTTGCCCACGACGAAGGCGTCTTCACCTGCTTGCTTCAGGGTTTGCAGTGCTTGGTCGGCTTGTTCCGCAGGTACGCAAATTACCATACCGACACCACAGTTGAAGGTGCGGTACATTTCGCGGGCGTCGATGTTGCCTGCCTGTTGGAGCCAGCGGAACACTTCGGGCATCTCCCAGCTAGTGACGTCTACACGAGCAAGACAGCCTTCCGGGAGTACGCGGGGCAGGTTTTCCAGCAGGCCGCCGCCGGTGATATGGCTGAGGGCATTTATCTGGACGCTCTTCATCAATTGCAGCAGATTCTTAACATAGATGCGGGTGGGGGCCATCAATGCCTTGGCTAGCGTTTCGCTACCGCATTCCTGTTGTAAATCGGCGCCACTGACTTCGAGCACCTTTCGGATTAAAGAGTAGCCATTGGAGTGGGGGCCGCTGGAAGCGAGTCCAATGAGCACATCACCACTCTTTACTTTTTTGCCATCAATAATCTCGGATTTCTCCACGACCCCGGTGCAGAAACCGGCCAGATCGTAGTCGTCGCCTTCATACATGCCGGGCATTTCGGCGGTTTCGCCACCGACCAGGGCACAGCCTGCCAACTCACAGCCTTTACCAATACCGGAGACAACCTCAGCGGCGATATCCACATTCAGCTTGCCAGTGGCATAGTAGTCGAGGAAGAAAAGTGGTTCGGCACCTGCTACTACCAAGTCATTGACACACATAGCAACCAAGTCGATACCAATGGTGTCGTGGATGCCCAGGTCCATAGCCAGGCGCAATTTGGTACCCACGCCATCGGTGCCGGAAACCAAGACTGGCTCTTTATAGCCGCTGGGGAGTTGGCAGAGAGCGCCAAAACCGCCCAGGCCTCCCATGACTTCCGGGCGGGAAGTGCGCTTGGCGACATGCTTGATACGCTCTACCAGGGCGTTACCTGCGTCGATATCGACACCGGCGTCTTTATAAGAGAGGGATGTTTCAGCGGATTGCGGCTTGGAATCGCTCATGATTCTTCCTGCAGTGGGTCTTCGAAGGGCGCGTATTCTAGCCGGGTCTTGGTCCGGTAGCCACGCCCAGTGGGCATCTCAATGAAGGAATCTGGTATTTATCTTCAGTTAAACGGCTAGAAACCCTCTAATAGTGAGAACTCGGGGCTGAGAGAAGTCGCCGACGCTGATACAATAGCCCCAATTTTTATCCCAGCCGTGGATTTTGGCGTCTTGCGCAATAACAACGATTTCGTGCAAGCTCACGGGTTGGAATGAGGTTTGGAGAAGAATCCTATGCACAAGCTGCTCCGGCAGGGATTGGTGTTGCAGTTTTTGGTCCTGTTGTTCGGTGCCCTAATTCTGCCAGTCCAGGCTCGAGTTATCTCGGACCTGTATGAAGTGGTCGAGGCTGTACCGAGCCGTGGGGCTACTGACCGCGCGAGTGCTGGCAGCCGGGGGCTGGAGCGGATATTTATGCGTGTCACCGGAGACGCAGCAATTGGCAGTAATCCAAATTTGCAGCCTATCCTGCAGAAAGCCCAGCATTTCCTAGAAGGTTACCGCTACACCAGCGAAGATAACCAGCTCTACCTTCATCTCTCTTTTGATCCCCAAGCTATTTCCAGGCAAGTCCATCAGTTGGGTTTGCCGATGTGGCCCAATAATCGCCCCGGCACTCTGGTGTGGCTGGCTGTGGATACCCTAAAGGAAGGGCGCAGTATCCTCAGGGAAGAAGATGCCCCGGAGCTCTTTTCGGTATTGGACGCTATGGCTGTGGAGCGCGGTGTGCCATTGGATTTCCCGGTGATGGACCTCAATGATCAGCACAATATGCCTCTTGGTGACCTTTGGGCTCAGAGTGAACAGGCCGCAGAGCGCGCTGGTTTACGCTACAGGCCGGATGCCACTTTGATGGGGCGCTTGCTTCAGGCGTCGGGACGCCGCTGGCAGGCTGATTGGTTATTACTGCACGGTGGTCGCAGTTATGCCTTTGATAGCAATGGTGGCTCTTTGGAAGAGGTTGCACTGCGCGGTGTTAATCAGATGGCTAACTTGCTTGCCCAACGCTATGCCGTGCGCCCCGGTATTGAGGATGCCCAACAGGGCTCAATTTTTGTGGAGTTATCTGGCGTGGATAGCTTTGCCGATTACGCAGAGGCCTCGGCCTATTTACAGGGACTGGCGCAGGTGAGCAGTGCAAATCTCCTTTCTGTGGAGGGAGATCGGATGCGCTTGGCATTGAGTGCCACCGTAGGCCTACGCAATTTGCGCGATACCCTGGCGTTAAATCATAAGTTGCGAGCACATGGGGACGAGGATGCCATTGAGTTGAATGGGCACCGTGCACCTTTGGGCAGCGCTGATAATCCGTTGCGCTATCGTTGGGATTGAGATGAGTATTCCGCAACAGTTGCCGCTGGGAGTATCCCTGCGAGACGATGCTACCTTCGATAACTTTTATCTGTCGGAGTCGGACCCCAACCGCCAAGTTGTAGCTCTGCTGCAGTCATTTGCCAGTGGGCAAAATCCCGAAGCGGTGATTTACATCTGGGGGGATGCAGGAAGTGGTGTTAGCCACTTGCTGCAATCTGCTTGTCAGAGTGCCGAGGCCAATGGTCGTAGTTTCCAATATATTCCTATGGCTGAATTGATGGCCATGGACCCGGTTGTACTGCTCGACGGCCTCGAGCAGTTGGATCTGGTGTGTATTGATGACCTGCACTTGTTAGAGGGGCAGCCCGAGTGGCAGACGGCGATGTTCCATTTATACAACCGGGTCAGAGACAGCGGTAGGCAGTTATTATTAGGGGCGCGAAAATCTCCGCGGGGGATGGATATCTCCTTGGCTGATTTGTTGTCGCGCCTGCAGTGGTCGCTGGTATTCCAGTTACAGCCAATGAATGATCGCGACAAAGTGGCTGCCTTGCGCAGGCGTAGCCGCCTGCGCGGCTTCGATCTGCCTGAAGATGTGGCGCAATACATTTTGCACCGAGCGCCTAGGGATACTCGCGCACTGTTCCTGCTGTTAGAGCAGTTAGATAGGGCCTCCCTGATGGCACAGCGTAAAATTACCATCCCCTTTGTAAAGCAGGTGCTGGATATCTAGGGTATCCAATTTGCCCCTAAGCCTAACTCAGTAGTTGACCTAGGAGACTGTCAAAGAGTTCTGGGTCATCTGCCGCCGCCCCTTCTATAGTCCCCCCCTTTTTGCTTCCTCTTTTGTTCCCAGGTTTGTATTCAATCTGGTGGTGACTAGAGCTGCACTTCTATTCTTCTTCTGTGAATTGGCTTTCATCGACCATATTAAATGGTGGTGGCCGCAGGGGCTGCATGGTGGTCTCCATCTGCTTTTACCTCCAATGCCCACAGTTTGAGGAAATTGTTATGCCGAATATTCATAAAGTCCTCTATGTGAGCCATGCTGCTGAAGATGAGTCCAGTGGGTTGTTACAGGCTTTTGCCATAGCCCGCAATAATCATGCGGAAATTAAGGTGCTGCTGGTTTGCCCAGCAGTACCGGCGGGGTTTGAGGACTTTAGTAGCTTCTGTGTTAAGGCAATGCTGGAACGTGTAAATGAAGGAATTGCCGCAGCTCGAGAGCGTATGAAGCTGTCGAAAGAGCAGGTGAATATAGAGATCGAATCTGACTGCGGTCCACGCCCTGCAGAGAGAGTTATTCGCCGCGTACTTAGCGAAGGTTACGATCTGGTAATTAAAAATGTGGAGGGGCTGAGCCAGCTCAAGGGCTTCAAAGCCATTGATATGGAGTTATTACGCAAGTGCCCCTGCCCAGTGTGGCTGTGTCGTCCCATAGAGCGTGCGCACACTGAGATAAGGGTGGCCGTGGCGATTGATCCCGAGTGTGATGAGGGGAGTACTTACGATCTGGCGATCCGCTTACTACGTTGGGCGCGGGTGTTGGCGGATAGTTGTAACGGTATTTTACACGTTGTTTCCTGCTGGGATTATGACGTTGATGAGTTCTTGCGTCGTCACTTCCCTATCAGCGCCTCTGAAGAGGAGCTGGACCAGGCTACAGAAGCGGCTCGAGCTCAACACCGCTCAAAATTGGATGTACTTATTCGGGCTGCGGGTATCGGCGGGGATATTCAAGTTCACCATGTCATTGCTCACCCAGATAGCTATATTCCCCTGCTGATCGATGAGGAGGGGCTGGATCTCCTCATCATGGGTACTGTGGGTCGTGCGGGTATACCCGGTTTTATTATGGGAAACACTGCCGAGAATATTCTGCAAAAGGTGAGTTGCTCTCTTCTTGCGTTAAAGCCCAGTGATTTTGTTTCTCCCATCAAGATATAGCACTTAATATGGGCATGCGGTGTGTCGGCAGTATAGTTTTTTCTATGACCTAGCTGGCCATGGCTCACTCAGGGTAGGGCCGTCATGGGGCGGAGAGGAGTTAGAACCGCAATATCTATATTAGGAGAATAAAAAATGATTAAAACGTTGGCCAAATGGCTTGGCGGTATTTTGTTATTGGGGGTTGCGGCGGTTTCTGTTGTTGCGGTCAACGCGATCTATTTTAAACCCTGGTCAATAGATGTGTACTTTGAGCGGGCCTTTTTCAAGCTCGGCAGTACCAGTCCAGAAATTCTCTCCCAGTTGCGATTGCTCGAGCAGTTTGGAATCGATGGACACAATGCCCATCTTGATGACGCTTCTGAGGCTGAACAGCAGCGCCAGATGCAGATGATTAAGGATGAGCTTGCCGTTCTGCAGGAGTACGATCGTGCAGGTATGGATGGTCAGCAAGCGATTTCTTACGATGTATTTGCCTACTTTCTTGGCAATATGGTGGAGGGGGAGCGCTGGAAACACCACAATTATCCGCTTAACCAAATGTTTGGAGTGCAAAACAGCCTGCCGGAGTTTCTTGCGGAAGTGCACCAGATTCATAATGTCAAAGAAGCGGATTATTACCTTTCCCGCCTGAGTGAGGTTGACCGCAAATTTTCACAGGTGCTTGATGGCCTAAAAATCCGTGAGCAAAAAAACATCCTGCCTCCCCGCTTTGTTATCGACAGCGTGCTGGAAGAGATGCAAGAGTTTATAGCGGTACCGGCCCATGAGAATATTCTTTATACCTCCCTTGAAGAACGCCTAAATAAAGTTGAAGGTCTGGCAGATGGGGAGCGGGTGCGTATCCTCGCTCAGGGAGAGGCCTTGATTGATGCAGAAGTATATCCTGCATATAAGAATCTGATTGCTTACTATCGTGAGTTACAGCCCAAGGTTTTCGAAAATAATGGTGTTTGGGCGCTTCCTGATGGGGAGGCGTTTTACGCGTACCAGGTTCGTAGCCACACCACAACGAATTTGTCCCCTGAGGAGTTGCACCAAGTTGGTATTGAAGAGGTGGCAAGAATAGAGGGGGAGATGAATCGTATTTTCTCTTCAGTTGGGCAAGATAGCGGCAGTATCAGCGCCCGCTTTTCTGTGATTAACAACGATCCCCAGTTTTTATACGAAGATTCGGATGAAGGGCGCGAGCGCATAGTTGCCGACTACCAAGCGATGATCGATGAGATTAATGCTGGGCTAGGAGATTATTTCGATGTGAAGCCGGCGATGGGGGTTGAAGTACGACGGGTACCAGAATTTAAAGAGCAGGGCGCACCGGGGGCTTACTACAACCCTCCGGCTATGGATGGCTCCCGTCCGGGGGTTTTCTATGCAAACCTGCGTGATGTTCATGAAACCAAGAAATTTGGTATGCGCACGCTGGCCTATCACGAAGCGGTTCCCGGCCACCACTTCCAGTTGGCGATTGCTCAGGAGCTAGAAGGTGTGCCCACTTTCCGCAAATTGGGTTTGTTTACGGCTTACGCTGAGGGGTGGGCACTTTATTCTGAGCAGGTTGCCAAGGAAGCGGGCTTTCAGGAAAACCCCTACGATGATCTTGGCCGTTTGCAGGCCGAGATGTTCCGTGCGGTGCGTTTGGTGGTGGATACTGGTATGCACTACAAGCGCTGGAGTCGCGAAGAAGCCATCGAATATATGGTGGAAAAAACTGGCATGACCGAAACCGAAGTGACCACAGAAATCGAGCGTTACCTGGTAATGCCTGGGCAGGCACTGGCCTACAAGGCTGGAATGTTAAAAATTCTGCAGTTGCGTGATCGGGCCCAGGCGGAGCTGGGCGAGGCGTTTGATATTCGCCAGTTCCACAATGTGGTGCTGACCAATGGGGCCTTGCCATTGGCAATCTTGGAGCGCCAAGTGGATGACTGGATTGCAATTAAAAAAGGATAAAGTATTTTTTAATTCCTTTAGATAGTTGCAAAAAAGGCCACTCTGAGAGTGGCCTTTTTTATTGTGTGCTATTTACCCGGTGAAGTTAGCTCTTAGCTTTAACGCTTGCAACCCAACCGTCTACCAGTTCTTCGAGAACATTTAGTGGTACCGCACCGTTAGCCAAAATGGTGTCGTGGAAGCCGCGCACATCAAACTTATCACCCAGCTCGGCTTTGGCTTTCTCTCGCAGCTCAATAATTTTCAGCATACCGATTTTGTAAGCTGTCGCCTGACCGGGCATTACAATGTAACGCTCGATGGCTTTAACCACATCGCCTTTCGGGTTTGGTGTATTTTCAACCAGATAATCGATAGCCTGTTCGCGAGTCCACTTTTTGGCATGAAGTCCGGTGTCTACTACCAGGCGACCTGCACGCCACAGCTCCATTGCCAGGCGGCCAAAGTCTGAGTAGGGGTCTTCATAGAAGCCCAGCTCTTTCGGTACTAACTCTGAATAGAGGCCCCAGCCTTCGGTGTAGGCGGTGTAACCGCCGTACTTACGGAATTTGGGGATATCCTGAAGCTCTTGTGCGATAGAGAGCTGCATATGGTGACCGGGGATGCCCTCGTGGTAAGCCAGTGCTTCCATTTGGTAAGTGGGCATATCTTCCATGTTATACAGATTGGCGTAGTAAATACCTGGGCGTGAGCCATCGGGCGCCGGGCGCTGATAGAAAGCTTTACCTGCGGATTTTTCGCGGAAAGGTTCCACAGCTCGTACATCCAGGTCGGCTTTGGGCTTAGTGATAAACAGCTCGTCCAGGCGGCCCTTCATAGTGTCGATAATGGCGGTAGCCTTCTCCAGGTATTCCGCTTTACCTTCCTCAGAAGTGGGGTAGTAGAACTGCTTGTCGGTACGCATGAACTCGAAGAATTCTTGCAGGTTACCCTCAAACTTCACTTTGCGCATAATCTCGCGCATTTCATCGTGAATCCGCGCAACTTCCTTGAGGCCAGTCTGGTGGATCTCATCGGCTGTCATATCGGTGGTGGTGTATACACCCAGGCGGAACTTGTAGAAGTCATCACCGTTGGCCAGCTTCCAGGCGCCGTCATCGGTAGTGGCTTTCTTTTCCAGTTCCTGTAAGTAGCTGATCAGTTTTTTGTACGCTGGGCCAGCGCTCTCTTGCAGGGCGGTGCTGGCTTTATCGATCAGCGCCTTTTTCTGTTCGGCGCTGATTTCCAGCTTTTCGACTTTACCTTTGAAGTCAGCAAAAAGCGGACTGTCTTTCTCACCTTCAAAAGGTGCGCCGCTGATCAGGTTTTGTGAGTCGCTAATCACATAGGGGAAGACAAACTTCGGCACAATAGTACCGGCCTTGGCGTTGGCTTTCAGGTTCTCTTCCAGTTGGGCAAAGTATTGGGGCATGCCGTTCAGTCGGGCGATGTAAGCCTCGGCATCACTCACCTTATCGATACGGTGCTGGCTGATCAGCAGGGATGCCGCACTGGTATGGGTGGCATACATTTGGTTGACCGGATAATGGTGGTTACGCCATTTGTAGCCTTCAATGTCTTGCTCAAGATTGCGCTTGGCAAGACGCAGGCTCAGGCGTGTGGCTTCATCCAGAGTATTGGGGTCAACCTTATTCAGCTCGTCGAGCTGGCGCTTGTTGATTTCCAGAGTTTCTTTGGCGAATTCTGGGGAGAGATTATCCCACTTATCGTAATCTTCTTTTTTGCCCAGGAAGGTTTTGAACTCAGGACTGCGAGACAGATGCTCCTGGAAGAAGTCCTCGAACATCTGGTTTACCTGCTTGATGGCCTCTTGGCTCACCTTGGCAGTGCTGTCTTGAATGGACTTGCTTTCCGCGGTGACGGAGGCAGCATTCTGCTGTGCAGCTTCGGGGGCGCCGCGGTCACAGCCACTGATAACCAGCGCGCTAATGGCAGCTGCGATCAGGGTTGGTTTCAACTTCATAAGCATATTCCCAGTGTTCGGATAATCATTGCTATATTGTGCCACTTGGGTGGCATTCTTTAGGTTTTTGGGCCAATTCTGGCCGCGCTTAACGTGGCGAGAACAGCGCACTCCAGAGGGTATTGTGCGCACTAGATGGATCTTTGACTAGGGGCAGTATTCTGGAGCCATGTCGGGAGTGATTTCCTCCCATAAAAAAAGCGGGCACTGCCCGCTTTTTAGGTGACTCCGCGATTAGGCGAAATTCTGGTTTACAAATTCCCAGTTCACCAGCGCCCAGAAAGCTTCCATGTACTTAGGACGCAGGTTGCGGTAATCGATGTAGTAAGCGTGTTCCCATACGTCACAGGTCAGCAGTGGGGTAACGCCTTCATCAGTCAGCGGAGTAGCTGCGTTGGAAGTGTTGACGATAGCTACTGAACCATCGGCTTTTTTCACCAGCCAGGTCCAGCCAGAGCCAAAATTGTTTACCGCGCTGGTGGTGAACTCTTCCTTGAACTTGTCAAAGCTGCCGAATGCTGCGGTGATAGCTTCTGCAACAGCGCCAGTGGCTTCGCCGCCGCCGTTGGGGCTCAGGCAGTTCCAGTAGAAAGTGTGGTTCCATACTTGTGCGGCATTGTTAAATACACCACCGGAAGAGGATTTGATCACTTCTTCCAGGGATTTATCGGCGTCAGCAGTGCCTTCCAGCAGACCGTTCAGCTTGTCAACGTAAGTCTTGTGGTGTTTACCGTAGTGGTACTCCAGAGTCTCTTCAGAGATATGGGGGGCCAGGGCATTCATCGCGTAGGGGAGTTCGGGCAATTCGAAAGCCATGGTGTCTTCCTTCCTTTGTTTAGGGTTATTGGTGAGAGCATTCTACACGCGCCGTATGCCAGAATTAAGCCGGCGCAGTGGAATAGGGGATTTTGGGACGTTTTCCTCGAACTCAAGGGGTGGTGTTTGATGACACCAATGTTTTGCTGTCGTCTATTCTTACTTGTGGCCGATTACTTTTTCGTCAATTTTTGGTATAACTGCCGCATAATTCGACGAATCTGTCCCGGCTTGATTGTCTCTAAGTAATGAATTTAGCGGTGCCGGGCGGGACAATCCCGAACTGACCAGTACCGAACCCACCAGATTAGTTACCGGGTGTATTGATACATGCAACGTAGAGAGCCCACACTGGACGGCAGCGCCGCCATCGAACCCGCACTGGAGCCCTGCTCTCCTGAGCGCAGCGAACAGGCCCAGGAACCACAAGTGATCGTTGAGGAGCGCCGCGGTGGCTTCTCCTTCCTAGGCCTCTGTGCCTTGGTCTTAGCCATGGGGGGACTTGCTGCTTCTGGTTTCCTCTATCAACAGTGGCAGGAAAGCCGTACCCAGTTGGTCGATGCGGAGAACCGTATCGCCGATGCCGAGAACCGCATTTCTGAACTGGAGAAGCGCTTTAGTCTCTCCGATGAGGAATCTACGGCTTCGGTCGAGGTACTGAGCGCCAAGGCCAAGGAGAACTCCGCTGAGATTCGCAAGCTTTGGGGGGTGGCTTACGATACCAACCGTAAGAGTATTGCTGCCAATAAAGCGGCCAGCGCAGCGAATAAGAAGCAAGTGGCTTCTCTTAACAGTAAGCTCGGCAGCCTCGATGCCAGTGTAAAAAAGATCGCTGCGGTGGAGTCCTCCCTAGCGGAGCTGCGTAAAGGCAGCATTGAGAGCAAGCGTGAGATGAGCGACAAAATTTCACGCCTGGAGCGTCAGCTGGCCTCTGTGCGCAGTGATCTGACTATGCGTGTCGGAGCCAATGAAGAGGCAGTGGAGTCTATTGATGCCTACCGTCGCTCGGTGAACAAAGATCTGGTACAACTGCGCGATGCGATTCGCTCTCTGCAGTCCAGTGAGCCTACAGCCTCCTCAATGTAGTTTTTCAGGGGCTAGAAAAGGCGAACCTTGGGTTCGCCTTTTTTATTGCCTGTGGAAAATTTATCGCCATTTTAATAACAGGCCAATAACCCTACATTTCGTGTAGAATCGCCGGCCTTGAGACGTTAATCGGAGTTCGGCATGACCACTATCCGCCAGGATGATCTGATCGACAGCGTTGCTGATGCGCTGCAATTTATCTCTTACTACCACCCACAGGACTTCATTCAGGCCCTGAACAAGGCTTATGAGAAAGAGGTCAACCCGGCGGCCAAAGACGCCATGGCCCAGATCCTGATCAATTCACGGATGTGTGCCGAGGGCCACCGCCCTATCTGCCAGGATACCGGCATTGTCACCGTGAAGTTGAAAGTGGGTATGAATGTGCGTTGGGAAGCGGACATGAGCGTTACCGACATGGTCAACGAAGGTGTGCGCCGCGCTTATCAGAATGCCAGCAACGTGTTGCGCGCCTCTATTCTTGCCGACCCAGATGGCGCCCGTAAGAATACCGGCGATAACACTCCGGCAGTGATTCACTATGAAATCGTTCCTGGTGAAACTGTGGAAGTGTATGTGGCAGCTAAAGGTGGTGGCAGTGAAGCCAAGACCAAATTTGCCATGCTCAACCCCTCTGATTCTGTAGTGGATTGGGTTCTGAAGATGGTGCCTCAGATGGGTGCTGGCTGGTGTCCGCCGGGCATGCTGGGTATTGGCATTGGCGGTACAGCTGAGAAAGCTATGTTGCTGGCCAAAGAATCCCTGCTCGATCCTATCGATATCCAGGAGTTGCAGGAGCGCGGTGCCTCCAACCGTGCCGAAGAGTTGCGCCTGGAACTATACGATTCCGTCAACAAGCTGGGTATTGGTGCCCAGGGCCTGGGTGGCTTGACCACTGTCTTGGACGTGAAAGTGAAGGATTATCCCACTCACGCAGCAAATAAGGCCGTAGCAATTATTCCCAACTGCGCCGCTACTCGTCATACTCACTTCACTCTTGATGGCTCTGGCCCCGCGCGCCAGACTCCGCCGAAGCTGGAAGACTGGCCGGAAATTACTCGAGAAGCTGGCAGCAATACTCGCCGTGTCAACCTGGATACCGTTACTGCAGAGGATGTACAGAGCTGGCAGCCCGGTGAAACCTTGCTGCTGAATGGCAAGATGCTTACTGGTCGCGACGCCGCTCACAAGAAAATGGTGGATATCCTAGCGAAAGGGGAGAAGCTGCCAGTGGACCTGACTGGCCGCTTTATCTATTACGTAGGGCCGGTAGATCCTGTGCGCGATGAAGTAGTTGGCCCCGCAGGCCCAACTACCGCCACCCGTATGGATAAATTTACGCGCACCATGCTCGAAGAGACCGGCCTGCAAGGGATGATCGGTAAGGCAGAGCGTGGCCCAATGGCAATTGAAGCGATTCGTGACAATAAAGCGGTGTACCTAATGGCTGTGGGTGGCGCTGCGTACTTGGTGGCTCAGGCGATTAAAGCCTCCAAGGTAATTGCCTTTCCGGAGCTGGGTATGGAAGCCATCTACGAGTTTGAGGTGGAGGAGATGCCAGTAACCGTAGCAGTCGATAGCCAAGGTGAGTCTGTGCATACCACGGGACCATTGATCTGGAAGGCGAAAATTGAGGAGGGTATCGCCTAAGGGCTGCCCCAATTTAAACAAGCCGGGTCCGCGAGGTTCCCGGCTTTTTTGTCTTCAAGCTTTTCGGGGTGAAGTTTGGCGGGACTAGGTTGTCTTCTCAGCTAGTCACGGTAAAACAGGCATAGTAAAAGCCTAACCTGATGCCTCAATTAGATTCATTCTGGTACAGCCCACTCCAAAAGCCTCTACATCCCCAGCTCTGGGTAAAGCTGCAAAATGGTTTCTCTTAACCAGCGATGGGCGGGGTTGTTGGTTTGTGACTTATGCCAAATCAGCTGCAGGCTGACCTTGGGGAAATCCATAGGCAGCTCAATTGTACGAACAGGTAGTGCTCGGTAATGAGAGGACTTCATCATCCTTGCGGGTACAACGGCAATTAAATCGGTGGTGGCGACTATATGAGGAAAGGAGGAAAGGTGAGGGACACGCAGGCAAATATTGCGCTGCAATTTATTCGGTCTGGCCAGCCTCTCCATCGGTGAGCCTACGGGGTTTCCTCTCAGCAATGATATTTGTGGTATTGATTGAAAATCCGCCTCAGAGATGGATTTTCCTACCTTCTCATTATGCTCCCCTGCGATCACCACCAATTCTTCTTCGGCAATAATCAGGCTGCTGTAATTGGGAGATTCTAATGGTAAATAATCGATAATTAAGTCGACTTCACCATTGCTTACCATTCTGGAAGTCATCTCTGATTCGTCAGGTAATATTGTGAGCTTTATCCCTGGTGCATACTCTCGTAGCCAGGCGCTGAGTCCTGGAATCATAAGGGTTTCCACCACATCTGGTAGAACAATCGAAAAATCCCGTTCTGCCTCGCGATGTTCAAAGTCGAGCTGCCGGAAGCTTGATCTCACTGCCCCAAGAGCCGTGTGAATGGAAGGGTGTAGTGCCAGCGCACGCTCGGTAGGGCGTAGGCCTTTTGCGGTGCGGATAAAAAGTGCATCGTTATAGGTGGATCTCAAACGCTTTAAGGCAGCACTTACTGCAGGTTGGCTCATGTGTAGCTTTACTGCAGCCCTAGTCAGGTTGCGTTCGACCATCAGGGCATCAAATACAGGCAGTAAATTCAAGTCCATTGATCTGAGATGATTCGACATTATCAATCTCACAAATAATGCTGTTAATTATTATTTATTAGAATTCCATCATCCGCCTGATTATATTTCTGGTCAATCAAATTCTTAAATTTTCTAGTGCAAATGATGAGGGGCACTCTGTACATCGCTATTAGATGGAAGTAATCAAACTGCCGGGTTTTGATTGTTTATATAGTTTTACGGAATTCCAACGCTAATAAAAAGGAGCAAATATGTCGATCAATCACGATGCGGCCCCTTTCAGGGCTGGATACAGGGCGCGAGTGAAAGGCCGTTACCATGGATGGCTTCATCTGATGGGTATTCTAGCTATTGGTGCCGGGGTTTGCATCTTCTGCATGTTTCAATTGGATTTGTTAAAAACTTGGGAGCTGTTAGTGATCCCCGCAGGGACTGTTATATATAATTTTTCGGAATACGCTAGTCACCGTTGGGCTGGACATAAAAAGATTCGGATTGCAGGGCTGTTTTATCGCAGACATACTGGGGATCATCACAGTTTTTTCTCTCCACCCCTATTTTCTATTGACTCTACCAGAGACTGGAGAATAGTACTTTTCCCCACTTATTTAACTGCGACTCTTGCTTTAGTGATTGCACCAATTTTAGGATACTTTTTCTCCATACTTTTTTCGATGAATGCTGGTTACCTCTTGATTGTGACTATGGTGGGAAATCATTTGGGTTATGAATTGTTGCACTTGGGATACCACCAGCCTCTAAATCATTGGTTCCATCGAGTTCCCGTTTTGCGTGAGTTGGCTCAATTGCATCGCATACATCATCAACGTAAGTGGATGAATAAATGTAATTTTAATTTGACTATCCCTCTGTTTGATCTTTTGCTGGGCACTTTTCACTGGAAATCTAATGGATCTTGTCAGAAGAGTGAGAGTTAGAGCTCTACAGAGTGCTTGGTTCAAATAGAACCCGTCTTCTCCAGTTGGGTCAACATTAGTTCTCGAATAATCGGCACTGGCGCACTGCCAAAACTTAGAAAGCTTTCATGGAATTCCTTTAAGTTGAATTTATCTCCGAGCTTATTCTTTACTTCTTCGCGCAAGGCAAGGATATCTGTAAATCCGGCAAAATAGCTGGTGAGTTGAACCTGGCTGAGAGTTGCTCTACGCCACTTCCCCTCCGCCTCAGCCCGTTGTTGAAAAGCCCCATCAACCATTAAATTCATTGCTTCGGCTTCTGTCATGCCCTTGACTTGTACACCGTAATCCAAAATGGTGTTGGTAATCACGCGTAAATTCCACTTGTAGTACATCAGCCAGAGTTCCGGCGAAAAATCACCGTATCCAGCCTCCAGCATCATACGTTCGGCATAGACCGCCCAGCCTTCAATCATGGCGCTGTTACCGAAGATGGTTTTAATAATACTCGGAGACTGGTTGGCATAAACCAACTGGGTATAGTGACCGGGGATGGCTTCGTGAATGTTCAGTATTTGCAAAGTGTAATGGTTATATTCCCGCAGCAGGCTATTCGCTTGCTCATCACTGTAATTCTCTATGGGCAACACATTGTAATAGGTATTGGCATTCTTATCGTAGGGACCAGGTGCATTGATAGAGGCAACAGCAAAGCCACGAAGATAGGGGGGGGTAGTGCGTACTATTAGTGGCTTTTCTTTGTGCAGGTCGAGTAGATTGTGCTGTGTGACAAAGTTTGCCAGCTGTGGTATTTGCTTTTCTATAACCTCTTTGAATGTATCTTTACTGGCATGATTAAGGGATAGTTTTTCGAGTAGGCGCCGGACCTTTTCCATTTGATTTGATGGTGACTGGGTATCGGGAAAATGTTTCGGCCAAAGTTGCTCGGTGAGCGCCGCCATTTTACTGTGGACCTGTTGTTTTTCTTCCAAAGCACGCAGGTAGAGGGCGCTGGCACTGGTATCAATCTGAATATCAAAGCGGAATTTTTCTTCATATAGCTTTTCTCCAATACGGAAATCACGAAACCTTGCAGATTTTTCCAGGCTGGTTTTTAAATTTTTTAAAAAGTTTACATAGTCTTTTATCGCTTCACGGGAGGCGTGCAGACGTTGCCTGAATACTTCTTTTTCATCATCAAACATCTGGCTGCTTTCTACCAGGTTTTCTACCCTAGTCCCAAAAACTTCCAGGGCACCTTCGTTCTGTTGAATAGCCAACATTAATTGTGGCGCGGCGGGCCTACGGATAGCCTGCTTTGCGGCTTGGTAGTAATCGGGAACCAAGCGCATACGCGTATTGAAGGTGCGCAGTCGGTTTTTGAGGGGGGCGTACTCGGTATTTAAAATCAGGGCAAAAGGATGGGATACGTTATATATGGAGGGGTCCCACTGGTAGGATTTGAAGGTGGTATATTCCCACTGCAGGCGCTGTAGGAAATTCATAATAAGCGCCATATCGGTGAGGGAAGAAATACTGAGTAATTCACTATCCAGAGCGGCGAACTTGCGTTCATAAGTTTGAGCGAAGTCCAGTAGATAGGCGCGGAAGGCCTTGTCAGGCACTTGTAAATGTATGGCAGCCTCATAATAGCCTTCGCGGACTGCCCAGGAAGGAAACAGTTTCCACAGACCGTTAACGAACTGTTGGCTCAGCTGCTGAAAGGCCAGTTCCATCTCGGCACGCATTTCAATCATCGTTTCAACTTGAGGGGGCACTATGCGCTTCCTATCGGTACCTTGGGGGCCACAGGCACAAACAAGAGTGAGCGACGTCAAAATCAACAGTTTAAGAGGGGCTTTCATGGCGATCCTTGCCAAAAGGGGTTTATAAACGCTTGTGTATCTGCTTAAAAATTATCATATCGGCCGGAGACCCTTGATCAGCCTGACAATGGTTGTTTACACCGTGAATTGATATCCAAGCATTTAGCACACTGTCCCATATTGGCGAGTGAAAACCGTAGATAATGCGTTTTTAACGTCCGCGCTTGTGTCGTGGAAGAGCCCCGGTTAGAGTGAGCCCCACGTGAAATAACCGATAATAAACAAGGTTTTGAGGATTTATTCATGACTGAGCTAGCCCAACAACAGTGTGAAGCCTGCCGCGCCGATGCCCCTCTCGTCAGCGATGACGAGCTGCCAGGATTGCTGCGCCAAATTCCCGATTGGACGCCAATGACCCGCGACGGCATTATGCAGCTGGAGCGCGTGTTCAAGTTCCGGAATTTCAAGCAGGCCTTGGCGTTTACTAACCGTGTAGGTGCCATCGCCGAAGAAGTGGGCCACCACCCGGCACTGCTTACGGAGTGGGGTAAGGTAACCGTGACCTGGTGGAGCCATGAGGCCAAGGGGTTGCACAAGAATGATTTTATTATGGCTGCGCGCACCGACCAGCAAGTAGATGCAGACTAAGCATCTCCCAAGGGCGCATCTAGCGCCCCAATTTTCTGTCATCCCGCGTCATTTCTAAACTGAGGTTGCCCTAGAGGGAACCCTTCGGCTCTATTCACTCCGCTAAATACCTCCTGGTTCCGGAGTCGTTCGGTAGCCCCTGTATATCAATAGTTGAAAGTGTGTGCCCTGGATAAAGGAGAGAGATTTTGTCTGAGTATACTTCTACAGTGGTCTGGCAACGTGACGGCCAGATTTTTACTGACAATCAATACAGCCGCGCTCATACTTGGCAGTTTGATGGCGGTTTGTCAGTTCCTGCCTCTTCATCTCCCCATATTGTCCCAATCCCCTACTCACACCCGGAAAATGTCGACCCAGAAGAAGCTTTCGTGGCGTCGCTATCCAGTTGTCATATGTTGTTTTTCCTTGCAATTGCCGCAAAAAGGGGTTTCGTCATTGATGAGTATCGCGATGAAGCGATAGGTGTGATGGGCACAATAGAGGGAGGTAAGTTGGCCATGACTAAGGTCACCCTGAGACCTTTGATCCGCTTTTCTGGCGAAAAGAAACCTAGTCGCGAGCAATTGGAAAAAATCCACCATCTTTCCCACAAGCAGTGCTTTATTGCTAACTCCGTAAAAACAGAAGTGGTTACTGAGATTCGGGAGGTATAACTACTCATTGAAGTGAGTAGGTTTCATAAATACTCATGTAGACGGCAGTATGTTTAAAGTTATTGAAACTGTAGCTTCAGTTGAGGATTTTCTTCGCCTCAGGCAGATTAGTGGGCTATCCCCAAGAAGTCGGGAGGCCGCAGAGAAGGGGTTGCCAAATAGCCTCTATGGCATTCACATTCAAACTCATTCAACCACCATTGCCATGGGGCGGGTGGTTGGTGATGGAGACTTAAATTTTGAGATTGTGGATGTCGCTGTCGCCCCAACTTATCAAGGTCAAGGGTGGGGAAGGGTTGTGATGGAACACATTATGTCTTATTTGGATCGTGAAGCGCTTCCTTCTACTTATATTACCCTTATGGCGGATGTACCGGAGCTGTACGAGAAGTTTGGCTTTAAGTTAAGCAGCCCTGAAAGTGAAGGGATGTACATGTTGAAGTAGATTTATTTCAAAGTATGTAAATTCTTGGCTGTAATTAAGGCCATATTGGGTATCGGGTAGAGTGTTTTATATTCAGCGATGTTTTTAGAGTAATTTGTACACCTTGTGTTTCTTTCTGTTCATTTTTTTAGTGGCTTAAATACATCCGTGATATCTCCAACCAATTTGGGGTTCTTTGGGTCGGCAACCCGCTTTCCTGTGCCCTTTGAAAAATCGATTCCATGTAAATCTATCCAAACAATATTTGGATTTTTAACCCAGTTGAAATAGTAAATTCGGCGGTTTAAATCAATCACCGAAAGCCACCAAGTGGGATAAGTAGCTGGTTCTTTAGTTCCTTCTTCCTGGCTGGGACGGCTATAAGGTGCGCCAAAAGGAACGGCCACAGTGCGGATTGCACTTAGAAGGTAAGAGACTGCCTGAATAGCATTGGCAGGTTTTGGTAGATTGTGTTGATAGTAAGATAATCTAACAAAACGGTCAGCGCCATCAATCCCTCCAGGAACAGATTTAAGCCCTCCAAAGCCTTGGTAAAAAGGCAGGTTTTGAAGCTGCCATCCATATGGTGGGTCATTTGTCATGACCGAAAATTTCTTACCGTGATGTACAACTAATTTACCATCGATTATTTCGAAGATAGCTGAATCACCACTTGGGTCCTCTATTGTCATATGTGCACCAAGTACTTCGCCACCAACTTTCACTGGCGATATGCGTATATTTTTCATCCCAATGACGGCATCTGCGACTGTAGCATGGTTATCGAGAATAAAACGCAGCCAGCGCATATAGGATACTCCTGGCGTATTATTTGGTTTGGCGTAGCGGGTTGCTCCAAGATATAAAATATGTGCTGTTAGACCTTTCTCGTTAATTCCGTCGGTAGCACCGTCATTATTTGAGAAGCCATATTGGCGGGCATAAGGAATAATGCTTTGTACAACACTTCCATATTTTGAAGTCCATTTGGCGGGGTTATGGCCATCCTCACCAACCATCTTCATACCTCGAGGATTTATAAAAAGAATATCCTCAAAAGAATGTCCCCAATCCATTGATCTGGCGGCAAAAACACCTTGCTCAGTATTCCAGGTAACCCGGGAGCATGCATAGAGTATCGATGGCCAGGAAAATAGGAGCAACGTTATAATCAACGGCACTTTATTTGTAGCTGTTTTGATCACTTCTTGACCTGTATATTTAGGGTGATTAAAAGCATGCAGTTTAGTTGTCTTTTCTAAGAATATCTGTCTGTCTTGGCTTCAAGAGAGCCAATATTTAATACATGATAAGCTTGTAGATTCCAAATTTTTAAGGGGTTCTCTTGGGTTTCGTGAGGTCGGTCTTATCTGTCTCTGCCGAAAGATAAAAGTTTCTGAGCAATGTGCTAGGAATTTATGTAGGTACGTGAGAGCTTATGGTTTTGAGCAATTTGTTGTAGGGTTGGCAAGTTGATATTACGTCGTCTTTAGGTGTAGTCATCATTTCCTTCTTAGGGGTTTTATTCTAAGTTGTTTATTTGTTTATTT
Organism: Microbulbifer variabilis; assembly: GCF_023716485.1. Classification (NCBI taxonomy): domain Bacteria; kingdom Pseudomonadati; phylum Pseudomonadota; class Gammaproteobacteria; order Cellvibrionales; family Microbulbiferaceae; genus Microbulbifer; species Microbulbifer variabilis. Next base: position 1,364,978 of record NZ_CP092418.1, read on the forward strand.
GTTTATTTGTTTATTTGTTTATTTGTTTGTTTGTTTGTTTGTTTATTTGTTAATTGTGTTAAGTGGATTGCAAGAATTTCAATAGATGCTGCGGTAAGTTCTCTAGATGCTTATTTTTTTGATTTGTGTAATTTTTATTCTTTCTAATGCTTTATTAATGGAGGTGAACGACTGCGTGTGGGTAGGATAGCCACTGAGTTATAAATCGATAAAAAATTAATGTTACAGCCCCAGTTCTTTGACCGGAATATTTTTATCTTCTCATTATGTATTCTTGATTGTATTTTGGTCTGTATATTTTGTTGTTCAGTGCGATATATAATGATAGCTTATCGTGAAAAATTAATGTTTTCTCTATTATGTCGGGATTTGATCATGCGTTATGAAATATGGGCTTGATGGTGAGCGATGCTGCAATATGTTTACACTCAGAGATAAGATAACTGTTTAGACTATGTGAGAGATGAATGTATTGTCTGATTTATGGTCTTTGCAGTGTTGCTCGTTAAGTTAGTAGGGTGTATATAGGTCAAAACTAGCTATGCGATTCGATGTTGGTTGAAAAACTATGAAGCGCTATTGGGTATGTCTATTTAGATAATGCATGTTCAGCGCTTTTAGTTGAGTGGGGGGCTTTTTATCCTGTTTTGTCGATTTGAATTTATCACCAGCTAATAGAAGGAAATTTTAATGATAAAAAAAATAATTAAGGCATTATCTTTTGGTATTATGTTGCTGTACAGCTTGTCAATTCAGGCGGAGACGAGAAGTGCGCTTGTGGGGGGCGGCTGATCGATGGTTTTGGTAATCGGCCAATCGCAAATAGTGTGATTTTAATTCGAGGCGACAAAATTGAGGAAGTTGGCACGGTTGAAACGCTTCCCGTTCCCGACGGGTATCAAATTATTTCTACTGAGGGGATGGATGTCTTACCTGGACTTTGGGAAAATCATGCTCACCTAATGCTCAGTGGACACTCGGACTATGTGCATTGGGATAAACACTACCTACATCGCTTGACCAATGAAATAATGCCTGCTAGTGCAATACAATTATTGCTAGCCGGGGTTACTAGTGTTCGTGATTTGGGTGCTCCGCTAGAAGCATCTTTAGAGATAAAGCGCAAAATCATTTCTGGTGAAATTGCCGGGCCAAGGCTATTTGTTTCCGGACCATTTATCCAACATGAAGTTTATCCTGGCACTGAAGCTTTTCGTTGGTCAGTCTCTAGTGCCCCTGAAGCAAAAAAGAAAGTAAACTTACTGGCAACAGCTGGTGTCGATATAATTAAGCTGATTGACCATGACAAGATGACTATAGAAGTTGCTCAAACGGTCGTGGATGAGGCCCATAAGCATGGTTTAAAAGTTGTAGCTCATTCGCACCGCCCAGATGAGATCCGCAGAGGGCTGGCCATAGGTGTCGATAACTTTGAACATACAGGGCTGACAACAGCACCTGAGTACCCTGAAGATATCATCCAGTTATTAAAAGAGCGCACTGCTAAGGGCCGCGTTGCTGGAGGCCCGCTTTTCTGGACTCCAACCGTAGAAGGTCTCTGGAACTATAGTAACACTGTGGATAACCCGGAAAGGCTGGATGATACATGCTGGCACAAAGGACTAAAACCAGACACTATTGACGATATTAAACAGTCATTGAGAAACCCTGGGCAATTGCAGTACATGCAGTTAACTCCCTTACGTAAACCAACTTTGAAAAAGAAAATCTCCCAGCTTAAAGATGCTGGTGTGGTGTTTCTTGTGGGGACAGATAGTGGTATCCCAACTAAATTTCATTGCCAAAGCACTTGGAACGAATTGGCCGTTTTGGTTGAAGAGATGAATTTTTCCGCTATGGATGCAATTCGAGCAGCTACCTACTGGCCCGCAGTAATGATGGGGGTTTCGGACCAATCAGGGACTGTATCTAAAGGAAAATTTGCCGATATCATCGCAGTAAGAGGGGATGTGCTGAGGCATATTAACCTTCTATCTAATATCTCATTGGTTATGAAAGGAGGAGTGCTCTATAAAAAGGGTGGACAGGCAATAGAATCTTACCCAACCTCCCAAAGGTAAAACCGAAGGAATCTCCTCTTAAAATATCAGAAAACAGTCCCATATACTCCCGTATAGTGTAAGTTATAGGCCAGTTTGGTAGCTCTAATGATATTTTTATTTTGAGCTTTATGGGAACTGTTTGCTTAGTGGGTAAAATTCATGTTCAGAAAATTTAGTTTTTAATCATCTAAAAAGAAGTTGTTTTCCGGATTGTAATAGCAAAAATCGTGATCTAGGTTCTTGCGAAAGCAGTAGGGGTCTTTTGCTTCCATTTCGCCCCATAATCCTAGATTGGAGTAGTATGCAAAGTCTTGCTCAATCTTGAATTTATCTCTGCAATAGTAGGCGTAATTCCAAGCGGCTCCTCTTGCAACCATTTCTTGATTGATGTTGTATCCATTTACAAATAGATAACCAGTTTCTCTGCCGTATTGATCCCTTCCTGTCGATTGGAAATCCACAGTGCCAAATGACAATAAATGATTCAGGGTTTGAGTAGCCTCTGGGCCATATATTTGCGTGCTGGGATAGGTTTCTGGTGCATCAATGCACTGAAGGCGTATTTCAACATATTCACCAGAAACATATCCGTGAACTGTGTCACCGTCTATTATCCTATAGTTAGTCAGTGGAGCCGCTTGTAATGAAGTGGAGAGCGTACACAGCAAAATTAATCTTTTCATTGGGATTATCTGCGTCGTTGTTTTATGTGCGCAGGATAGGGGGTATTTATTACGTGTTTATTTATAGATTGTGATAGTAATAAATAGTTTTTGTTAAGGGGTGAGAGTGTTTTGATAGGCGAAAATGAGGATGTTTCTTAATTCTAAGCGGTAGGTATCTAAGATCTGTCTGGAAATTTTTATTTTGAAACGTAATCGATAGGGCCCTCGAAATATGATGACCCTAGCGTAAATTAAAATTATGTCAGGATAGAGCGTTCAAGTGGATTCAGTAGTGTAATATTAAACTTTTTTTGTTCTCTTAGCTCATGCTTCTTTATGTGCAGCCCAGAGTAAGAATTCCCGGTTGCCATCGCCACCTTTAATTGGGCTGTTAATATATTCTTTAATCTCAAGTCCTAGTTCATCACATAAATATGCAATTTTCTGGCGTACTTGTGGATAGAGGTTTGCATCACGCACCACCCCCCCTTTACCAATGCCCTCAGGTCCCACCTCGAATTGTGGCTTTACCAGAGTCAACAGCTGGCCTTCGGGTTTTAGTAAAGAAGGCAGCTGCGGCAGTATCAACGTTTGGGAAATAAAGGATACATCCATCACGATGGCATCAAAGCCAGTATCTGCGTAAGGAGAAAGTTGTGATGCCTCTAAATAACGGGCATTAATTCCTTCGAAGAGGTGCATACGTGGATCATCTATTAATTTTTGTGCTAGCTGATCTCGTCCTACATCTACCCCTACTACGGAAGTGGCGCCTCTCTGTAACAGGCAGTCACTAAAGCCTCCAGTAGAGCAGCCTACATCCAGGGCGTGCCAGCCCATAGGGTTTAATCCTGTGTGATCGAGTATCGCGGCAAGTTTTAGGCCGGCGCGGGAAACATATTGATCTTCGGGTAGTGCAGTGACTTCTAAGGCGCAGTTCTCACTGACGGATTGCCCAGCTTTGCGCGCCAGCTCCATGGGGCCGCCCTCGGATAGCGTGACCCTGCCGGCTTCAACCAGTTTTTTGGCGTGGGTGCGGGAATTGGCGAGTTTTCTCTGTACTAGCAGTTGGTCCAAGCGGGTCATGTTTTGCTACTGGGTCCTGTCAAATGGTTAAGAATAGTGTGGCCATGCTAACCTCTGGCTCCCATAGGTAGAAGTGTGGCTCCGTTTCTAGTCGGGCTACTCTTTACTAAAGAGGGGGTTGTCGATGGCAAAAAGCGTTCTGAATAAGTTCAAGATCCGCAAAGGAAAGGTTTTTGAGGCGCCTTTAGAACAGGCTTTTGGGCGGCTGGTGACACCTTTTGAAGAGTTTATCCACCGGCAGAGCAGCAGTGGTATTTTACTGATGCTTTCTGCGCTGGCGGCGCTCATTATCGCAAACTCCCCTCTGGAAGATGTCTACATAACCCTTTTGCATATGCCCATCAGTTTCACTGTGGGAAATTGGGAGTTTTCTTTATCGCTACACCACTGGATTAATGAAGGTCTTATGACGATCTTCTTTTTTTTAGTGGGCTTGGAGCTCAAGCGGGAATTTATGGTAGGGGAGCTGTCCGATTTACGCCATGCGGTACTACCTGTAATGGCGGCAATCGGTGGCATGGTGGTGCCAGCATTGATTTATGCGGCGTTCAATGCTGGCGGTGAGGCGGAGCGCGGTTGGGGAATCCCCATGGCCACGGACATCGCTTTTGCCGTGGGCTGTATTGCCTTATTGGGTAATCGCGTGCCTCGCGCGGTTGTGACTTTCTTAGTGGCCCTGGCTATTGTTGATGACTTGGGCGCCATTCTGGTGATCGCTATCTGGTATACAGAGCAGGTAAATATGACCGCGCTGATCGCTGCGGGTTGCCTGGTTGTGATTATGTGGTTGCTGAAGGCGGCTGGCGTGCGTAACTCCCCCCCCTATGTATTTGTGGGCATTCTGCTGTGGTATGAATTTTATCTGGCCGGAGTTCACGCCACCATTGCGGGGGTCATAACTGCAATGGCGCTGCCGGCGAAGCCCAAGTACGATCCAGTGGCGTTTAGTTCCTTTGTTAAAGATATTATCCGCAGCTTCGATCGCTGTTTCCGTCCCGGTGATAAAATCATTGCCAATGATGCCTTACGCGCACGGGTTATGGCCCTAGGCAGTGGCGTTAACCTGGCGCAGTCTCCTCTGCAGCGTATGGAAACCCGCCTGCACACTCCGGTTGGCTTTCTGGTGATTCCCATCTTTGCGCTTGCTAATGCAGGTATTCCCTTCGATAGCTTTACTAGCTCAAGTGCAGTTTTCAATCCGGTAACCCTGGGGGTAATCGCTGGGCTGGTATTCGGAAAGCTGATTGGGATTGTGGGGGCTACTTGGATCGGTTGGAAATTAGGCTTGGGCAGCTTACCTAAGTTGGCTAATTTTCAGCATATCATTGGCGTGGCATTACTCGGCGGTATCGGCTTTACTATGTCGATCTTTATTGCCGAATTGGCGTTCAGTTACCAGAACAACCTGTTGAATCAGGCCAAGGCAGGTATCTTGCTGGCTTCTGTAATTGCCGGTATCGCCGGTTTCCTGGTACTGCGCACTGCGCCGGTTACCGAAGAGTTTGATGTACAGGCCGATGGTCGGGAACCTGAGCCTGCGGGGGGCAGTGAAGCTCAGCAAGAAGGCTTAGAGAAGCAAGATAGCTCCCCTCAGGAAAATCCCGGTCGTCAACGTTGAGGGGCATCCCGGCCTGGTCCCGTCATAGCAGGCCGTTTTGGGGTTTTCCCGGCTGAGTAAACTTCCAGATGTGAAATAAATTTCAAGAGAAATAATAATGAAACAAGTAGTAAAGGCGGTGTGTCTGTTGCCAATTCTGGCTGCACCTCTATTTCTTGTCGCCTGCGAGGGTAAAGCGCGATCAGAGGATAAGTTACGAGAAGCAGTAGAGGTTAAAGGGCAAAAAACTGCAATAGCAGGGAAAGGGGATATGTCCATGGATACAGTGGCCAGGGACTATGTTGCCCTGGTGTTGGAATTGGGTAATCACGACAAGAGTTATGTCGATGCCTATTATGGCCCGGCGCAGTGGCGAGAGCAGGCGGAGCAGAGCCCGGCCAGCCCGGCGGATATTGCCAAACGCGGTAATGCCCTCATCGCTCTGCTACCCGAAGAGGGCGTGGCGGATGGTTCTCTTGACGGCCTGCGTCTACACTACCTGCGAACTCAACTGGCTGCGCTGGTGGCTCACGCCCGCAGCCTTGCTGGCGAAAGCGAGCGCAACTTTGCCAAAGAAGCGCGCGAGCTTTATGACACCGAGCCCCCCAGGCAAAATTTCACTAGTTTCGATCCATTCTTGCAGGAGTTGGATGAGCTGTTGCCCGGTAATGAGCCCCTAAGTGCGCGAGTGCAGGCGTTTCGGCAGCAGTATGAAATCCCAGTGGACAAGCTCCAAGAGGTTTTTGATGCAGCCATTGCGGAGTGTCGCAAGCGCACCAAGCAGTATATTCCGCTGCCACAGGATGAAAATTTTGCCCTTGAATATGTCAGTGACAAACCCTGGAGTGGTTACAACTGGTATCAGGGAGGAGCGCATAGCCTGATACAGGTGAACAGTGGCTTGCCGATTACTATTGATCGCGCGATCGACCTTGGCTGCCATGAAGGCTACCCGGGCCATCACACCTATAACGCGCTGTTGGAACAGACGTTGGTGGAAGACCGTGGCTGGGTGGAATACAGTGTGTATCCGCTGTTCAGCCCCCAATCTCTGATTGCCGAGGGCAGTGCCAATTACGGTATCGATCTGGCCTTTCCTGGGGAGGAAAAAAACCGCTTCGAGATGGAGGTGCTTTATCCCCTCGCCGGGTTGGACCCACAAAGTGCGCAAAATTATGAGCGGGTGATGGGACTGGTGGATAAGCTCAGTTTTGCCGGCAATGAAATTGCTCGGCAGTATATCGATGGTGAAATTGCCCCAGAGCAAGTTGCGGTACTGTTTGAGAAATACACTCTGATGAGCCCGGCCAAGGCAAAGCAGCGCAAGGATTTTGTCGATGCCTACGGTGCCTATGTAATTAATTACAACTGGGGCAAAAAACTGGTAGCTGATTATGTGGAGCGAGATACAAACAGTGCACAAGAGCGCTGGCAGCGTTTCGCCAAGCTGTTGTCGTCGCCACGCTTACCCTCTTCGCTAGACTGGTAGGCGCTAACAATGCACAAGGCGGAACTGCGGAGTTATTTACTTGCGCGACCAGAGGCGATTGAGGACTTCCCCTTTGGTCCCGATGTTGCGGTGTACAAGATTAAGGGGCGTATGTTCGCGACTCTCAGCCGTTATCGCGAGGTAGATGCGACTAATTTAAAGTGTGATCCCGACGAGGCTCAAGCCCTGCGGGATATCTTCCCTGGCGTGCTGCCGGGTTACCATATGAACAAGAAGCACTGGAATACTGTATTGCTCGATGGCACAGTGCCGGATTATGAAATTGAGCGGATGGCGGATCGCTCCTATGGCCTGGTGGTTAAGGGGCTGCGTAAAATTGAGCGGCAACCCCTTGAGCTGGCTTATGGCACGGATACCCTCTACCGCTAGAACCTCAGCAGATTAGCAAGACATTACTCAGGAGAGTTTGTGAACGATTTTATTGTCGATGTAACGGCAGAAAACGCCCAGCAGGTACTCATTGAAGAATCCATGAATCGCCCGGTTCTGGTGGATTTCTGGGCCGATTGGTGCGAGCCGTGCAAACAGCTGATGCCAGTTTTGGAAAAGCTCGCGAATGAATATGCAGGCCAGTTCCTCCTGGCAAAAGTGAATGCCGACACCGAGCAGATGATCGCCGGCCAGCTGGGGGTACGCAGCTTACCTACAGTTATGCTGCTCAAAGAGGGGCAGCCGGTAGATGGCTTTGCCGGGGTGCAGCCGGAAAGCCAGATTCGTGAAATGCTCGATAAATATCTGCCCAAACCCTGGGACATCAAATTGCAGCAGGCCCAGGCGCTGATTGGTGAGGGCAAGGTGGATGAAGCCCTGCCGTTGCTGCGCCAGGCTTACGCTGAATCCTCCGAGCGGGTGGATATCGCCAAACACTTGGCGGCGTTGCTGCTCGATCAAAACCGCGCTGCGGAAGCAGAAACCGTGCTCAGCAAAATTCTGCTGGCGGATCAGGATGCAGAATACCAGCGCCTGATGGCCCAGCTGGAGCTAAAACAACAGGCGGCGGATACCCCCGAGATTCAGGCGCTGCAGAAGGCCCTGGAGCAGAACCCACAGGATTATGATTCTGCCTATAAGCTGGCGGTACAGTACAGTCAGGCCAATCGTCACGAGGAAGCCCTGGAGCTGTTGTTGGATATCCTGCGCAAGGATATGAATTTTGCCGATGGCGCGGCCAAGCAGGCATTTCTCGATATGGTGAAAAGCTTGGGTGCCGGCGACCCCATCGCCACCCAATATCAGCGCAAGCTGATGACGTTGATGTTCTAGACGTTTCAATCGTATTGCACTGTAAAGGGGCCTTGAAGGCCCCTTTACTTTATACACCGTTGAATAGTGAATCAGCAGAATGCATAAGCTCTGTATCTATATACCCTCAAGTCATCTGGAAGTTGTCAAAAAAGCTCTGTTTAACGCCGGAGCTGGCAGAATCGGCGACTACGACAGTTGTTGCTGGCAGGTATTGGGTGTCGGTCAGTTCCGGCCACTAGCGGGCAGTCAGCCGTTTATTGGTGAGTCCGGGCAGATAGAGCAGGTAGAGGAATATCGGGTTGAGATGGCGTGTGCCGATGAGTCTGTGGATGCAGCACTTGAAGCCCTCTACCAGGCACATCCTTACGAGGAGCCGGCCTTTGACCTTTGGCGCCTGGATGAGCGTTGTGGCGGCAAAATTCGCTAGTGACAGGATATAAACAGTATCCTGCCATTCGCGAGAGAGGACTTTAAAGGTTATCCAGTGCCTGCTGGCGCTGCTGACTGTTTTCTTTTAGCGCTTGAACCTCTTTCAAAATCTGTGAAATCCGGCTATCGCCCTCACGGTTCTCCTGCAATAGCTGTGCCTGGGGGCCTTGTGGCTGAGCATCGTTGCTGGGTGTGGCGGGTAGGGTATTGATGGGTTTTATCCGATGTATACGTACATGAGTATCCAGGCCCTCGGGTATCGAATCAGAGAAGTGCCAATTGCCCTCACTGTCCCGCCAGCTAAATACCTCCCTGGTCTGTTTATGTTGCTCTTCTGGCAAAAGGCCACTGGATTCCACCAGGGTTTCCAGTTGCTCGGCAGATTTCTGAGTACTGTCGCTTACCGCTTGAATGGCGCGTTGGCCTTGCTGGCGAACTGTGTCCAGAGTCTTCTGATCGGGAAGCCAGTCTTGGGGAGACATAATCGGTTTGCCATCGGGGCCGGGAATCAACATGGGTAAGCCCACGCCTACTAATAACAGTACCGCAAGCATATAGGCGTATTTCATTGGAACATCCTTTTTAAGTGTACTCAGGTGGGTGAGTGCTTCTCCCACCCAGAGTCCTCTTCCAGTGCACTATCTTCAGCTTGGCTCGCGCTGCAGCTACCACTATAGCTTCCGCGAAATAACGCCCCGGTGCAGCTGGTATTGCCCCTGTTCCGTGTCGGTGAAATAGTGCTTAAGAGTTTTATGCATGATCGGGAAGGCAATTTCAGCCCAGGGGATTTCTTCCTGGCGAAATAGTGACACTTCTAGTGATTCCGGCCCGGGGCCAAAATTCGTATCGGTAAGCTCTCCGCGATACATCAGGTAAACCTGATTGATATGCGGAATGTCATAAATTGAATAAAGCTCGTCCACACGAATGCTGGCACGTGCTTCTTCCCAGGATTCGCGCAAAGCACCTTCTTCACTGGTTTCACCGTTTTCCATAAAACCGGCGGGCAGGGTCCAGAGTCCCAGGCGCGGCTCAATGGCGCGTTTACACAGTAAGACCCGGTCTTCCAGGTAGGGTAAAACACCGACAATCACACGCGGGTTGATATAGTGGATGGTGCCGCAATTGCCACAGAGGTGGCGAGGGCGGTCATCGCCTTGGGGGATGGAAAATGTGACGGCATTACTGCCGCATTGGCTACAAAATTTCATGGCGTCAGTATACCCATGCAAGATTCCAGCGCCAGCTTCCAGCTTTTTGACGCCTATAGTTGTTAAAGGTGTTGAAGTTCATAGGGCGGTGCCAGCTTTACTATGGCGCGTATTTTATTTTTTTGGCTTGTGCTGATCGCCTTGATGGCCTGTGGCGGCAAAGATGATAAGCAAAAGGCACCGCCACCGCCTCCTGTAGAGGTGCTGGTGGTGCGAGAACAGCCGGTGATTCCGCGCTTTGAATTTGTCGGCCGGGTGGAGGCCACCGATGAGTATAAGGTGCGCCCCCGCGTGCAAGGTTATATCCAGAGTCGCGATTTTAGAGAGGGGGAAACGGTTAAGAAAGGGCGCCTGCTATTTGAAATAGATCCGCGCCCATTTATCGCTGAATTGGATAACCAAAGCGCCAATTTGGAGCGCGCCGAGGCGACTTTGCGGATCGCTGAGCGCAATTATCGACGTGGTCGCAAGTTGGTCGCTACAGGTGCTATCAGCCAGGTGCAGATGGATGAATTACTGGGCACTTTTGAGGAAGCTAAGTCACAGGTCGATGCAGATCGTGCCAAAGTGGAAAGTGCCCGCCTAGACCTCTCCTATACAAAGATTTACGCGCCACTTACCGGTCGCATTGGTCGTACTCAGTTTACTGAGGGTTCCCTGGTGGGACCTGATTCGGACCCGCTCACTACCATCGTCAAGATGGACCCAATTTATGTGTTGTTTGAGGTTCCTGAAAACCAACTCTATGCCGTACAGGTGGATGCCGAGCGCCGCCGCCGGGAGGGGTTGCCGCCAACGAGGCTGGATGTGCGTATAGAGCTGCCGGATGGTAATTTTTACCCCTATCAGGGCCGGATTGTATTTATCGATAACCAGATAGACCCCAACACCGGCTCCGTAGCGGTACGCGCACTCTTTCCGAATCCGGGCAGCCTACTGGTGCAAGGACAATTTGCTCGGGTCTCAATCCGTTTGTATACCGGCAGTGAGGCACTTAAACCGCTGGTGCCGCAATCTGCAGTGCTGGAGGACATGCAGGGGCGTTACCTCTTTGTGCTGGGTAAGAAAAATATTGCTGAAAAACGCTATGTCACTTTGGGGCAGCGGGAGGGGGAGCTCTGGGCGGTTAATCATGGTTTAGTTGCTGGGGAGTCGGTCATCGTTAACGGTTTGCAGCGGGTTGTTGCGGGCAAGCCAGTGACCCCTCAAAACACGCCGCGGAACCCCTACGACGCATCAGAAAAGCCGGCAGAGCCCGCAAGCGGTGGCGCTTCTCCCGTAGGTAAGCAAAGTACCAAACAGCCTATAGGCTTCGGGCAGGGGACACTGCTTCCCGATGACATGGAACTTCCTGAAGGTGTGGAGGAGGGCGAACGCCACCGATACGAGGGACAAGAGCATGATTATAAATAGCCCGCCTGAAATGGGGGGGGCTTAGTGAATTTATGATCAGTGCCTTTTGCATACGGCGGCCCCGTTTCGCCTTTGTCATCTCCATACTGATCTCTCTTGCGGGTATTCTCTCGTTGCCATTATTGCCGGTGGCGCAATTTCCAGAAATTACTCCAGCCACAATAAACGTCGCAGCCAATTACGCCGGGGCCAGTGCTGAAGTTGTGCGCGATAGTGTTGCCGTGCCCATCGAATCCCAAGTGAATGGCGTGGAAGGCATGGATTATATGTCCTCCACCAGTGGCAACGATGGCTCTTATAGTCTCACGGTAACGTTTAAATCTGGTTATGACGATGATATCGCTCAGGTCAATGTACAGAACCGTGTGGAGCAGGCCACGCCGCAATTGCCAGAGGATGTAAAGCGCGATGGAGTGGTGGTTTCCAAGCAAAGCACCACTTTGCTATTGGTCGTGAACTTATTTTCTCCTGAGCAGAAATTCGATGAACTTTTCCTAGCCAATTACGCAGAAATTTATTTGAAGGATGAGCTGGCGCGCGTATTGGGTGTGAGCAGCGTAGTTATTTTTGGCTCGCGCAATTACGCCATGCGCCTGTGGCTGGACCCGAATAGGATGGCGTCCCTGGACGTTACCACCGAGGATGTTATCAGCGCGGTACGGGCACAAAATGTGCAGGTAGCGGCTGGGCAGATTGGCTCGCCGCCCATTCGCAAGGACCAGCAATTTCAATACAACATCCTGGTGCAGGGGCGCCTGGTGAATCCCAAGGAATTTGAGGAAATTACTATTCGCGCCAAACCCGATGGCGCCATGGTAAAAGTGAAAGATGTGGCGCGGGTGGAATTGGGCAGTGAGTCCTATTCCTCCTATGGGCAATTGGATAACCAGGCTTCGGCAGTGATCGGTGTTTATCAGTTGCCGGAAGCCAATGCCATTGAAGTGGCTGACGGCATCAAGGCCAAGGTCAAAGAGCTTTCCCAGCGTTTTCCAGATGGCCTAAAGGCAGAGATCCTCTACGACACCACTCTGTTTGTGCAGGCCTCTATCAAAGAGGTGGTGCAGACACTATTTATTGCCCTGATTTTGGTGATCGCGGTGGTCTTCCTGTTTTTACAGGATTGGCGCTCCACCCTGATCCCCGCTATTGCCATCCCTGTTTCACTGGTGGGCACTTTTGCATTGATGCTGGCGTTTGGTATGACTATTAATACCATCACCTTGTTTGCGCTGATTCTAGCGATTGGCATAGTGGTTGATGATGCGATTATTGTGGTGGAAAACACCCAGCGACTGATGAGTGACGGCCTAACGCCAAAGGAGGCTGCGTTGCAGTCTATGCGTGAGGTTACTGGGCCGGTCATTGCCACTACGCTGGTGTTGTTTGCGGTGTTTGTACCGGTCATGTTGATGCCGGGTATCACCGGAAAAATGTATCAGCAATTTGCGGTTACTATTTCTATGTCGGTCGCGATTTCCTCCCTTAATGCGCTTACCCTGAGCCCGGCACTTTGCGCCAGTATTTTAAAAGTGGGTAAGGAGGGCGAAGTTGCCGGAGTGAAAGAGACCGGGGTATTTGGTTTTTTCAACCGAGGGCTGCATCGCTCCACCAATTTTTATGTGGGCATGGTAAAAGCCTGCGTAAAGATTCCGCTAATCGGAATTATCTCCGTTATCGGTATTTTCCTGCTGGCTTTTTGGTTATTTAGTAGTATCCCCACTGGCTTTATCCCGGACGAGGACCAGGGCACGTTTATGCTACACGTGCAATTGCCGGATGGTTCCTCCCTGGAGCGCACGGGCCCGGTGGTGAATCAGGTTACAGACATATTATTGGAAGAACCCGGTATGGCCCATGTGGTGGGTGTGCCCGGCTATAACCTGCTTACCAACAGTGTCTCATCTAATACCGCAATGATGTTTGCGGTGTTAAAACCCTGGGATGACCGCACCAGTGAAGAGGATCACCAGTTCGCCATTATGCAGCGGGCACAGAAAAAACTGGCGCAGATACCCAACGCACAGATTATGCCTTTTGTCATACCACCCCTGCCGGGTATCGGTACCGTGGGAGGGTTTGAATTTGTGCTGGAGGATTTGCAGGGGCGCAGTATTACAGAATTATCACAAGTAATGATTGATCTGTTGGGCGCGGCCAATCAGCGATCGGAAATTTCCCAGGCCTTCACCAGTTTCCAGGCGGCTACCCCACAGTTGGAATTAAAGATCGATAAAGAAAAAGCGCACGTACTCGGTGTTCCATTGCCAGAGGTTTATTCCACCCTGCAGACTTTTCTGGGCGGATATTACATAAACGACTTTAATTTATATGGCAAAGTATTCCGAGTGATCGCCCAGGCAGATGCGCAGTTTCGCGATGACGAACAAAATCTGGCGGGCTTCTATGTGCGCGCTAACAGTGGTGGTCTGGTGCCGATTACCTCGGTCTCCACTATTGAGCCGGTTGTGGCACCACAAACCATCACCCGCTACAACCTCTATAACAGCGTGACGATTAATGGCGCTCCAGCGTCGGGTTACTCCAGTGGTCAGGCCATGGATGCCATGGAGGAGCTGGCCTCCAGGCTGCCGGAAGGCTACGGCTATGAATGGACCGGGATCAGTTTACAGGAGGTTACCTCAGGCAATCTGGCTCCCATCCTGTTCAGTTTGGCCATAATATTTGTGTACCTGTTTTTGGTGGCCCAGTATGAGAGCTGGAGTATTCCTATTGCGGTGCTCTTGTGCGTGCCTATTGCGATTTGCGGTGCCATGTTGGTGGTGTGGCTTGCCGGATCTATCAATAATCTCTATACCCAGATCGGTTTGGTATTGTTAATTGGTATGGCGGCAAAGAGCGCAATTTTGATTGTTGAGTTCGCCTGTGTGGAACGGGATAAAGGCAAGTCTATTGCCGAGTCTGCGATTTCAGCCACCCGCTTGCGTTTCCGGGCAGTATTGATGACGGCTATGTCGTTTATTCTCGGAGTGATACCGTTGTTGGTAGCCACAGGCGCGGGTGCCGTAAGCCGTATTTCCCTGGGGTTGGTCGTGTTTGGCGGTATGCTCGCAGCCAGCCTGTTTGCCACTTTACTGGTGCCTGTGTACTACGCGTTGGTGCAGGCGCTTCGTGAGAAGCTCAAAGGGGGCTATACGCCTCAACCCCAGCTGGATGCAGCTTCGGCTGAGCGGCAGTAACTGGCTGGGAGCCGCAAATGGAGATTGCGGTATACAGCTCGGTGTTATCACCGGGAATCGGTATGATGAACGTTAGGGAGCCTTTGTTGTATGAGGCGGGATAAGTGGATATGTTATCGATTATCGAAAAGAAAATTTCCCAGCAAATAGAAGAGCTGGAGGCTGGCGTACCAACAGGGCCAGAATTGTATGGCCATGCCGCTGTGTTGATTGCTCTTACCGAAGAGCCAGACCCCCATGTAGTGCTGACTAAGCGCGCCGATACACTATCTACCCATTCCGGAGAAGTTTCCCTACCGGGCGGGCGTTGGGATGCCACTGACCCCTCCCTGCAATATACCGCCCTGCGCGAAGCTCAAGAGGAAGTGGACCTGCCTATGAATCAGGTGCGGATGCTCGGCCCTCTGTGGCCACGCACTACTCGCTGGCAGGTACATGTCACTCCCTGGGTGGGGGTGATCTCACCAGATACCCATCTCAGGCCCAACCCTGGTGAGCTGGATGCGATTTTTCGTGTGCCTTTGTCGTTTTTTCTTGACGATCCCCGTATCCGCACTGACCGAATCACTATCGATAATCAAGCTATTTATCTACCCGCCTACCAGTTTGGCGACTATGAAATCTGGGGCTTTACTGCCGGAGTATTAACCGAGTTCCTCGTTAGAATACTGGGCGCTTCTATTGGGCGCAGGGATGATGTGCCATTACGTACATTGAATTAGCCCTGCTCTAGAGGAATACTTCACGGATTCGGATTTTTTGATACTCGTTATATTGGTAGCTTTAATCTGATATCAGTTCACCCAAGTCTTTCCAGGCATCCTCTAAAAGACTTAACTGGTCACGAGTATTGGGATCCGCTGTGAGTATGGGAAAATTAGGATCATTCGGTAGCTTAGCAATAACGCCACGGCGGCATTGAAATAGCCAGCTGCCGTCCACCTTGACTAATTCATCATGGTATTCTGCTGCTACGGCAACGCGATAACCAGAGCGAGTCACTAAAATAAATACTGTAGTTGCTTTGCCTGAGGCAGATTGCCCATCTTCTGAAATATGATGTAATGGCGAACAGGTAATATGCCGGCTACCCAGGTTGCTGTGGATGACTGCATAGCGCTCTAGTTTTTCCCTTCCTCGGATTACTCGATTGCCATGCTAGAAGCGACCGCCAAGTGTAAAAAGTGACGCCCAACCTCGGGCATCACGGTTATCGATAGTTAAAGTGTAGCGAGCAAGTAGGTCGCTAATTGCGAATCGGTCTCTGAATAGCTGTAGTTCATTCATCATTTTACCCACTGATTATTTCGCTTCACTATTTATGAAAGTAGCTTCTAAGGCGTGTTTCTGGAGATTATTTACAGGTGCCGCTTCTCCAGCCTGTACCCTGGTGTAGAAAAAATTAGGATGCCGCCGAAATAACTTTTGGGTACAAAGAGGCTTTCAAAAATCTATTATTCTTGCTTAATACCATAAATGGACAGCTTAAGGATAAGCATGTCATGCAGACTGATGTTTCGATAGATCGCGATAAGACTCCGTTTTTTGACTGGGTGGCCAGGACAGATGATTTTGTAGTTAATGAACGCTGGCGCCGCTGGAAGGAGCTGATGGAGGCTGGTCTACCCTACCGCTGTGAATTGTTGCTCAAGTCTCATCATAACAGCACGTATTATGGGGAGTTTGCAGTATCTTCCAATCCTGAAACGGGAGATTCATTTGCTCGAGCCTGCTTCTCTGGGAATTCTTTCCATCGAGCAAGCAATCACTTGAGTGATGGCTATGCCAATTATACATTGATATATCTTTTATCTGGCCGTGGTGCTATACAGCGTGGGAGTTATTTTACCCCGATGAATCCCGGTGGACTCTACTTGGTTGATCTGGCGCAGACAATTACTCATGATTTGGTTCATGAAAGTCGCTCGCTATTGTGTCGCATTCCCCGTGAGAAGCTCGAGGGGTTTCGTTCAGGTCCCAAGGATAACTGTCCTCTGACCATAGATGGTAGCAGTGGTCCCGGCCTCTTATTACGTAATTATCTTTTGCTGTTTCCCCAGGCCAAACAAAGGTGCACCTTTGCTTCTTCCCGCTTTCTCTTTAATCCGATAGCCGAATTAATTATTGCCTGTATCCAGGAGAGTCGTGGCAATTTGCAGGCGGAGTCGGAAACTCCGAGTCGCTTAAAGTCTATTTTTCAACAGGCTTGCAGGCTGATTCAAAAACACTGTTGTGACTCGGATTTGTCCGCGCCACAGCTGGCGGCGTCATTGGATATCTCAACCTCCTATTTACATAGAGCGCTGCGTTTTCATAATACCTCTTATATTAACTTGGTGAGACGTGCCAGGGTGGAGGCCGCATCCGCACAGTTATTGGCAGCCGGGAAAAATGCAAGTATTTTACAGGTGGCGTTCAATTGTGGATTTAACGGCACCAGCCAGTTTTCCCGGGCATTCAAAGAGGAGCTGGGCCTTAGCGCTTCTGAGTTTGTAAAGCGCTCTTTTGTGAAGCGGGAAAGAACTCTGGCACTTGAAAATTGACCCTATCTTTAGGGGTTTTTCTTTTCATTTATAATGAATTTTATCGGATACTAAGGCTAAGGTCCTACCTGTGCTCAATAGCCCCTCAGTCGAAGATAACTCGGAGGCTAGTGATAAGATGACATTAATCTTCTCAGAATCTTGACGAAGTGTTGAACCTTTGGCGGAGGCCTTTTAGAAAAAAGGTGCATATAGTGAACGGGAGTTGAAGCTATTGTGACTAGATGCCTTAAGGAGTCTTCTCTAACCAATTTTTCTGCAACAATGTCTGGTAGTCTTGCAACCCCTAAACTCATTGTTGTCATTTGTAAAATGTTATGTAGTGAATTGCAGCGTATCTTGGGAATAACTCGAATCTCTTTTTTACTACCCAGCTGATATTTCACCGGGGTGCCTTGCCAATCATTGATGATATGTTGCCAGTTGCGTAATTCGGTAAGATCGTCAGGTATTCCTCCCTGTTGCTCTATATATCCTCTACTCGCATAGAGGCTTTCCCGGAGTATTCCCAGCTTTGATACTTTGGCGGATTGCATATCCAGGTTGCCTACACGAATTGCCAAGTCTACTTGGGAATCAATCAAATTCATTGGGGCATCATCCGCCAGTAAACGAACCCCCAGCTGTGGATGCTGCTCGTTAAGCTGTCTAATTGCAGGGACTATAACCGGCTCGCAGAGCGCGTGGGGAGCTGTGATTATCAGTGTGCCCGAGAGTTCCTTGTTATTACTTTTTAAATCGGCCAGGGCGTTGTTGTAGATATCCCGGATCTCGCGACAGTGAGCGTAGAATTGGGTTCCTGTCTCCGTCAGTGAAAGCGAGCGGGTGCTCCGGTAAAGCAACCTTGTACCGAGATCTTCTTCCAATCTAGTCACTGCCTGGCTAATTGCCGACTTGGTACGTACCAGCTTGTCTGCTGCGGCAGTAAAGCTGCGGGCCTCAACTACGGCTAAAAATATCTGCATGTCCTCTAGACTGGGTTTCATAGTTTAATTTCACTAAACACTAATTTGGTTGAATGTGTATTTATCACAGGCGGTGCGTTAGGGCAATATGCTTATGAAAGTTAAAGATCAAGCCTTTATCAAGAGGAGTCGGATATGAACAAGCTACTTATTGAGAAAACTATTGTGGCCAGCGAACAGTGGAAGTCGTTTTTTAATCAAGGGAATGCTGAAGGCTGCGCTTCCATGTATGAACAGAATGCTCAAATGAATGCCAGGCCGTTTGGTGTATTTCTAGGTCGGGAGCAGATAAAAGCTTTCTGGCAAAACCTAGTGGCTCAGGGATTCTCTGATGTGGCTTATCAGGATACCGAGATTGAGGTAGTTGATGGTTCCTCAACAGTTCTTACCAGTAAGTGGAAGATGAACAATGCGCAAGGAGTTATCACTCGGGAACTATGGGTCCTGCAAGAGGATGGAACCATGCGCCTGCGCGAGGATGACTTTGAAGCTATAGAACCAAGCTGAAGGTAACAGTATAAATACTTCTGATTTTCGCTGCTAACTAGCAGTATCGCCAACGCTCGCTGGCCAAGAATTTTTGGCCAGTTTTAATGATAGTTATTTTATAGATATTTAATGTAACAAAAACAGATCCACCCTCGACTAAGAGGTGCCTTTTCAATTAAAGGGTGTGTAGATTTCTTTGAGAAATAAAAAGAGCAGTTTTTAATTTTTTAATTAAATTTGGTTAATGTAAAGGATATACAAGATGCCAGAATATCATCATAAGTTCCAGTGTAATAAGTGTGGTATTTTTGTGGTTGAAAACGGTTCTCCGTTGCCTCCTCCGGTGATGGAACATGCCTATTACCATGCCCATAATGTTATCAGTCAGTTTGGTCCTATCTATAAGGGGATAGCCCCTAAGCGCCGGCCAATGTTGCATTGCCAAAAATATGTCAAATATATTCAGACAGTACCGAAGGCTGGCTCTGCCCAAAATTTAGGGAATCAGGCCGTCAATAAAGTTAGAACACTAGCCAGGGACCGTGGCGGAAATGGTTCGAACACACCGAGTATGGTAGCAGTTATGTACGACAGTGTATTAGAACAGTGGTTTGAAGGATCAACAGGGAATGGAACCAGTCGAGGATATATCCCGAATACGATTTGGAACACTATTCCGGCAGAACTGGATGTAGACCGATATATCTT
Source organism: Microbulbifer variabilis (assembly GCF_023716485.1). Taxonomy (NCBI): domain Bacteria; kingdom Pseudomonadati; phylum Pseudomonadota; class Gammaproteobacteria; order Cellvibrionales; family Microbulbiferaceae; genus Microbulbifer; species Microbulbifer variabilis. Next base: position 1,384,099 of record NZ_CP092418.1, read on the forward strand.
TGGTCGAACCTGTGCTGAGGTAGACTGCTTGAGAAGGGCATTCAGTCAGCGGCGTAAATCAGGAGAAAACAGTCAATCTATCAAAAATAGTATTTTTGCGGCTCGTCAGCCCAATAAGCACAAAGGGAAATCGGATAGAAGGCCTCCTTGTGGTGCATGTAAGGCATGGATAGCCAGAGCTGGGGCTAAAGCATATTAATTCTTTTATTTTATTATCGAGACATTGCGGCTTAGCATAGTGAGTGGGGGCAGATCATCAATGTGTTTCTACTCGCTGCACTAAGTGTACTGACGGATGCGCAAGTGAAGCCCTATTTCTAGTCAATGATTAGCCCTCTAAGGCTGGAGTGGGAGGCTTTATTTATTACATTCCCTGAATTTAGGCAGATTGCAATATCAGAGCCAATTGCGTTAAGCCTGGATAGATACTGATTAAAGTGATTATCTCTCCACAGGGCAAACATAGAATACAGCAAATCTTATTTATGTTTTGGTCAGGTGCTGAATCATTGTTTTCTTGTTGATTTTCCATATTCTTGCAGTATGGCTAGTGCTCGTGTAACTGTCATAGGGGCTTCGACAATTGGTGCCATCAATGCCTGATGGGTTCGCCCAGTTGCTGCCATGCATCTAATAAGGGTTTTATTACATGTGCAGTTTGCTGATCTGCATTGAGTAATGAAAATTCTGGATCTTCAGGTAAGCCAGAAGCGATGGCACTTCGGCGCAGGAATAGCCGCTCACCATTAACCTTCACAAGTTCATCGTCATACTGGCCCGCCATTACCACGCGATAACCCGCGCGAGTTGCTGCAAAAAACTACTATGGTTGATTTTCCCTTATCGGTCGCCCTATCGAGAGAAACAACATAAAGATATGAAGACGTGATATGTCGAGTACCCAAACGGTTGTGGACAAGCAGGTATTCATAAAGTTTTTGCCGCCCTTTAATCATCAAACTACCGTTTTCAAAGCGACCATTTTCGGTAAATAGCGAGGCACAGACCTTGGCGTCTTGATTATCTATAGTGAGAATAAACTTTGACAGCAAATCGAAAATTGCCAGCTGTTCAAAAATAATATTCTCATCCTCCATAATAATTCATTTGTTCTTCCACTATAGCTATGGTATTTAGGGTCAGAACTGACTTTCAGGAATTGAAAGAGGGGTGTTGACAGAAAGTATCAGTACCTTTGTCGATTCTTTGGAGGATGGGTTAAGCGCTTTGTGACCCTGTTGATTTAACGGCACTCCCTCCAGCGGTAAATCTCCACCAAAGTGCACATCACCTGGTTGGTAGGTTACACAAATCCCATCTTTTGTTGTTGTTCTCCATCGGCCGGATAAGGTAATGACCCATTGTGGACTGGGGGTTGGGTGGAAATCACTTTCCCAGCTGGGAGGTAAGATGGCAAACTCACTGTTTATTACCTCTGGCAAATCTTTGTAGTGATATTCTGGATTGGGGTTGGAATATTGGATTAATGTAAAGCCAGTTAAATAGTGCTCTGTTGTCCTGGAAATATGACTTTTGTCTGTCCAAAGGTGGTAGTACTTTTGCTGGGTTTCATGGTTAGTTTTCATGTTATTCATTAAGTTTCAAGATAGTAAATGGCATTATCTGAAGTGGCGTATAGCCTTCCTTCTGCCATTGCTATGTTTACAAAGTTAATATCCTCAGAGTTTTCGTAGAGACACTGCAAGTTTTCTCCTTGTACTGAACAGGTCATCAACTTATTTAAGCTGGTAAATATTAGCTGTTTGTTCTCTCCAATAATTATTCCATCGATAAAACCCTGTGGGGGTATTTTGATGATTGTTTCTGTTTTAGCATTGCTTGACCCACAGCTGAGCTGGAGGGTGAATATAATTTGTTCATGGTTGAGGTCGTAAAAAGGCTTTTCTTCTGTGATGCTGCAGTTATCAACTAGAAACAAAGTTTCTTGATTGCGGGAGAGTGCAAGCCCGTGAGGAACAATAAATTCGTCGCCCAGGCAAAATAATTGCGATGCCTGTACATCATAGGAGTATAATCCGGTGGGCAATTCGCTTTGTGGTTTAAACCCCTGGTAGTAACCATAATCGGGGTCGGTAAAGAAAAAGTGGGAGTCTGCTTGAACTATCTTGTTAGGTGAGTTAAAGGGTAGTCCTTTGAAGTTGTCAACAATAATCTCTCGGCAAAAGCTATTTAAATTTATGCGGCTAATACATCCAGGACTATCATGGAATCCCTGTTCAGCCACTAGCAGGTGATTTTTATCAGCTGTCAGGCACATACCATTAGCCATATTGCTTCGCTCAATTACCGTATGTATAGACCTGTCTTTAAAATCAAAATAACGAATGGCCGATGGAGTTCGATAATCACTTGAAGGTTTGGAGGTGAAATATAATCTCTTTTGCCAATCGACCCATACGAGGCCTTCATGTGCATCGGTTTCAACTAGCGGGTGAAGGCTATATTGCATAGATTTACCCTTTGATTTTGTTGTTCAGTGCTAAAGATACCTATCGCCTAGACACTTGTGATTTTTAAAGCCGATAATTTTTTTCGCAGTAACTCACTGGCTTAAAAATCTAATAATAGCAGAGCTGCATTTTCTTAAATGTGCATCTAAGGACCACTTTCTACCACCGGTTAACACGAACGATAGGCAGATAAATGACCAAAATAAGGGGTATTCCCATCCACCATAAACAGTTTGCTCTACACCATTAATAATAATGCCGCTAGTATGGTCAGCCCAGGAGAAGCCGGCGAGATAGTGATGCCCTGAAAACAAGGCGATGAGCAAGTAAAGTGACGTTCCAATTGCTGCGAAACGAGTGAATAGGCCAAAAGTGAAACCAATAAATGCGGCAAATGCGCAAAGCCCAGATATAACTACCATGATGCTGGAAAAACCTATAGCTGTGAAATATTGAACGACTTCTTCGTAAGTCTTGGCGCCTAGAAGTCCGAATTTTTCAGCAAAATGGTGAGTAAAGTTAAGCCCAATATAAATACGTATCAGCGCTAGTTGTAAATCGGCGGGGTTGCGATAAGGCTTTTCCATTAATTTTTGCATTGAGCTTTCTCTTTTGATTTCTGTCCATGGCATCTAATCTATTTTACTGAAATCACACTTTTAACGAGGCTTAGTTTTCTTGCGGTCGTATATTTACATGTCTTTCATATGTTCTTTATGGAGGCATGAAAATATTCTTTGGTCGATTTGTTGGTTGGCATATCGCACGGTGATACTAGGCTTTTATATAGCTAACCTAAAATTAAGGAATTCCTTCATAATTCTTTAGGCTGCTTTGAAAGCTAGAAGGCTGATGTTGAAGGTTGCAACTGCTGGGTTTCAGCTCTTGCAAAGGCTATTGGTCAGGAGTTTTGTCTAACCTCTACAGCCTTAGGGGTCCACAAATGTATTACGGAATTTTTCAGGGACTCCTTAACTATAAGTACTCTCTTCATCAATACAGTAATTATCGACTTTGGCAGTGCCGACTATGGGAAAACTAAGCAACAAAGTCGCCATTGTTGTTGGCGGTAATGAAGGTATCGGTGATGGGACTACTCATCGCTTTGCGGAGGAGGGCGCCAAGGTGGCTATTTTGGCGCGCCGCGCTTTGGAGGGGCGAAAGGTCGAGCAGTCCATTCGTTCTTCCGGTGGAGAAGCTACTTATATCCCCTGCGATGTCACCGATAACAAGTTAGTCAGTCAAGCAGTGATGGAGACAATCAGTTGCTATGGGGCAATCAATATCCTGTTTTACGGTGCAGGGACGGGTGCGCCGAATATGTTTCCCTACGAGGGCTTACAGGAGTGGGAGGAGGTTTTTAAAGTCAACCTGACTGGCTGTTTTCTGATGTGTAAAGCGGTCTGGCCCTACCTGATTGGCGCAGGGGGTGGTGCCATTATTAATGTGTCTTCGCTTGCTGCGCAGAGTGCGCCAACCGATACGCAATTGGAGCAGGTTAGTTTCCTACCATCAGCTTCTTACTATGCCTCGAAAGCAGGGGTGGAAGCCTTTACTCGTTATATTGCCGGAATTGGGGCACGTCACAATATCAGAGCCAATTGCTTGCGGCCTGGGCAGATACTGACCGAGGCGGTTACCTCTCCAGAGGGCAAGCATGTCTTTACTAACTTCTTAGAGCCCGCGCAGATGCTGAAGGGGCCAGGATACCCGCTCGATGTTGCTAATGCTGCTGTGTTTTTGGCGTCAGACGACTCTCGCTTTATCACGGCAGAAACGATTAATGTGGATGGAGGCTTGGTAGCCAAGGTTTGAGATTTGCTGCTCAACTTTTGGTTTAGGGGTGCTGCATCCAATCGGTTTCTGCGATTGAGCGTCTATATAACCCTTTAAGTCTATTTATAATAGGCGGCTATTTTTCCTTCCGGAACTGATTATGCCGAGACCCAAGTCCACTGTTTCTCTGGATGAGGTGCACTGGGGTGCGCTGAAAACCCTGTTCCCTTACTTATTGGAGTTTCGCCGGGCTGTCGCCCTGGCAATTTTGTGCCTGATTGGGGCAAAAATTGCGGGGGTCACTTTACCCTTTATCCTCAAGCATATCGTCGACAATCTGGATAAAACCGGTGGTGTTGCCCAAGCCATAGCTCTGCCACTGGGGCTGTTATTGGCTTATGGTGCGGTGCGATTCTCCAGTACTCTGTTTGGTGAGTTGCGGGATACCATCTTTGGCCGGGTGACGGAACGGGCTCAGCGTCGAGTTGGCCTGGAGGTATTTCGGCACCTACACAAGTTGGATATGGACTTTCACTTGGATCGGCGTACCGGGGGGCTCTCTCGGGATATTGAAAGGGGTAATAGTGGCATCGGCTTTTTGATGCGCTTTATGGTGTTCAATATCGTACCCACTCTGCTTGAGATTGCCATGGTGGCAGGTTTGCTTTGGTGGAATTACAGCGGCGTGTTTGCTCTGGTAGTGCTGGTTGCCGTTATTGTTTATATCGGTTTCTCTGTCGTGGCCACCGAGTGGCGCACCCGTTTTGTACGCGCCCTGAATGAAGCCGAATCCCAGGCCAGCAGTCGTGCGGTAGACAGCTTGCTCAACTATGAGACGGTGAAATATTTTGCCAATGAGCGGCACGAATCGAATCATTACGATCGTGAGCTGGCGGTATGGGAGCGGGCCCGGCGTAAAAACCGCCTATCGCTGTTTAGCCTAAACACTGGTCAGGCACTGATTATTGCCTCTGCCATGTGCGCAGCGATGATTTTGGCGGCAGTAGGTGTGACCAAGGGGCAGATGACCATCGGAGATTTTGTCCTGGTTAACGCCTTTATGATGCAAATTTTTATCCCGTTGAATTTTCTCGGTTTTGTCTATCGGGAAATGAAAGGTGCCCTGGCCAATATTGAAAAGATGTTCTCTTTGCTCAGGGTTAAGCCAGCGGTGGCCGATCAGTCCGAGGCCTCAGATTTGCAAGTGCAGGAAGGGCGAATTGAATTTGATGCCGTGCGCTTTGGCTACAAAGACAATCGTGAAATTTTGCGCCAGGTTAGTTTCTCCGTGCTGCCATGCCAGAAAGTGGCGATTGTGGGAGCCAGCGGGGCCGGTAAGTCGACCCTGTTTAAGTTGTTGTTCCGCTTTTATGATGTAAGTGATGGGTCGATTCGCATTGATGGCCAGGATATTCGTACGGTAAGTCAGGAATCCTTGCGTCGCGCTATTGGTGTGGTGCCCCAGGATGCGGTGTTATTCAACCAATCAATCAAAGAAAATGTGCGTTATGGGCGGGTGGATGCCACTGATGAGGAAGTGATGGCTGCAATTCATCATGCTCACCTGTCGGATTTTGTCCGCCAGCTGCCCCAGGGAGTGGATACTCTGGTTGGTGAGCGCGGCCTTAAGCTATCCGGTGGTGAAAAACAGCGGGTTGCCATAGCGCGGGCGCTGCTCAAAAAACCACCGATTATGATTTTTGATGAAGCCACCTCCTCTCTGGACAGCCGTTCGGAACGCAGTATTGTCGCCTCTCTGAAAGAAATTGCCCGCGAACAGACCACACTGGTGATCGCCCACCGTCTTTCGACAATTGTAGATGCCGATAAGATTTTAGTCATGGATCAAGGCCAGATCGTTGAGCAGGGTTCCCACAGCCAGCTTCTGGAGGAAGGCGGGCACTATGCGACTCTGTGGCGCATGCAACAGCAGGAGCGTACGGCTGGGATGGGGGAGGAAACTCCTGTGGCTTCTCAGGTGGAGGAGCCATAAAAGCCTGTCTTGATAATTGTGTGTAGCCAGACTAATGTGGCGCCGAAACAAAAAAATGATAGGCAGAGCGATATGACCATTCCCTTTCACACTACCAAGATCGCTGCCGCACTGCTGGCCATGGCGCTGGTGGGCAGCTGTAGCAAAGACAAACAGGCCGAGGAAATCCGTAAAGATGAAGCGGAGGCACAGATTGTAGAATCCGAGACGGTCACACCGCCCGCAGGCCAAGCCATAGAAAACGCTGATAAGCGTTTTAATATTTATGTACCGGTAGAACTTACCGCTGATATGAGTAATCTTAGCGAGAATCAGCGTAAGATGATCGGCCTGTTGATTGATGCCAGCCGGATCATGGATCGACTGTTCTGGTTGCAGTCCTACGGCCCAGCAGAAGTGCTGCTGCCCGATATCGAAGACAACCGCGCGCGCAAGTTTGCCGAGATTAATTACGGTCCTTGGGATCGCCTCAATGACAATAAGCCGTTTATCACTGGCTACGGTCTCAAACCTCTGGGTGCCAACTTCTATCCGGCAGATATGACTCGCGAAGAGTTTGAGAACTGGGACCAACCTGGAAAAGATGGCCTCTACTCTCTGGTGCGCCGCAACGATGCCGGTAAGCTGGAATTGATCCCCTACAGCAAAGCCTACAATGCTGACCTGAAGAAGGCAGCAGATATCCTGCGCCAGGCAGCCGCGCTGGCGGAAAGTAAAGAATTCGCCAACTATCTGGACATGCGTGCCGACGCGCTGCTCAATGATAATTTCCGTCCCAGCGATATGGCTTGGATGGACATGAAGGAAAATGATATTGACGTAGTAATCGGCCCCATTGAAAACTACGAAGATCAAATGTTCGCCTATCGCACGGCTTACGAGTCTTACGTACTCCTCAAAGATAAAGAGTGGAGTAAGAAGCTGGCCAAGTTTGCTGCGCTGTTGCCTGAATTACAGGAAGGCTTGCCGGTAGAAGAAAAGTACAAGGCCGAAGAGCCGGGTACTGATTCTGATCTGAATGCGTACGATGTACTTTTCTACGCAGGTCACAGCAATGCGGGTTCCAAGACGATTGCCATTAACCTGCCTAACGATGAAGAAGTTCAGCTGGCGAAAGGCACTCGTCGCCTGCAGTTGAAAAATGCTATGCGTGCCAAGTTTGACAAGATCCTGGTGCCCATCAGCGATGTATTGATTGCTCCAGATCAGCGCAAGCACATCACATTCCCCGCTTTCTTTGCCAATACCATGTTCCACGAAGTGGCGCACGGCCTGGGTATTAAGAAGACTGTGACCGGCGGAGCAAATGTACGCCAGGTGTTGAAGGAGACTTCTTCCTCTCTGGAAGAAGGCAAAGCCGATATTCTCGGCCTTTATATGGTGACCCGCTTGCATGAGAAAGGCGAGATCCAAGAGGGCGAGCTGATGGATAACTACGTTACCTTCCTCGCTGGTATTTTCCGCAGCGTGCGCTTCGGTGCAGCCAGTGCCCACGGTAAGGCCAATATGATGCGCTTTAACTTCTTCAAAGAGCAGGGCGCCTTTACCCGCGATCCGAAAACCGGTCAATACAGTGTGGATTTCGAAAAAATGCAGCAGGCCATGACCAACCTGTCGCGCCTGATCCTGACTATTCAGGGTGATGGTAACTACGAGCAGGCCAAAACTCTGCTCGCTGAAAAAGGGGTTATCGGTCCTGAGTTGCAGGCTGACCTGGATCGATTGGCAGAGGCGGATATACCCGTGGATGTTACTTTCATCCAGGGTAAAGAAGTTCTTGGCTTGAAGTAAAACTAAGCAAATTTTCACCTTGAAAACCCGGCATTTGCCGGGTTTTTTATTTTCACCTGGAATAAACTCTTAGGGAAAAAGTAGGGGAAAGTTTAGATGCAACATATATTGAGTATCAGATGTTGCTTTTACGGAGACTCTTTTATCGGTTGATAGAAAAAGCTGAGTGATTAATCACAAAAAATGAGGATGTTTACATTGAAGAAACACTACAGTAGGTTGATCATCATTTTGGATTTATAGTTGAGTCTATTTAATTACCCTGTTATCTGTTTTAAAGACCGTATCTAAAAATTTTAAGGGAAAAACATGGAACGTATTTTATACACTGGTACTAAAAATGCCTCCAGCTGGGCTTTTCGGGCATGGCTTCCTTTTAGGGAGCTGGGTATTGAATTTGAAGAGCGAGTTGTTGATATTCGCAAGCCGCAGCGCTTTGAAAATCTTCGCCGGATTGGTGAGATATCCCCCGCTGTTTCAGTACCCGTATTGGTTGAAAACCAGAGTGTTATTTTTGATTCCCTAGCCATTATGGAATATGCCAACGATATTGGCGGCGGAAGTTTACTTCCCTCAGATCCTTTGGCCAAGGCTAGAGCACGTTCTTTCTTAAGTTGGCAACATGCGGGTCTCTCAGGGTTGTGTCCACGACTTTCTTTTGAAAGCGCTTTTTATCAGGATAAGCGTCAGATGACCCAGTCTGAGCAGGCAGATGCGGAGCGACTGTTTCACTGCTGGGAGCAAGAATTAGCCCATAGTGGTGGCCCTTACCTTTGTGGTGATCTCTCCCTCGCAGATCTGGTACTGGTGCCCACAGTTATCAGGTTGTATGCCCATAGCCCGGAAATGTGTGATTGGCCCCGGGCTCATCAATGGGTAATGAGGCTTCTGGCAAGAGAGAGTGTGGAAGAGTGGATGTCGGAAGCCAAAAGCTTGCCGCCGGTAATTCTGGATGACTACCGAAAGTAAAGAGGAGAGAGGCTTCCATTACTGGTTTCCACACTCAATGGGTACTTTAGGAACTAGTTTATGTGCTTCTTTGTGTCGTCCTCAAATGGCGTATATAACCTGAAAAATGAAGGAAGCTGCGTATTTTCTGTGGGAAGATCCGCAAATGTGAACCTATAGATTATCCAAGAAAAAAAGACGACTAGAATAGGGTGTGATATACGTCAGATTTGCCCAGTGGAATTGGGCGGTCCATATCTAAAAATTAAGGATAATCATTAGAACTATGAAAATACCAGCCCTGGTTCTTGCCTTCTTCTTTAGTCAGTATGTACAGGCGTCTTGTCAATTAGAGGAATATGAACGTTTTCTAAACACCCAGAGTTTGGTGATGTTGGAGGCGTCTGTGCAGTTGTTTGAAGAAGATAAAGATAAATTCAAAATAATAAAGCCGTTTGTGAAGTTGGAAGTTAGAAATAACAAGCTGAAAGTCTATATCGCCAAGAAACTTAGTGAGTTGAATCCCGAGGTGTTAAATCTAAAGGGGCCAATTGCAAACTATGTGCCCAGTGTGTCTGTTCAGATAATGCCGGATGGGTCAATACGGGATAAGGTTGACCTTGCTATGTCCAAGGATAAATTTTATAGAAGTGAAAAGTCGGCCATGAAGCCGATTGAAAAATTATACCTCTATCATGACGGCATGACGGAGCTTGAGAAAAAGCGCTTTCTCTCGGCCAGAAATTCCTTGAGTGCACACATGGAAACCAATGAGCAGTTTGAGTTTATGAAGCGAGCTTTCACTACCTCCCTGGCAAGTGTTTGCCCTTTGGATTGATAGAGTTCTGGAGTATGCGGTATGGATAAGATGAAAATGTAACTTAATATTTAAAGCCAGGTTTCTACTTAAAGGGGCACTAAGTTGTCCCTTTTTTATATTTGTTTATTTTGTGCTGCGTTGTATATGTTGCCTGTAATAGAGGTGCTACTAGTAATAATCTAGTTGTTATTTTATAAGTGGGAAGTTTAGAAGAACATGGAAATTAATATTTATCAGGTAGATGCCTTTGCATCCAGAATGTTTTCTGGCAATCCGGCCGCGGTTTGTCCACTTGATGAGTGGCTCGCAGATATACAGATGCAGAATATTGCTGAAGAAAATAACTTATCTGAAACGGCTTTTTTTGTTCCAGAGGGAGAGGGTTATAGGCTGCGATGGTTTACACCTGAAGCTGAGGTGGATCTCTGTGGTCATGCTACCCTGGCAGCAGCCCATGTTTTGTTTAAGCATTTATCGTACGCAAAGCCTGTTATCAACTTCGAAACGCGCAGTGGCTTGTTAAAAGTGGGGCTCTGCGAAGGCGGCTATAAAATGCGATTTCCTATCAGTATCCCTGCCCCAACGGAATGTCCATTAGGTTTGGCTGAGGCTTTAAGTGTGGTTCCTGTGAAAACTTTGGCTGCCTTTGACTATATCGTTGTACTGGATAGCGAGACTCAACTAAAGAGCGTTAAGCCTAATTTCATGTTGATGGCTGAGCTCGATTTAAGGGGTGTGGTGATTACCGCTCCGGGGGATCACTGTGATTTTGTCAGTCGCTGTTTTTTTCCCAAGCTGCGAGTCAATGAAGACCCAGTAACAGGATCTGCACATTGCGAGTTGGCACCCTATTGGAGTCAGGTTTTGGGTAAGTCACATCTCAATGCAATGCAGCTATCAAAGAGGCGCGGAGTGCTCACCTGTGAGGTTGTAGGTGATGAGGTTATTCTTATCGGCCAAGCCGTTGACTATATGCGCGGTCAAATATCGTTTCAATAAACCTTTGTAAACATAAAGCCCCGGAACTCGGGGCTTTATTGCTTTTATAAGGGCTTTACTACGGCAGGCTTATGGGAACCGCACAGGCGAGATAGATATCCAGCTTGTTATTGGTGAGCTCCAATCCGCCAAGAGTAAGGCGTACCTGGTTAAAGTCTGCCTGAGTATTTGCCAGTAACAGGCGGTGATTCTGGGCACCATTGACCTTAAATGGAGCCAGCATATAACCGCTGATGCTTTCACCTGTGGCAGTTCCGTCCAGATAGGTACTGATGGTAATGCTGTTGAGGTAGATAAGATCCAGCACTGAGCTCGTATTTTCCACTAGGAAGCTAAGCAGGTAGCGACCACTTTTCACGTTACTGTGGTTGACCTGGATATAAGTGCTGCCTCCAGCGCCACTCGCAACTTCCATTCTGGCGGCATCGGAGGGTATTCCATTGCCTACTTTGGCTAATGAAACTACTGAGCAGCCATCGCAGGGAGCATTGATACCATGTTCCAGCTCTGTGCTAGCGCCATCCATTATTTCAAGCCCCTCGAAGGAAGTGCAGGAAAGGACAGTATCGTAGTCACAGGCGTCACCAATGCCGTCCTGATCAGAGTCTTCTCCATTCGGATTCCAGGCTTGAGGGCAGTTATCTGAGGTGTTTTCCACACCATCGTTATCTACGTCGGGGTCGCAGGCGTCGCCCTGTCCGTCTCCATCACTATCTGTTTGCGTTGGATTGGAAATATCTGGGCAGTTATCTGCGCTGTCATCCAAGGTGTCATTATCGATATCACTATCGCAGGCGTCGCCGTTGCCATCTTTATCCCCGTCTTCCTGCTCCGGGTTTGGTACATGTGGGCAGTTGTCTAGGGTGTCCTCGATGCTATCTCCATCGACATCGTTGTCACAATGATCACCGCTTCCGTCGCCGTCACTATCGCTTTGATCATTGGGAGCGAAGGGACAGTTATCTTGTTCATTCGTCGTACCATCGCCATCCCGGTCATTGTCACAAATGTCTCCCAGGCCATCGTTGTCCTGGTCTGATTGATTTGGGTTCGCTACTGCGGGGCAATTGTCCACACCATCGTCGAAGCTATCGTTATCTGCATCGGTATTGGTATCGCAGGCATCCCCGACGCCGTCCCCATCATGATCCTCCTGGAGTGTGTTGGGGTTATGGGGACAATTGTCACTGCTATTTACGATGCCATCGTTATCCAGATCGGGGTCGCAGGCGTCACCGAGGTAGTCGGCATCGCTATCCTTTTGATGGGCATTGGGGTCGAAGCGACAGTTATCGATCAGGTCGATGATACCGTCGTTATCATCGTCGCTGTCACAGATATCGCCGATCTGGTCACTATCGTTATTGGCTTGGTCTCGATTGGGAATGGCAGGGCAGTTATCTTCTGTGTTGGCACTGCCGTCACCATCCTTATCGCTGTCACAGGCGTCACCAATACCGTCTCCGTCTCGGTCGAATTGGCTGGTATTGGCAATGTTTACACAGTTGTCGACATAGTCAGTAATTAAATCCCCGTCGATATCAGAGTTGTTATCACAGGCATCGCCGAAGCTGTCACCGTCGGTATCTACCTGGTCCTCATTGGCCACGAGGGGGCAATTGTCTGCATCGTTGTCTACCCCATCGTCATCCCTGTCGGAGTCACATAGATCGCCTCTGCCATCTCTATCAGTGTCGGTTTGATCTGCATTGGCATCGACGGGACAATTATCGGCATGGTCTTCAATGCCATCCGCATCATCATCGCTATCGCATAGATCGCCCTTTCCATCGGAGTCGATATCACTTTGGTCGCTATTGGCGATAGCAGGACAATTATCAGCTTCATTATCAATGCCGTCGTTATCGAGGTCCGGATCGCAGACATTGCCTAATCCATCGTTGTCCTGATCCTCTTGTGCTGGGTTTGGTTTGCCAGGGCAGTTGTCACTGATATCTTCGATGCTATCACCGTCATCGTCGTTATCGCAGGCGTTGCCCGTGCCGTCGTTGTCGGTATCCACTTGATCTTCGTTGGGCACTTGCGGGCAGTTGTCTACACCATCGTCCAGGCCATCATTGTCGGTATCGCTGTCGCTATCACATAGATCGCCAATGCCGTCATTGTCTTGATCGGTTTGGTCTGGGTTGGAGACGGTGGGGCAGTTATCGAGGCTATTGGTGAAGTCATCGCCATCGAGGTCGTTATCGCAGCTGTCACCGACACCATCGCCATCCATGTCACTCTGTTCATGGTTGGCGTTTGCAGGACAGTTATCCGCATCGTTGACTACTTCATCACCATCGAGATCTTCATCGCAGGCATTGCCAACTTTATCGCCGTCACTATCTGCCTGATCGATGTTGGCGATTTGTGGACAGTTATCTTCTAAGTCCAGATGATTATCATTGTCATCATCGTTGTCACAGGCATCACCGCTACCGTCGCTGTCGAGGTCATCTTGGGAGGGATTACTGATGCTGGGGCAGTTATCGTCGGAATTGCGAACGCCATCTTCATCACTGTCTGTCACGTTGGAGCCCGGGGGAAAGTTATCGGCGGCTCGGGCTTTTCCTTTGTCCGATCCGCAGGCACTCAATAGCAGTAGCGAAAGAAAAAATACAATTAACGAAATTTTTGACATGCTTTGAAATCTCTGGAAACAAATACTTTTTTGTTATCTGCTGGGGAAGAACTGTCATTTGCTACGAGAAAATAGAAGTGAAAATAAGTGCCCACTTCTTGAAGGTTGCTTCCCTATAGATGTAATTGGTGGAGTAAATACCTGATTTTTATTTCTTATCAGAATAGATGAGCCACCGAATTTCGATGTGGGTAAATATGTGTGATTTCTATGAATAAAGGTAATGATTGAAAAAATAATGGCAGTTTATTTTTTTAGTTTTTCTTGTTGGCAGTGAGGGGAGTGAAAATGCCCGCACATTTGTGCTGAGAAATTTTCAGCTTGTTGCCGGTGTGTATTTTTGATGAGGAATAAGCGGAAAGACGTTGATGGTTTTGAAAATTTCTTGTGAGCTGTAAAGAGTAATCAGGTGCGTAAATTAATCGGGCAACCGGATATAGTCATTGCCGCAGCAAACGTTGGTTATGTGAATTTATTTCTCATGATAACGAAGGCTTGAGTCTTGTTATGACTATCGGGTCTAATGGTTTTTGGGTCAGTTCCGTTTTTGACTAGTTTCCAAGGCAGCGTGGAAATACACTGGAGGTCAGATTCGGGAGGGCAAATGAAAATTGATGCGGCAATTTGTTCCAGCGCGCGGCTTGCGCGTGATCGGCGTTTTGATGGGCGTTTTTTTACGGCGGTGAAGACGACAGGTATCTTCTGTCGACCCATCTGCCCCGCGCGGCCACCGCTGGAGCGCAATGTCACTTATTTTGAGACTGCGGCGGAGGCGGCCAATGCGGGCTTTAGGCCTTGTCTGCGCTGTCGCCCCGATTCTGCGCCGGGCAGTCCAGCTTGGGGATTGGTATCAACCACCGTGCAGCGCGCTTTGAAACTGATGCGCAGTGAGCGTGAGCCTCAATCTGTGGAGCGACTGGCAGAGCGTCTTGGAGTCAGTAGCCGTTATCTGCGCCGCCTGTTCTCTGAGCATCTGGGGGTAAGCCCCTTAGCGGTTTGGCAAACTGAGCGGGCACTGTTTGCTTTTCGTTTACTGCGAGATACGGACTTGCCTATTGCTGAAATCGCCTACGAGTCTGGTTTTAACAGTTTGAGACGCTTTAACGGTGTATTCAAACAGATCTATCAGCGCACCCCATCCGAAGTGCGCAGGGAGGGGCACGTAGTGCGTGCCGAGAAGGTGAGTGCCACACGCGTACGGCTGTACCTGGATTACCGCCCGCCATTAGATTGGCAACAACTCCTGGCTTTTTTGGGGACCCGCGCTTTGGCCGGGGTAGAGCAGGTGGAGGGGGAGGTCTATTCACGCAGTTTCGAATTGGATGCCTGTCGCGGCGTGATGGAGGTTTCCCACGATCCGAAACGAAATCGCTTGGTAGTGGAGGTTTTTGGTCAGGAAGGTGGGGCAGGGTTATATCTGCTGAACCAGCGCCTGCGCCGGCTATTTGATCTGGATGCGGATATTGAGGAGATTCAGACGGTATTAAATGAAGATCCACTGCTGGCGGATCAGTTGGCGAAGAATCCGGGCCTGCGCTTGCCCGGTGCTTGGGATCCATTTGAATATGCACTGCGGGCGATTCTCGGTCAGCAGATCAGTGTCGCGGCGGCGACCACTATTGCCGGACGTATAGTGGCCCGCTACGGGGAGTCTTTTGTGGATGATGCTGGCAGAGAGCGGTTTTTATTCCCAACGGCGGAGCGTCTCGCCGAGGCGGACTTTGCCGATCTGGGCTTGACCCGGGCTCGAATGAAAACCCTACAGGAGTTTGTTGTCGCAACTTTGGATGGCCGTGTGAGTTTTGCCGATCAGTCCCTGGAGGATTGGTGCAGCCAAGCCACAGCACTGCCGGGTATTGGCGATTGGACGGCGCATTATATCGCTATGCGCGGCCTGTCGATGCCGGATGCTTTCCCCGCGTCGGATTTGGGTATTCTACAAGCCTTGGGCAGTGATGGTGAAAAGGCAAAACCCAAGCAGGCCCAGGAGCGGGCAGAGCAGTGGCGGCCCTGGCGGGCATATGGAGCCATTTTGTTGTGGCAGTCCCTGAAATCTGGAGAGAAAAAATGATTGTCTATGAGAGTTACACCACGGAATTGGGGGATGTTGCCATCGCGGCCTGCGAGCAAGAGGGGCTCTCCCGAGGCGCCAGAGGTATAGTTGCACTCCAGTTTTATGATGATGAACGACCATTGCGTTTGGGGGGCGGTTGGCAGCGGGGCGCCTCGGAGCTGACGGATTTGGCTGCCCAGCAGTTGCGGGAATATATCGCCGGCCAGCGCAAAAGCTTCGATCTGCCTCTGGCGCCAAAGGGTACTGAATTCCAGTGCCGGGTTTGGGATGCGCTGTTGCAAATTCCCTTTGGCGAAACTCGCAGTTACAGCCAGCAAGCCCAGTGGTTGGGCCAGCCACGGGCTATTCGCGCGGTGGCGCGGGCCAATGGTGCAAATCCGATTGCCATCGTTATTCCCTGCCACCGCGTAATCGGAGCTAATGGCAGCCTTACCGGCTACGCCGGCGGCCTGTCATTGAAAGCGCGCTTGCTCACCCTTGAGGGTGCCAACTTTGTCCAGCAGGGCGAGCTGCTCTAGCGGGTAATATTGGGAAAAGCGCAATCATCTCTCCCTAGCCACGGCCTCTTTGGCGCGAGATAATAAGCGGTTCATAATCATATCGAGCCGGAGGCCAAATGCTGTACAGATTGGGGGATAAACAGCCACAACTGGAAGGTGAGGGCCACTATATTGCGCCCGGTGCCCATGTGATTGGAGATGTGCGTATGCTTGCGCACAGCTCCGTATGGTTTAACGCGGTGGTGCGCGGTGACTGTGCGCCTATTACTATCGGTGAATACAGCAACGTACAGGATGGCTCGGTTCTGCATGCCGATGTCGGTGTGCCATTAACCATCGGTACCGGTGTCACCGTAGGCCATAAAGTGATGCTGCACGGCTGTGACATTGGAGATTACAGCCTGATTGGTATCAATGCCGTGATCTTAAACCGGGCCAAAATCGGCAAGTGCTGTATCATTGGCGCCAATGCGCTGGTGACCGAGGGCACAGAAATTCCCGATTACTCTATGGTGCTGGGCTCTCCCGGCAAGGTAGTAAAATCTCTCGATCCCGCCACCTACGAGCTGCTCAAAGCCAGCAGCGATCACTATGCGGCCAACGGCAAACATTTCGCCAGTGAACTGGTCCCGCTTGAGGCTAAAGATGTCTGAACAAACGGTAAAAACCGTGGAGCCGAAAGAGCGCCCGGTGAAATCCCCCTGTATCTCCGTATGTGCCCTGAATGAGCAGGACCTGTGCGAGGGCTGTTTTCGCAGTGGTAATGAAATCAGCCGCTGGGGCTCCATGGATAACGATGAGCGCCGTGCAGTGTTAAAGCTCTGCACCGAGCGCGCGCGGCAAATGGGCCGAATCTGGTAAACAATCGATAGCGCTTTGTCGGGGCCGGGCCTCGCAGGGCCCGGAACTAAATGCGACTATGACCCAACCCTTTGTCCACCTAAGAATTCACTCAGAATTTTCCCTGATTGATGGCCTGGTAAGAATCAAGCCGGCCATCGCCCGCGCACAGGAGCTGGAAATGCCAGCCCTGGCGATTACCGACCAGTGCAACCTCTACGGGCAGATTAAATTCTACCGGGCCTGTTTGGGCTCCGGTATCAAGCCGATTACTGCAGCGGATTTTTGGCTCAGCGAAGGCGGTGAGGGTAAGCCGACGCTGATCACGCTCTATGCGATGAACACTGATGGCTACCGCAATATTACCGAGCTGATTTCCCGCGCCTGGATGGAAGGCCAGTACCACGGTAACGCCTATATCAAGCGCGAATGGGTTAAGGAGTACAGCGAAGGGGTGCTGATGCTGTCCGGTGCCAAGTACGGCGATGTGGGCCGTGCCCTGGTAGCGGGGCGCCGCGCCCAGGCAGAGGAGCTGGCACGGGAGTGGGCGGAGTTATTTCCCGGCCGCTACTACCTGGAGTTACAGCGCACCGGTCGCGCCGGCGATGAAGACTACCTGCACTCGGCAGTGGATTTGGCGCAGGCATTAAATTTGCCAGTGGTGGCCACCAACGATGTGCGCTTTATGGAAGAGAGCGAGTTTGAGGCCCACGAGGTGCGCGTGTGTATTCACGAAGGTCGCGCTCTCGATGATCCCCGCCGCGAACGCCGCTATTCCGCGCAGCAGTATTTCCGCACGCCGGAAGAGATGTGGGAACTGTTTGGCGATATCCCCGAAGCCCTGCAAAACACCGTGGAGATTGCCAAGCGTTGTTCGGCGCCAATCCAGCTGGGTAAATACTTCCTGCCGGAATACCCGATTCCCGAGGGTATGACCGAAGACCAGTTCTTCGAAAAGGTCTCTTACGAGGGTATGGAGCGGCGCCTGGAAACTATCCTGGACAAGTCCGCCGCTGACTATGCCGAGCGCCGCAAGGTCTATGAAGACCGCCTGCGTTTTGAGCTGGATATCATTATCCAGATGGGATTTCCGGGTTACTTCCTGATCGTAATGGACTTTATCCAGTGGGCCAAAGACCACGATATCCCGGTGGGCCCGGGGCGGGGTTCCGGTGCCGGCTCTCTGGTGGCTTACTCGCTGGACATTACCGATCTGGACCCGCTGCAATACGATCTGCTGTTCGAACGATTCCTGAACCCGGAGCGGGTGTCGATGCCCGACTTCGATATCGACTTCTGTATGGAGAAGCGCGACCGGGTAATTGGCTACGTTGCGGATAACTATGGCCGCCAGGCGGTGAGCCAGATCATTACTTTCGGAACCATGGCCGCGAAGGCGGTGGTGCGAGATGTGGCGCGGGTGCAGGGCAAGTCCTACGGCCTCGCAGACAAGCTGTCGAAGATGATTCCCCCTGATGTAGGTATGACCCTGCAGAAGGCCTTCGACCAGGAAGAGATATTGCGCGAGTTCCTCGAAAGCGATGACGAGGGCCAGGAAATCTGGGAGATGGCCCTGCAGCTCGAAGGGGTGTCTCGTAATGTGGGCAAGCACGCGGGTGGTGTGGTTATCGCCCCCACCAAGCTCACCGACTTTGCGCCACTCTATTGTGATGAGACCGGTGCAGGCCTGGTGACCCAGTTTGATAAAAACGATGTGGAAGATGCGGGCTTGGTGAAGTTCGACTTTCTCGGCCTGCGGACACTGACCATCATCGACTGGGCCAAGCGCATGGTGGATGAGACCCGTGCGCGCGAGGGGCTGGAACCTCTGGATATCGCCGCGCTGCCACTGGACGATGATGAAACCTTCAAGATGCTCAAGCGGGCAGAGACCACGGCGGTATTCCAGCTGGAATCCCGGGGGATGAAGGACCTGATCAAGCGCCTACAGCCGGACAACCTGGAAGATATGATCGCCCTGGTGGCTCTGTTCCGTCCGGGTCCGCTGCAATCGGGCATGGTTGATGACTTTATTAACCGTAAGCACGGTCGCGCTCAGGTGGCCTACCCGGATGCCAAATACCAGCACGAGAAACTGCAACCGATCCTGGAGCCCACATACGGCGTGATCGTCTACCAGGAACAGGTTATGCAGATCGCCCAGGAGTTGGCGGGCTATACCCTCGGTGGCGCTGACCTGTTGCGCCGGGCGATGGGTAAAAAGAAACCGGAGGAAATGGCCAAACAGAGGGCCACTTTTGAAAATGGGGCAAAAGAGCAAGGAATTGACCCCGAACTTGCGATTAAGATCTTCGACCTGGTAGAGAAGTTCGCAGGCTATGGTTTTAACAAGTCGCACTCTGCGGCTTACGCACTGGTGTCATATCAGACCGCTTGGCTGAAAGCGCACTATCCCGCCCAGTTTATGGCGGCGACCATGTCTTCGGATATGGATAAGACCGATAAGGTGGTGACCTTTATCGAAGAGTGTCGCGCCATGGAGCTGGTGCTGGTGCCGCCGGATGTGAATCTGGGTAGCTTCCAGTTCTCGGTGGATATCGATAACCGCATTATTTACGGTCTCGGTGCCATCAAGGGCCTGGGTGAGGGGCCGATTGAAAATATTATTGCGGCGCGGGAAGAGGGCGGTCCCTTTACCGATCTGTTCGATTTCTGCTCGCGTGTCGATCCGCGCAAGGTGAATAAGCGCGCACTAGAGGCGCTAGTGCGCTCTGGTGCCTTCGACAGCATTGGGCCGGATACTGGCGGCAGTGATGGCTTGGATTATTCCCGCGCGGTGCTGTTTAACGCGCTGGATGAAGCGGTGAAGGCGGCGGAACAGCAAAAGGCTAATGCCAATGCAGGCATGATGGATTTGTTCGGTGAGGTGGTGCCGCAATCTTCCGATGGTGATGTGTACGAGGACTTCCGTCGCACACGCTGCTGGAGTATTCGCGAGCGCTTGGAGGGTGAGAAAAACACCCTGGGTCTGTATCTCACCGGCCACCCCATTGACGAATATGCCGGTGAGTTACAGCACCTGGTGAAGGCGCGAATCGCCGACTTAAAACCTGGCCGCGAAGCGCAAAAAGTGGCGGGCCTGGTGGTTGCCATGCGGGTGATGAAGACCAAGCGTGGCGATTCCATGGCTATTGTTACCCTGGATGATCGCAGCGGCCGTATTGAGGCGGCCATGTTCAGCGAGGCATTTGGCGAACACCGCGACAAGCTGGCTAAGGATGCGCTGCTGGTACTCGAAGGCCCCGTGGCCAATGACGATTACAGCGGCGGTCTGAAAATGACCGTGAATGGGGTTTCCACCCTGGATGAGCTGCGTCAGAGCCGGGTGACCGGTGTGCGTCTACAAGTCGATAGCGGTGTTGTGGCCCCTGGGTTAGCCAAGCGTCTGGCTTCGTGTTTGCAGCCCTATACCGGTGGCCAGTGCGGTGTCAGCCTGGAAGTGTTGCGCCACGATGCGCGAGGTCTCTACCGCCTGCCTCCACAATGGAATGTGGAGCCGAATGATCAGATGGTTCAGTCCCTGCGGGAGTTGCTGGGGCGTGAGCGGGTGGCACTTCAATACGCTGAGCGGCGTTAAAGTCCACTGGGCTCGACTGGTCGGTTCTGTACAGTTAAGCTATGTCGCTGTGATTGCCCAGAGGCATGGAAAAGAGTTAAGGCGCAGATTTCATGAATTTCAACTTTCTCGAGTTTGAGCAGCCGATTGCAGAGCTGGAAAGCAAAATTAAAGAGTTGCAGCTGGTCGGGGACGACAATGAGCTGAATATCGCCGATGAAGTGACCCGGCTGCGGGATAAGAGCAGAACTCTGACCGAGTCCATCTACGCAGACCTGAGTCCCTGGCAAGTGGTCCAGGTGGCCAGGCACCCGCAGCGTCCATACTCCAAGGATTATATTGAGCGGCTATTCACCGATTGGGACGAGCTACATGGCGATCGTCATTTTGGTGATGACAAGGCGATTATTACTGGTATCGCACGCTTGAATGGCAAGCCAGTAGCCGTGATCGGTGAAGAGAAAGGCCGCTCTGTGAACGAGAAGGTTGCGCGTAACTTCGGTATGCCTAAGCCGGAGGGCTACCGCAAAGCTTTGCGCATTATGGAAATGGCCGAGCGCTTTAAAATGCCGGTGCTGACTTTGATCGATACTCCAGGGGCTTACCCTGGAATCGACAGTGAAGAGCGCGGCATCAGTGAGGCCATTGCCCAGAACCTAGCGGTGATGTCCCGTTTGCGCACGCCGATTATTTGTACCGTGATTGGTGAGGGTTCTTCCGGTGGTGCTCTGGCAATAGGTGTTGGTGATCAGCTCAATATGCTGCAGTACTCCACCTACTTTGTGATTTCTCCGGAGGGCTGCGCCAATATTATTTGGAAAACCGTAGAGAAGGCTCCACTGGCTGCCGAGGCTATGGGGGTGACTTCCAGTGTGTTGGAGGAGTTAGGTATTGTGGATGAAACCATCCCCGAGCCCCTCGGCGGTGCGCACCGCGATCCGGATGCCATGGCCGAGAGCCTGAAGGAGCGCCTCGGTGAACAACTGGAGCAGTTGAGTGCTATTCCTATTGATGAGTTGCTGGAAAAGCGCTACCAGCGCCTGATGAGCTACGGCAATATCGTTTCTTAATATCCTTAAAAGGGCAGTCCCGATCATGGCGCTGCCCTTTTTTCTTGTTTTTTTGAGTCCAGTTTCCTTTTACGAGATCTGCTCTATATTTGGCGATTCCCCGTTTATTGGGTGGGTTATTCGTCTTCTGTTATTTGTTTGCCTCGCTAGTTGAGCGTGTCCAGGGCACTTTACACTGTCCCTACTGCCCCCATTTTTAGCCCCCCTTATCGAAAACCGCTGCGTCGTATCTGTGCCTCCATGGTAGAAAGCAAAAAGAATAACAAGTGTTTAAGTGCTGGCTTGCCATTTACGGTTTAGTTGCGGCAGAAGTTTCTGGAAATCAAATATGGCAATTTTGCAGAGGAATACGGCAACGGATGCTGTGCAGTTACAAGCTGGTGATCAAGCGGGACAAAAATTTGCGCTGGTAGCTTTGACCTCACTGTTTTTTATGTGGGGATTTATTACCTGTTTGAACGATATCCTGATTCCCTATCTCAAGGGGATTTTTGAGCTGAATTATGCCCAGGCGATGTTGGTGCAATTCTGTTTTTTTGGGGCTTATTTTTTGGTTTCCCTGCCGGCGGGTAGTCTGGTGAGTAAGATTGGTTACCAAAAAGGTATCGTCACCGGCCTCACTATCGCGGTATTGGGTTGCTTACTATTTATTCCTGCGGAGCGCATGGAGGTCTATGGGCTTTTCCTAGGGGCCCTGTTTATTCTCGCTTCCGGTATCACTATCTTACAGGTATCGGCAAACCCCTATGTTGCTGCCTTGGGAAATGAGCGCACGGCACCCAGCCGACTAACCTTGACCCAGGGCTTTAATGCACTAGGTACCACCGTAGCCCCACAATTCGGTGCATTATTAATTCTCCCAGCTGCGGGAGTTGCCGTCGGCGCAGTCAGTGCCTCAGTGATCGAAGTGCCCTACCTGATTCTGGCGGCTACCCTAGCCGTGTTGGCTCTGGTTTTTGCGTTTTTGAATCTGCCGTCTATTGTCAGCAATACTTCACAGACCCCATCGGAGATAGGTGAAGCTTCGGCCTGGAATTATCGCCATCTCGTATTAGGGGCGGTAGCGATTTTCGTTTATGTCGGTGCGGAAGTTTCTATCGGCAGCTTCCTGGTGAACTTTATTGCCGAAGACTCTATTGCTGGTCTCGAGGAATCCGAGGCAGCGTTCTATATCTCCCTCTACTGGGGTGGGGCCATGGTTGGGCGTTTTGCCGGTGCCTTGATTATGCGCTTTATTTCCGCGGGAAAAGTGCTGGCAATTTGTTCCCTGGGTTCCTGCCTACTTCTGCTTATCACTGTAGCTGGTAGCGGCTACCTGGCAATGTATGCTGTTTTGGCGGTGGGGCTGTGTAACTCCATTATGTTCCCAACAATTTTCAGTTTGGCTCTTGCGAGACTTGGCAAGGCGGCTAGTCAGGGTTCTGGTATCTTGTGCCTGGCTATAGTCGGTGGCGCTATAGTGCCGTTAATGCAGGGATTATTGGCGGACAAGGTGGGTATCCAGTTGGCATTTGTCCTGCCTATTTTCTGCTACCTCTATATTCTTTACTACGGTGCCATTGGTCACCGCCCAGACAAACGCGCTTAATTTTTTTTCTCTTCTGAGCTCGTTTAGCTGGCATTTCCATGCCGGCTTTTTTTATTGTAAAGAAAGGGGCTCTCTTTATTAACTGGATGGCGTGGATCAGATATTGCTTAGGTTGGTTATTTCACTGGTATACCGGCGAGTCCCTGCCGGTATTGAGTGGCGATGATGTGCAAACTGTTTAGGAGGCTTCTGAAGCTACACGTCGATTGGCTTCGAGAAATTCCTTAATCGGTAGGCGATAGTTACGGCTGACTTTGACTTTAGCGCCGCTCGTTAAGGTGAGAAAGTACTCCCCTTTGGTTAGTACTTTGATGTGTTCGATATAGTTGAGATTCACCAGGGTGGAGCGGTGAATACGCTTAAAATTATCTGGGCACAGCTGTTTTTGCAGGTCTTTGATGGTGCTGCGCATAACATGGGTTTCCCCTTTTACATGCACACACATGTAGTCACCGGCGGCATCTATCCACTCGATATCCTGCTGATTGACCATAGTAATACTGCCGCGATCCTTAATCGCCAGGCGATTGTTGATCACTGGGGTGCGAGTCTCAGAGGCTTGTCCCTTGGTTGAACTCATTTCCTCAATAGAGCGCAGCAGCCGGTTTTTTTCTTCCTGGTGGATGTCTTTTTTGCCGGCATGTGCCAATTGCAAGCGCTGGAGCGCGCGATCAAGGGCGGTTTCTAGGCGGGCGCTATCTAAGGGTTTTAAAACATAATCGACAGCGTGAACCTCAAAAGCTTTGAGGGCATATTCGTCGAAAGCGGTGGCGAATATTACCAATGGTATGGTGTCGGCCTGTAGACGACTGACCACATCAAAGCCGTTCATGCCTGGCATTTGTACATCCAGAACCAGTAGGTCTGGGCTGTATTCAGATACGGCTTGCAACGCCTCGCGCCCATTGCGGCAGCAGGCGGCAATTTCTATATCCGGGAATTCCTCAAACATGCTTTGCAGCAGGCGCAGGGCTAGGGGTTCGTCGTCCACCAGCACGACAGTGAGTTTGTTCATTGGACTTCTCCCCGTGTTTTATAGGTGGGATAAGTGGCTATTTCTAGTGGAATATTGATTCGTATCGACATCCCGCAATCAGGTTTTTCCTGTTGCTCCATACGGTAATTTTGTGGATAGAGGTTGGAAAGTCGCTCCCGTACATTCTTCAGTCCAACACCGGTGGAACTTGCTTGGAAATTTCTCTCGCCGGCGCAGTCTTCCGAACAGCCTGAATCCTGTACTTCCAGCAGTAGGCGCTCACCGGTACTTTTCGCATGAATTCCGATGGTGCCTCCCATTTCATTGGGGGCGATGGCATATTTTACTGAATTCTCTACCAGTGGTTGTAGCAACATACTGGGCACCAATGCTTGTCGGGCTGTTTCATCGACATTGAGATCTACAGCCAAACGGTCAGCAAAGCGGGTTTTTTCAATCTCCAGATAGAGGAGTGCTGCTTTGACTTCCTGTTCAAGTTCTACTTTTTGCATAGGGCTCTCTTTTAGGGAGAGGCGCAGGAAATCACTGAGTCGTACAACCATTTCGCGGGCCTCATCGGCCTGTTGAAAGCGAATTAGAGCATTAATGGAATTTAGTGTATTGAACAAAAAGTGGGGATTGAGCTGATAGCGCAACATTTTAAGCTGGGCCTCATTGGCGATAGCCTCTGCCTGGAGTCTACGAAGTTGCTCGCGCTCGTTGTCCGCGGCCACTTCAAGCATTTTTTTGTGTTCCCCTTGCAGCAGTATGTGGTATTTAACCCCACAGTAAAGTGCACTCCAAAAAAGAAAGACAAAGAGGGAGGCATAATACCAGCCGCCGAATTCAGACCAGATGGAGTGCTCCCCGCTCAAGCGGATATAGGCCTCCATGCGCACCAGGGTCCAGATGCCGGAAATCACCGCAACGGCGAGTAGATAGATAACTGTGCGAACGGCCAGTTCAGAGTCCCAGGCGATATCAAAAATGGGTCTTAGGAATACCGAGAGAACAAAAGCCACAGCACACTGGAAAATAGTATTTGCTGGCTCGAAGCTTGGCCACTCAGTGGGTGAATGCCAGAGAGTTAGGGAGAGGAATGTCACCAACAAAATGCCAATCCAGCTGACCAGCTGTAATTTCCAAAACCAGCGGGTCGAAGGAATTTCCGCAGTTGCATTCCAGTATTGACGGGTAGAGTACTGCATGATGTCCCGTATATTTAATTTTGTGGAAATGACGGGATAGACGCTCATCATCGCGTTCATTATTATCCGGAAGATATTACCTTGGCTTACCGGTGCCCGCCAGTGGGCCTGTGCGCCGGGATTCCAGCTTAGCTCTTATTTGGTCCTTTTTGTCGTTTTTCGGGGTGATTAGTCAAGTTACTTTCGGCAATCTGGACCCATATGACAACTTTCATTGAGTGAAAGTGTTTTTTATTAAGGACTTTAAAAATTTGCACATTTTGTCCTTAATTTTCCACTGGTGACTCAAAAGCGTTTAGGAAGAACAGTATAATCGCCGAGAAACGAGTTTGAAATTTGGGGATCGGTTTCCAATGCGCCAGATGTTGCCCGAGTCGAGTCTTCACTCGAACGAAATGGCTGTTTGTGATTCAGATGCCCAGGCTCAAGAGGGGCGCTCTCCAGGGTATTTAAATCTTGCAGCGTTGACTTCGCTTTTCCTTCTGTGGGGTTTTATCACCGGGCTGAATGATGTTCTGGTGCCACATCTTAAAAATGTTTTTGAGCTGAGTTATACCCGCGCTGTCCTGGTACAGTTTTACTTTTTTACAGCCTATTTTCTGGTTTCCGTTCCTGCTGGGTTGCTTTTGCGTAGAGTTGGCTACCAGTTGGGGTTGGTCTTTGGTTTATTAGTGGCTTGTGCTGGTTGCCTGGTTTTTATTCCTGCTGCGCGCCTGCAAATCTATGAAGTGTTTTTATTGGGGCTTTTTGTACTGGCTTCTGGTATTACGGTATTGCAGGTATCGGCAAATCCCTACGTTATTGCTTTGGGTAGTGCCAAAACGGCTCCAAGCCGTTTAAACCTAACCCAAGCATTTAACTCTCTGGGAACTACCTTGGCGCCGGTTGCCGGTGGTGCCGTTTTTTTTGCCGCGATTTCAATGGGCGCCGATCCCGATACGGCAACTAGTGTCGATGAATTCCGTGCTAGGGAGGCGGCCCTGGTGGAAAAACCCTATTTCTGGTTGGCAGTAGTGCTGTTGATGATGGTGGCTTTTTTCTCCTGGATTCGCTTGCCGGCGATTCCCGAACACCGCCTTTCTCACCGTACAAGCCCGTCTCATAGTACAAGCCCATCCCGTAGTGAGACTTTTTCCATCTGGCGCTTTCCCAGATTGACACTGGGGGCAATTGGTATTTTTGCCTATGTAGGCGCCGAGGTAGCTATAGGAAGTTTCCTGGTTAGCTTTTTTAGTGAATCCTCTGTTGCTGAAATGCAGTTATTTGAAGCGGCAAAGTATGTTTCCTACTACTGGGGTGGCGCTATGGTAGGCCGCTTTGCCGGGGCTCTGCTGCTGCGCTATGTCTCTGCGGGAAAAACACTGGCAGTGTGTTCACTGGGTTCTGTAGTACTTATCGGGGTGGCGATGCTCTCCTCTGGTTATCTGGCTGTATGGTCGATTGTCGCTGTGGGGATTTGCAATTCCATTATGTTTCCAACCATATTCAGCCTTGCGCTGCGGGGTTTGGGTCAGTACACCAGTCAGGGCAGCGGTATCCTGTGCATGGCCATTGTTGGCGGTGCGGTTATTCCATTGCTTCAGGGAGTGCTCGCGGATGAAGCGGGTATCCAGATTTCTTTTTTAGTACCGCTGCTGTGCTACTGCTATATCGCTTATTACGGTGCTTTTTCTCCAACCCTGCGTGGTGCTGCGATGGAGTAGTGGGCAAAAGCAGTTGAAACTTTGCACCAGGCTATTTTTTAAGTAGTCCGCCTAGAAAATGTTTTCCGCCTTGTCTGTGATTTGGCCCAATCCATCGGATTTCTATTGGCGCTCCTCGGCAAGTATTGCACTTTGCTCCGTTGATACCGTTGCGTGGAATACCTGAAATCCAATCGAGGCCTTATTGGCTGTGACAGGAATTTGGGGTTTACACTGAAATAATAATATCTGTGTTACTCATTCTGGTAGCGATGGAATTGGTAGGGCAGAAGGACAAGCGTGGGAAAACTTTGGGAGTTATCCGTGAAATTTAAAAAACGATTTTCACTGAGCTTAATGCTCTGTGTCTCGGTACTTGTTGGCTGTCAGCCACAGGGGGAAGAAGTTCCGGCAAAAGAGGATAACTCCCAGATAAGCGGTGGCGGTAGCCTGGAAAACTGGCCGCTACTCGAACCCGCGTTTCCACGCAGCGAAAAGCTGGAAGCGCGTATTTCCGAAATTATGTCGCGCATGTCTTTGGAAGAGAAGGTGGGGCAAATAATTCAGGCGGAGATCCGCCACGTCACTCCTGAAGATGTTAAAAAATACCATCTGGGCTCTGTGCTAAACGGTGGTGGTGCCTTTCCAAACAACGATAAGTTTGCCACGCCTAAAGATTGGCTCGCGCTTTCCGATGCCTTTTTCAAGGCTTCCATGGACACTTCAGATGGCGGTGTTGCTATTCCCCTGATTTGGGGCTCCGATGCGGTGCACGGTCACAATAATGTTATTGGGGCAACTCTTTTTCCCCACAATATTGGCCTCGGGGCGGCGAAGGATGCTGAGCTGATCGAGCGTATTGGTCGCGCGACCGCCCGCGAGGTCGCTGTTACCGGTATCGACTGGACCTTTGCCCCCACTGTGGCGGTAGTGCGGGATGACCGCTGGGGACGCACTTATGAAAGTTATTCTGAAGATCCGGCTGTAGTGGCTGACTATGCAGAAGCCATGGTGAAAGGGTTGCAGGGTGGCAAGAACGAAGCCGATTTTCTGCGCGGGGAAAACCTGGTCGCCACGGCTAAGCATTTTGTCGGTGACGGTGGAACTACACGTGGAATCGACCGCGGGGATAACGCTGTGCCTGAAAAGGAGCTGGCAGAAGTACATGCGGCAGGTTACCTGACCGCTTTGCCCGCTGGTGTGCAAACGGTAATGGCTTCTTTTAATAGTTGGAATGGTGAGAAGCTGCATGGCCATCAATACTTGCTGACAGATGTTTTGAAGGAGCGTTTGGGTTTCGATGGATTTGTAGTCGGGGACTGGAATGGTCACAGTTTCGTACCGGGTTGCACTCTGGAAAGTTGTGCCGCGGCAATTAACGCTGGTCTGGACATGTTTATGGTGCCTGCGGATTGGAAGGCCCTCTACAACAATACCTTGGCTCAGGCGAAGAGCGGTGAAATCCCCACTGAGCGTTTGAATGATGCGGTGCGCCGCATACTGCGAGTGAAACTTCGCGCCGGCTTATTCGAGCGTAGTATGCCCCTAGCGGGCAAGGCTGGTATTCTCGGTAATGCCGAGCACCGCGCTATCGCCAGAGAGGCAGTGCGGAAGTCTTTGGTGTTAATGAAAAACAATGATCAATTGTTGCCGCTAGCCGCGAAGCAGAATGTTCTAGTCGTCGGCGATGGGGCCGACAACCTCTCCAAACAAAGTGGTGGTTGGACAATATCCTGGCAGGGCACTGGTAATACCCGTGAAGATTTTCCCGGTGCTACTTCCATCTTTGAGGGCATCGCCGCAGCCGTAAAGAGCGCGGGTGGTGAAGCCATACTGAGTGAGGATGGAAGCTTTACCGATGCCAGCTTTGCCAATGGCAAGGCACCCCAGGTGGCTATTGCCATTTATGGTGAAGAACCCTACGCGGAATGGCATGGGGACAGCACAAATCTGGAATACCAGCGCGGTAACAAGGAAGATCTGGCGCTGTTGAAGAAATTGCGTGAACAGGAAATTCCAGTTGTCAGTGTTTTCCTGTCCGGTCGCCCGCTTTGGGTGAACAGTGAATTAAATACATCGGATGCTTTTGTGGCCGCTTGGCTGCCGGGATCTGAGGGTGCCGGTGTGGCCGATGTGTTATTCCGAGGTGCCAAAGGTGAGATTCGCTACGATTTCACTGGTAAGTTGCCCTTTAGCTGGCCGATGTACACCAATCAAACGGTTTTGAATCCATACCACGAGCACTACGATCCCCTGTTTGCTTTGGGTTATGGCTTGAGTGTGAATGAGGAATCCCTGGTCAGCAACGACTTGCCTGAGACCAGCGAAAATATGGCTGCGGGTGGACTGGAGGATGCCTGGTTATTGGTTTCCCGTCCGCGCGCTCCCTGGGTATTGAATATTGCCGAGGACGGAGCCAAGGCAGTTCCAGTGAATGGCAACCGAGCGGCCAGTGGTGAGGATAACAATATCGTTGTGACCTCGATTGATATGTCCTCTCAAGAAGATGCGCGTTTGATCGAGTGGAAGGGCCTGCGCCCCGGTGCCGTGCAGTTGTCTGCGGAGTATATGCAAAACTTGGACATTTATTTGGAGGAGGGCTCAGCCCTGAGTCTGAATATTCGCGTTGATCAGAAGCTGCGTGAGCCGCTACAAGCGGCGGTGACCTGTGGAGAGGGCTGTATTGCCAGAGTGCCGCTGCAATCCACTCTGAAAACCATGCCGCTGAATGACTGGACCCGTCTCTCGGTGGACCTGCAATGCTTCGCCAAAGCTGGCGCTGACTTTAGCAAGGTGTTCAGTGCCTTCCGCTTGGAGAGTGAGGGGGCCGCAGCGATAGCCGTAGCCAATGTTCGATTGGTACCCGATGCGGCAGCTTCTGCTGATATTCGCTGTGCGGGTTAGTGGCTTTTATCTCTAGCCGTTTTCGGTAATTAAATGCCCGGGTCTGTAAAAATTGAGGTCTGGGCTACACCTCTCTTTTAAGTGGTTGAGTTGCTGAAGAGCTGTAGCTCTGCAATATCCCGCTTTCCGCTCAGAAGTCCATCAACTCAAGTTGCCAGCACCGGTATACTGTGTCGATCTCAGTTCCAGGGTATAGGCAGTGACCTCCAAATCCGCAGCAAATTCTCTACCGCAACTTATAAAGTCTGCGATGCAGCGCCACCCGGCTCTGGGACAGCTATGGGTTGGATTTTCTGGTGGCTTGGATTCCACTGTCTTGCTGCATCTTCTCAACCAGAATGGTATCCCCGTTAAGGCAGTGCATGTGCACCACGGCCTAAGTAGTAATGCAGAGCGCTGGCTTGACCACTGCGAAGCTGTTGCCCGTGAGCTGCAAGTGCCTTTTGTTGCGGTGCGTGTGCAAGTCGATAGAAGCGGTGGTGGGATAGAGCAGGGGGCGCGTAAGGCTCGCTACAAGGCTTTTGATTCGGTGATGTCCTCCGGTGATCAAATTTTGCTCGGTCACCATGGGGATGATCAGGCAGAAACCTTTCTATATAGACTAATGCGGGGAGCGGGCGTCCTTGGGCTTTCGGGTATGGCGGAGAGTCGGCCGTTGGGTGAGGGTAAATCTTTACTTCGTCCTTTGTTGTCAGTGGGGCGCCGTGAGCTGGAAGCCTGGGCCCTTGAACAGGGGCTCAGCTGGATTGAGGATGAGAGTAATGCTGATGAGGCCTTTGAGCGCAACTATTTACGCCGACAGGTCATGCCTGTTTTATCCACCCGTTGGTCGGCACGGCAGAGTATTCAGCGGGCTGCAGATAATCTTAGGGAATCTGCGTTACTGCTAGAGGAGTTGGCGCTTGCTGACTTGCAGATCTGTGATATCAGGCGAGAGAGGTTAGGGGAGAGCCTCTTTTTAGCGACGTTCACGAATTTAAGTATTGCGCGGCGCAAAAATCTACTGCGCGGTTGGGTGTTGCTGCAGGGTGGTATGGCACCGGAATCCGTGGTTCTGCAAGAAGCTTTGGCGCAAATTGAGAAAGCGAGTGCGGATGCCCAAGTGGAAGTACGACTGGGTGGGTGTGTAGTGCGACGCTTTCAGCGGCGCCTCTATCTGACCCCTGTCATGGAGCCCTTTTCTACCACCGAAGAAAGCCTTCAATGGGATGGCGTGTCAGCACTACTGTTGCCCAGAGGTGGTGTACTGGAATCGGTGCAGGGTTGGCCCCAGGGGGTATATGAAGTGAAATACCGCCGGGGCGGTGAGCGCGTCCAGCCTCTCGACCGACTTCGCTCCCAGACTCTCAAGAAGGTGTTGCAGGAGAGGGCGTTGGAACCCTGGCTGCGAGACCGGATACCGCTCGTGTATCTGGATGGAGAGCTGGTGGCAGTTGCCGATTTATTCTGCTGTAAGGCGGGCTGCTCCACTTTGTCAGTAACACCTTCGGTGAAACCGCCCAGCTGGCGGTTTTTCGATTGAGCGGAGAGGGGTTTTCTGCTACCCTGGCGCCCCGTCTCAAAGGCACCGGGAGAAGCTGGATTATCCGCCCGGGCCAGCCCTGTAAGCTCGACATTCATCGAGCGCTCAACTGACCAAGGTTTTGCATGACGCGCTATATTTTTGTAACTGGTGGCGTGGTTTCCTCGTTGGGGAAAGGTATCGCCTCCGCCTCTTTGGCCGCCATTCTCGAGGCCCGTGGCCTCAAGGTTACCATCCTCAAACTGGACCCCTACATCAACGTAGACCCGGGTACCATGAGCCCCTTCCAGCACGGTGAGGTGTATGTCACCGAGGATGGTGCCGAGACTGACCTGGACCTGGGTCACTACGAACGCTTTATCCGTACCCGGATGTCCAAGCGTAACAACTTCACCACCGGCCGTGTGTACGAGACTGTACTGCGCAAAGAGCGCCGTGGTGACTACCTGGGTGGCACCGTACAGGTGATCCCACATATTACCGACGAGATCAAACGCCGCGTTGTAGAAGGTGGCCGCGATGTCGACGTCGCTATTGTTGAAATCGGTGGCACCGTAGGTGATATCGAATCCCAACCGTTCCTGGAATCTGTGCGTCAGCTGCGTGTGGAAATGGGCACCAACCGCGCCCTGTTGATCCACCTGAGCTATGTGCCCTTTCTTGCCACTGCTGGTGAAACCAAGACCAAGCCGACCCAGCACTCTGTTAAAGAGTTGCGTTCTATCGGCTTGCAGCCGGATATTCTGCTGTGCCGTTCCGAGCGTGAGATCGATGAGGACTCCCGCCGCAAGATTGCACTGTTCACCAATGTGGAAGAGCGCGCTGTTGTACCCCTGCCCGATGCCAAGACCATCTATGGCGTACCGCGTCTTCTGCACAGTTACGGCCTCGACGATATCGTTGTGGAAAAACTGCAGCTGGAATGCCAGGCACCAGACCTTTCCGAGTGGGATGAAGTGGTCGATGGCAAGCTGAACCCCCAGCACGAAGTGAAAATTGCCATGGTTGGCAAATACATGGAGTTGCTGGATGCCTATAAGTCCCTGATCGAGTCCCTGACCCACGCGGGTATCAAGCATCGTTGCAAAGTGGATATCGACTTTATCAACGCTGAAGACGTTGAGGGTGAGAACGGCATTGACCTGATCAAGGATGCCGATGCAATCCTGGTTCCCGGTGGATTTGGTGAGCGCGGTTTAGAGGGCAAGCTTGAATCTGTTCGCTACGCTCGTGAAAACAATATTCCTTACCTGGGCATCTGCCTCGGTTTACAGTCTGTGGTTATCGAGTTCGCGCGCAATGTGCTCGGCCTCGAAGGTGCCAACAGTACTGAATTCAATACTAAAACCCCGCACCCGGTTATCGGCCTGATCACAGAGTGGATCGATAGTGAAGGCAATATCGAGAAGCGCGACGAGCAGTCTGACCTGGGGGGCACCATGCGCTTGGGTGGCCAGGAGTGTCGCTTGGCTAAAGATACCAAGGCTCGCGATATCTACGGCGCAGACGTCATTGTAGAGCGTCACCGCCACCGCTACGAAGTGAACAACAACTACGTTGATCGCCTGCAGCAAGCCGGTTTGAAAATTGGCGGCTGGTCTGCAGACGATACCCTGGTAGAAATGGTTGAATTGCCGAACCACCCCTGGTTCGTTGCTTGCCAGTTCCACCCGGAATTTACTTCAACCCCGCGCGACGGCCATCCGCTGTTCGAAAGCTTTGTTGCCGCAGCAATGAAGCAGCGTGAAAACCAGGGTTAATCAGTAATCCGCCCCCAGTCACAGAGACCGGGGGTGAGATGACAGGGAGCTGACAGTGAAAACAATTGAAGTCGGAAATATTCAGGTCGCCAACGATAAGCCCTTTGTGCTTTTTGGCGGTATGAATGTACTGGAATCCCGCGACCTGGCGATGCAGGTGGCTGAGCACTATGTAAAAGTCACTGAAAAACTGGGTATTCCATATGTTTTTAAAGCGTCTTTTGACAAGGCCAATCGCTCTTCCATCAACTCCTATCGCGGACCGGGAATGGAGGAAGGCCTGAAGATTTTTCAGGAAATCAAAGACACCTTTAGGGTCCCCCTGATTACCGATGTCCACGAAGTACACCAGGCTGCTCCGGTTGCCGAAGTCGTGGATATTATCCAGCTGCCGGCCTTCCTGGCCCGCCAGACTGATCTGGTCGCCGCTATGGCAGCGACTGGTGCAGTGATCAACGTCAAAAAGCCCCAGTTTATGAGCCCTCCGCAAGTTAAAAATGTGGTGGAGAAATTTGCTGAGTGCGGCAATGAAAATATTCTTTTGTGTGAGCGCGGTGCCTGCTTTGGCTACGACAATCTGGTTGTCGATATGCTGGGCTTCAGCACCATGATCAATGCCTCTGGTGGTGCACCGCTGATTTTTGATGTCACCCACTCACTGCAAATGCGCGATCCTTCCGGTGCTGCCTCTGGTGGTCGCCGTGCACAGGTCACTGAGCTGGGCCGAGCAGGTTTGGCTATTGGTATTGCCGGCCTGTTCCTGGAAGCACACCCGAATCCAGATAAGGCATTGTGTGATGGCCCCAGTGCATTGCCACTGGAGAAGCTGGAACCATTCCTCGCACAGATGAAAGCTGTGGATGATTTAATCAAAGGCTTTACGCCTCTGGATACTGAATAAAAGTAAGAAATACATAGCGCGCGCCCTTTTTGGGCGCTTGGTACTTATTCTGTAGCTATTATTCATGGAAGCTACGATTAGAGATACTCACAAAAAACTGTGAGAAAAAGTTTCACAAGAGTAAGAACCCTTAATTGTTGCGTGCAGCTATTGGAAAATTTCTTTCAGTAATTACCTTTTTAATAAGTAACAAGTTTAGTTAGTACTAATACGGAGCCCATTGTTAATGAGCAATATTGTCGCTGTTAAAGCCTACGAAGTGCTGGATTCCCGCGGTAACCCTACCGTCGAAGCCGATGTAATCCTGGAAGACGGTTCCATTGGTTCCGCTTGCGCTCCTTCTGGTGCCTCCACTGGTTCTCGTGAAGCTCTGGAATTGCGCGATGGCGATAAGAGTCGTTACCTGGGCAAAGGTGTATTAAAGGCTGTTGAGAATATCAACACGACTATCGCCGATCTGTTGAAAGGTATGGATGCTATCGATCAGCGCACCCTGGATAAGGCAATGATCGATGCCGACGGTACTGAAAACAAAGCTAATCTGGGCGCTAATGCTATTTTGGCGGTTTCACTAGCGGCCGCTAAAGCCGCTGCAGCTTCCAAAAAAATCCCCCTGTATCAGCACATTGCTGAAGTAAACGGCACTCCGGGTGAATACTCTATGCCGGTTCCGATGATGAATATCCTAAACGGTGGCGAGCACGCCGATAACAATGTGGATATCCAGGAGTTTATGGTTCAGCCCGTTAAAGCTGAATCTTTTGCCGAAGCCCTGCGTCAAGGTGCTGAGATCTTCCATTCACTGAAAAAAGTACTGTCCAGCAACAGCCTGAACACTGCGGTTGGCGATGAAGGCGGCTTTGCTCCGAACTTGCCATCCAACGAAGCCGCTCTGAAAGTGATTGCTGAAGCGGTAGAAAAGGCCGGTTACACCTTGGGTGATGACATTACCCTGGCTCTGGATTGTGCTTCTTCCGAGTTCTACAAAGATGGCAAGTACGACTTGGCTGGCGAAGGCAAGCAGTTCGACAGCGAAGGTTTCGCCAGCTATTTGGCTGAGTTGTCCGCCAACTATCCGATCCTGTCTATCGAAGACGGTATGGACGAGAGCGATTGGGACGGCTGGAAAATTCTCACCGACAAGATAGGTGAAAAAGTACAGCTGGTAGGCGATGACTTGTTCGTAACCAACACCAAGATACTAAAAGAAGGTATCGAGAAAGGCGTGGGTAACTCTATCCTGATCAAGTTCAACCAGATCGGCTCCCTGTCCGAAACTCTGGACGCGATTAAGATGGCAAAAGATGCAGGCTACACCGCTGTAATCTCTCACCGCTCTGGTGAAACTGAAGACACCACCATTGCTGACCTGGCTGTAGCTACCGCTGCTGGCCAAATCAAAACCGGCTCCCTGTGTCGCTCCGACCGCGTAGCTAAGTACAATCGTCTGCTGCGTATTGAAGCTGAACTGAATGGTTCCGCTCCTTACCGTGGCCGTGCTGAATTCAAATAATCAATATTTGAATCGCACATTGGTATTGCAGAGGGATTCCTCTGCAATACCTATAATACGAACAAGCGAAATATCGTAATCTCGTATGAAATGGCTGCTGGGAATTCTTACCTTTATTCTGCTTGCCACTCAGTATCGTCTCTGGGTTGGTGATGGCAGTCTTGCCGAAGTTACCCGTCTCAAACGACAGCTTGCTCAGCAACAGGAAAAAAATGCAGCTTTAGCGCGGGAAAATCGCCAGTTGTTGAGAGAAGTACGAAGCCTGAAAGTGGGCACTGATGGTGTCGAAGCCAAGGCACGCTATGATTTGGGATTGATTAAGGAAGGGGAAACCCTGTTTATCTTCCTGGACTCGGAAGAGGCTAAAAAGTGATTACAGATTATTGGGTGGTTGTGCCCGCTGCGGGTGTTGGTAAACGCATGGGAGCCGATCGCCCCAAGCAGTATTTACCATTACTGGGGCGCCCTTTATTGTCCCTAACCCTGCGGAATATTTTAAGTTGGCCGGGACTTGCTGGCGTTGTTGTGGCCCTATCAAAGGATGATGAATTTTTCCCGCACTTGAAAGAAGCCTCTCACCCATTAATGCACACTGTAATTGGTGGCGCTGAGCGAGCGGATTCTGTCCTCTCAGCCCTGGAATTTCTCGCTCAACGGGAACATGGCGACACCCCAGTGCTTGTACATGATGCCGCTCGGCCATGTGTTGCAATGGAAGACATTAGTGCATTGTTGCACAGCCAGGTTGCACAGACCGCGCTGCTGGCGCGTCAGGCCAGCGATACTGTAAAGAGAGGGTCTGAGATAAGCGGTGTTCAATGTGTTGAACAAACCCTGGATCGCAAACAGATATGGCTTGCGCAGACCCCTCAGCGAGCGCCTCTTGCACTACTTCGCTCCTGCCTCAGTCAAGCATTGCAGCAAGGTGAAGCTGTTACAGATGAGGCAAGTGCGTTGGAAATTTTTGGTCACTCTCCGCAACTTGTTGAAGGTCGGAGTGACAATATCAAAGTGACCCACCCCACCGATATCGTAATGGCAGAGACCATTTTACGTCTGCGCTACGCTCCCACCGAGGATTATCGATAGTGAGTTTTAGAATTGGCCAGGGCTTTGACGTGCATGCGTTTGGCCCTGGCGATCATGTTGTGCTTGGTGGAGCAAAAATTCCCCATAGCTTTGGTTTAAAAGCCCATTCCGATGGGGACGTGTTGCTGCATGCTCTTTGCGATGCGCTTCTTGGTGCTTTGGCTCTCGGTGATATCGGTCATCATTTTCCCGATACGGATGAGCGTTTTAGTGGCGCGGATAGTCGCGCCCTTTTGCAGCATGTTATGACCCTAATTAAGGAAAGGGGATATCGCCTGGTGAATGCTGATACCACTCTCATTGCGCAGGCTCCCAAGATGGCTCCTCATATAGAAACCATGCGCGGCTATATTGCTGCGGATTGCGGTGTGGATATCGCCGATATTAGTGTGAAAGCAACGACTACGGAGAAGCTTGGCTTTACCGGACGGAGTGAAGGAATTGCGGCCCAGGCCACTGTTTTACTTGAGCGATATGATGTCTGAAGTCTGGAATCTAAATTGGCCCCGTGCTTTGGGTGGGGCGGCAATCTCTGCTGATTTTCGTACTGTTGCGGAAGATTTTGTTGTCGATGAGATGGCCTTTCCCGAACCTACAGAGGGCGGGGAGCATGTGTACCTGCATATTAAGAAGCGGGGGGCCAATACTGTCTGGGTGGCAAAACAGCTAGCCAAACTCGCCGGAGTGCGCCCTCTGGATATCAGCTACTTTGGGTTGAAGGATCGACATGCCGTAACCACGCAGTGGTTTAGTGTTTGGCTCGGGCAGAAGCCAGAGGCAGATTGGTCGCAGATCAATAGTGAAGAAGTTTCACTTCTGAGGTTTTTTCGAGGCGGCCGTAAACTACGTCGCGGGGAGCATGTAGGCAATCGATTTAAAATTCGCCTGCGCAATGTAAATGGTGATCGGGCGGCTGCGGAAGAGGTACTTAAACAGGTAGGCGGCGGAGTGCCAAATTACTTCGGTGAGCAGCGCTTTGGTATCGATGGCGGCAACCTGAACCTGGCGCGTCACCTGGCGGAAGAAGAGGGACGCTGTCGTAAGAATGAAAAGGCCTTTGCCATGTCGGCTGCGCGCAGTTGGCTATTTAATCAGGTATTGGCAGAAAGAATCACTCAAGACTGCTGGCAGCAAAGTATTGAGGGTGAGCCACAAAGTGAGCCCAGTGGCCCTTTGTGGGGGCGCGGTAGAAACCTCGCCACAGGTCCTCAAGGCGAATTGGAGCAGCAAGTACTAGAGAAGTGGCTGAGCTGGTGTAACTGGCTGGAACATTGCGGGCTCAAGCAAGAGCGAAGACCACTGGCCCTACGTCCAGAGGCCTTTCGTTTTGAGTGGCAGTCTGATGACCTCCTCTTGGAATTTGCGTTGCCGCCTGGGGCATTCGCAACAGCCTTGCTAAGGGAGGTGGCACAGCTGGTCAATGTGAACTCGGACACATAAAATTTGTGGCTGAAAGCGAGAGTTATACAGGGGATGGAATAAAAGCTTATGGACCGCTTGAGACACGAAGGCTTGGGAATGACCTCCCAGCGAACTCGCAATCGCCTGATCCAACGCTTGAGGGATGAGGGCATTATCAATGAAGAAGTCCTCGATGTGATGGCTTCGACCCCCAGGCACCTTTTTCTGGATGAAGCCCTGGCGATCCGCGCCTATGAGGATACAGCTCTGCCAATTGGCTATGGCCAGACAATATCCCAACCTTACATTGTTGCCCGCATGACAGAGTTGCTGCTGAGCAGGGCCAAATCCCTGCATAGGGTTTTAGAAGTTGGTACGGGTTCCGGCTACCAAACCGCAATTCTTTCTAGGCTGGTTGAACAACTTTTTTCTGTTGAGCGTGTCGAACCCTTGCTCGATAAGGCCCGCCAGCGTCTTACCGAGTTGGGATATCAGAATATTGAATACAATCTCAGTAGTGGTGGTTTTGGCTGGCCGGAAAAAGGGCCTTATGATGCAATCCTGGCAGCAGCGGCTCCCTCAACGGTTCCCGATGAACTCAAGCAACAGTTGGGACCAAATGGTGTGCTGGTTATTCCTGTGGGTTCGGAGCAACAGCACCTGATGATGATCTCTCGTCGCCAGGATACCGATCAGTTCGATGTGGAAAAGCTAGAAGCAGTGCGGTTTGTGCCGCTGCTTAGTGGTGTGGTTCGATGAAATTTAAAGAGCTCTTTAAGAGCCGGTACCCGGGTGTAGTGCTGCGTGGTATGGGAATGGGTGCTGCAGATGTTGTTCCGGGGGTTTCCGGGGGGACCATTGCTTTTATCACAGGGATCTACCAGGAGTTACTCGACTCTTTGAGCCGGATAGGGCCTCACTGTATTACGATAATGCGGGAGGAAGGGCTATCAGCGACGTGGAAGCACATCAATGGCAGCTTCCTGTTATCCCTGTTTTTAGGGGTGTTGATCAGTATCTTCAGCCTGGCGAGGATTATTAGCGGCCTTTTGGAGCAATATCCTATTCTCGTCTGGTCTTTCTTTTTCGGCCTAGTGCTGGCTTCTACCTTCCCTATTCTTCGCAATATCCCCAGGTGGTCTCTTTCGACAGCGGTCTTTCTCTTTCTAGGCATCGCGCTGGCAGTTGTTGTCAGTGAGCTTCGCCCTGGGGACATCCCAGCTACGCCACTTACTTTATTTTTATCTGGAGCATTGGCAATTTGTGCCATGGCTTTGCCCGGAATTTCAGGTGCCTTTATCCTGCTTATGATTGGGATTTATCCCAAGGTGCTCACTGCAGTACATGAGCTGCAATTGTCGAATTTATTGTACTTTGCGGTTGGGGCCGCTCTGGGGTTAATGCTTTTTAGCCGATTGCTTTCCTGGTTGATGCACAAATATGTCGCTCGCACATTGGCTTTTCTTGCAGGGATCTTATTAGGTAGCCTGAAAATAATTTGGCCCTGGAAGCTACCAATCAATGGTGCCGAAACTGTTTCCAGTAAGCTTGCGCCATTACTCGCCAATACATCCCCGTCGAACTTTATGGCCCAGACAGGTGAGAATGCGAATCTGGGGCCTGCGATTATTGCCGCTTTGGTTGCTGCGGTACTGGTTCTCGCGGTGGACTATTTCGGAGGGGGGCATCGAGGTAAATCCTACGCCACACCGCAATAAGATCTGGAATATCTCGGTATGGCAGCTTTTTATGAAGCTTTTCCAATGATTTTTAGAGCTTTTCTTTAGACACTTTTTCCATAAATGCCGTGGTCTGATGTAAAAAGAGAATAATGGAATGTCATCTTTTACGACAAGTTGAGGCCCATTTTTGGCGGAACAATAAGCCTAATATTGGTCATTTTTTGACTTTGATGTTAAAAATATTAGGCGTCTGTGTCGTGGCTATAGCCCTGGTTTCCTGTGCTGGCCACAGAGCACCGAGTAGTTCCCTAAATCAGCCTCCAAGTATCCGTCTCAACCATCATACTGTGAGCCGCGGGGATACCCTGTATTCGATTGCCTGGCGTTACGGCCAGGATTTCCGCAAGCTGGCGGCTATCAATGGCATTAAGCCTCCCTATAATATTTATCCCGGCCAACGCTTACACTTGAATGGTAAAGTGCCGCGTCAAGTCGCCTCAAGCTCCCCTGTAGCAAGAAAAAAAACTGTGGCTAAGCCCGCGCCCACACAAAAAGCTATTCCCGCCAAGAATACAAAATCTTTAACGAAAAGCTCTACGCGCCAGAAGCCTCAAAGTAAGCGAACAGGGACGATTCACTGGCGTTGGCCTGTCCGTGGACAAGTCATCAGCAAGTTCCGCTCTGGAGACCCCTTGCGGAAGGGTGTTGATATCGCCGGTGAAAAGGGAGAATCTGTATCGGCAGCAGCTGATGGCACTGTTATCTACGCTGGCAGTGCATTAAGAGGGTATGGAAAACTGCTGATCGTTAAGCACAGCGATGTTTACTTGAGTGCTTATGCCCACAATCACCGACTGTTGGTGAAAGAGGGTAGTAAGGTCAAAGCTGGACAACGGATAGCGGAACTGGGTTCGAGTGGTACCAACCGCGACAAGCTCCACTTTGAAATACGAAAAAACGGTCAGCCAGTGGACCCTCTCGCGTATCTGCCTTAAGCCGGGAGAGTGCTCTAAAGCTCTGCAAATAAAAATGGACTTTTAACTAATACCACTTGGGGTGGTCACAGCAATCGTGGCGACCAAATGGTCAAGCCGATTCTGTGGCTGTCGCACATGTGTACCTGATTGGTCGTTTTTTAGACCGATTCTGGTCTCATGCTATGCGGTTGATATTGGCAAAGTACAAGGAGCAGGGGAAATGGAAGCACAACGGCAAGACCAGTCCATGACTGGCCAGGCAGAAGACTTTCCTCCTGAGTTGGCGGTAGAGAATGATGAGCAGAAACTAAATTCCGAAAAAGGTAAAAGTAGTGGCCGTACGCGGAGAAATGCGGCAAAAAATAACTCCGTTTCCTCCCCCACAGAGAAGAGTCGGGTTAGCAGGTTGGATGGCGATGGCCATTTACAGAAAAACCTGGATGCCACCCAGCTCTATCTCAATGAAATAGGCTTTTCCCCCCTACTGACCGCTGAAGAAGAGGTTTATTACGCACGCAAGGCCTTGCGTGGTGATGCTGCATCAAGAAAGCGTATGATCGAGAGTAACCTACGCCTTGTTGTAAAAATCGCCCGTCGCTACGTTAGTCGTGGCCTCGCATTGTTAGACCTAATCGAAGAGGGCAACTTGGGGTTAATTCGCGCTGTTGAGAAGTTTGATCCGGAGCGAGGTTTCCGCTTTTCTACTTATGCTACTTGGTGGATACGTCAGACAATAGAACGAGCCATTATGAATCAGACTCGTACTATTCGCCTGCCAATCCATGTAGTAAAAGAGTTAAATGTGTATCTTCGAGCATCTCGTGAGCTTGCACAGAAGCTGGATCACGAGCCATCTGCAGAAGAGATTGCTAACTTGTTGGAGAAACCAGTAGAGGACGTCGAACGGATGCTGGGGCTCAATGAGAGAGTCACCTCCGTAGATACTCCTATAGGCCCTTCTTCCGAGAAGACGTTGGTTGATACTATACCCGACCAGCAGGAGTCTGATCCGGCAGAACTCCTTCAGGATAGCGACCTTTTCGATAGCATTAATCGCTGGCTTGGTGAGCTTCCCGATAAGCAGTGTGAAGTTGTATCCAGGCGCTTCGGATTACGTGGCTTTGAGGCGAGCACTCTAGAAGAAGTTGGGCGTGAAATTGGTCTCACTCGTGAACGGGTTCGCCAAATCCAAGTTGATGCACTGAAACGTTTAAGGGAAGTTATGGAAAAGCAGGGACTTGACGGGCAATCCCTGTTTGGAAATCTCTAATTTTGGCCCCTAAATAGGGAGGCCCCATGAAAGGTGTGTTTCGTGGGGCTTCCTCAAACTAACTGTGATAGCGATGTAATACGTCACAGTTTCCGTTTTTCTACTTCAAGAGCGCTTATTTTCTCACCCAGCGACCAAGGTTGTCCTGGTAGTACTCCCCACGGGATAGGCGGGCCTCTAGTTTCTCGGCAGCACGTGCTGCAACTTGGGCAATATCGACATTGTGGCTTTTGGCAATCTCGGTATAGGCCTGCTTACGTTCCGCATTTATTTTTTTTACAAGCTTCTCCAGTTCAGGCGAACTGGCGTCCACAATAGCGATATAGCCACTGTTTGCTTCTCCCACTAACCCTTGCTTTTTGGCCTCTTCTAAGGAAATCGCCATTGCGGGTAACGCCAATATCAAGCCCAGAACTAATAGAGCTTTCTTTACCATACTCATATTCTATCTCCTCAGAAAATGCCTTCCTTGTCGTCAAACAGGTTTTCAAGATCCTTGTCCACTTTGACCCGGATTTCATGTTCAATCTTAACATTCAGGTTTACAGTAATTGGCTCGCTGGGGGCCTTCACTGCTACAGTAGGTGTGCAACCTATAGCAATCAAAGTGTACAGTACTCCTAAAAGAATCAGCCGGCTGGCCCTCATCTGATACTCCTTATGGTGCCACTTAGGCGCCTTTTATTTGTTGCATCTTCAGCAGTTACGTCAAAAATCAGGCCAGGTTCGCCAACTGCGTCGGGAGTGACCACATTTGGCAATTGTAATGGCTCTACCTTAACCCGCTCTGAATTAGTCGACCTTATGCACTAGTGGGGAGAGCCTACTGTACTAGCAACCTATTGGTCCAGTTGCTTTTCTAACGCTGTTGTCAGGTCACGGCTGGCCTGTAACGAGCGCAACATTGCAGGAATATTATTCTCAAGGTTGAGGTTAATAATCAGGTCTCTTTCTGAATCCATTGATTCACTACGCCCGACAAGTTTTAAGTTGAGTAATAGGTCTCCACTGGGGGGATATTGCAAATTGCCTTCCAGGGTGCGGAAATCATAGTCTTCAAGGGCATTTGAGATCAGTTTCAGCTGGGGGTTGCCCTTAAGCATCTGCTGAGAAAAGGCACCATAATATCTTAGCTCTCCGCCAGGCTCGACTGCTTCCAAATGACCATTTTTAACGGTAATCCCTTGGGGGCCTGTGGTAATAGGTATGGTTAAGTTTAGACGCCCTTTGGCTTTGAAACTTTCCGATTCGGTTTCTTGAGCTAGCTTTTCAAGAGATACATGCTCTGCGTACAAGGTACTGTTGCGTTCTATATTATCCAGATTCCAATACAAAGCTTCGGAAGACAGTTTGCCATCAAGAAACTCTGCAGAAAAATCGTTTAGGATAAGATCTTGTGTTTTATTTACAGACAGAGAAAAGGACAAATTATTTAGAGGTAATCCTGCATTGATGGATTCTATAGTCAGAGGCTGTGGTTTAGATGTAAACCATTTTCCTCTATGAGTTTCCACCAGAACATTCCCATTAACTCCTGCAGCAAAGCTACTATCGTAGATCGCAGCGATATTAGTTAAACTTATGTCGATAGTATCAGTTGATTGACGAGGCCATGATATAGCGCCATTGGCAGAAAGAGCCCCAGAAACGATATCTAAAGGTAAGCCTTGGAAAACCTTACTGAGAGGTGCTGCGGAATTGAACTCAACATATGGAAGTGAAAATTGAAGAGCGCCAACTCCTAACTCGATATCATGATGCAAACTTGAGGTGAGTTGTAAATTACCAGCCTTAACTTGGCTTTGTCCCTCAAGCTTATTCCCGTCCAGGGAGAGAGAGCCAGTAAGAGAAGTCTCAAGGGTATAATTTTCAGGGGTAACGACCTTAAGTCTGTTACTACTAAAGTCACTGCTGAACTGTGTGCTATCTCTTAAAGATATTACTTTTATATTATTCAGATCTAGTGTTCCAGATAAGGTCGCATGCTCACTGGAGAGATTGCTAAAATGGTTGCTTGATTTTTCAATAATGCAACTTTTTATACCTGATAAAATTTCACAGTTGACTTTAGGTGCTATAAGTTCCGCTTCCCTAATCTTGAATTCCTTAGCTTTCAGCTCTCCAAGTGAGGCTTTAACTTGCTCCATTTTTAAATTCTGAATGTCGCCATCTTCCTGGAAGTGAATGGTAGATGAAATATCCATTTTTCTGAGAACAACACCCGCGGGCATATCAATTATTACAGGAGATTTTGCCTCGAACTTAAACTTGCACTCGGTAAAATTTTTGATGTTGCACTGAATGTGTTCAATTTTTGAAGAGGCTGAATTAGGGGTGTTTTTAGCTTTTAGCTGAGTGACGATTAATCCATCGTGAATTTGTATATTGAAGAAGTTGGATTCCGAGGGGCTCCCAGTAATATGAATGTTCTTCTTAACTTCAGCTTGAATATGATTATGATTTAACCCACTGGTGAGTAAGGGAGACACTTCTTTCAGACCGGTTACTTCTGCATCAAACAGTAAATTGCTTTTTGGTAAGATAGTTAGACGAATTTGCTCAAACCAGTTTTTATTTATAGACGATGTTTCGGTAAAATTTAAGTGAGTCTCACTTTGAAATCTGAGATATCCTTTGGGATTGGTAATTTTGAGTGAAGGAAAGTAATTCTTAGTCAAAAGGGGCTTGATTAGTGGTTCTGCGCCAGCCAGATCGACAGAGCCCTTCAATTGGAACTTAGGGTTGGGTGTTAGATCGCTATATTCGAACCTAAGATT
The DNA here is from genome assembly GCF_023716485.1 of Microbulbifer variabilis. Classification (NCBI taxonomy): domain Bacteria; kingdom Pseudomonadati; phylum Pseudomonadota; class Gammaproteobacteria; order Cellvibrionales; family Microbulbiferaceae; genus Microbulbifer; species Microbulbifer variabilis. The sequence goes on from NZ_CP092418.1 coordinate 1,428,852, forward strand.
TGCCAAAAGATTTTTGCTGCCTGAATCTTTTAGTGTTGAAACCTCAATTGAGCCAGAACCAGTGACGGACTCTAACTGAATAGGATTTAGAGTCTTTAGTTTGAGTTCTATGGGTGACTGAGTTGACAAGTGAGCCTGTATCTTTTTATTGGAAGATTCAATGGGTAAGATCAATCCCAGGTTATCACTCTCAACTTTAAATAGAATATCCTGATAGTTTGCCTTGGATAAGATTTCGTCTGGAATGAAGGCGCGAGCATTAATCCGTATACTCCCACTGGCTCTCATTCCATCTGCAGGGGTTTCGGCCAATACTTCAGAGATGTTTAGAATCGACACAATGGAATTTAGGTTTGATGATGCACTCGCATCTAGTTTCCATTGATTTTTATGGGTTTTGGATATGTCTATTTCCAGTCGAGAAGGTTCTTTAATTAAGTCAGAGCTTATTTCTGTAACTGTAGTAATGTCGCTTGAAGTCAAATTAGCTTTTAGTGAAAGTTCGTGATTTCCGGTTTTGATTGAGCTGAAAGGTGTTTGTATATGGATCTCTGTATTATGCCGGTTTATTTTCAGCGGGCCAGCCTTCAAATCATCACCAAATTCAATTTCTCTTACGAATACTGATCCAGGTATAAAGCTTACTATATTCTGAGTTAAATTACTTAAGGTGAGAGCGTTTTCTTTAGAGGGTATCTTTTCAGTTTTGTTAGGTTTGCTTGATGTAGAGTTTTTTATTTCAGAGTATGTGAGTTTGCCAATTGATAGCTCAATCTTTTGGGTATTATCCCGATCAAAAATAATATGAAAAGGATAGAGTATTTTAACCTTGTTCAGGATAAGGTTATTTTTTCGGTTGGACTGAAGGCGGACTTGTTCGATAGAAGCTTCCTTGATGCCTAATTTCAATCCGGATAATTGCTGAATAACAACTTCGCCTGCAAATAGGTTGATCAACTGAGAGACAACAATATCTTTTTTCCACCAACTACCAACTAGAAAGGTAGCTAAGAGTACTGTAGTCACAATGATAAGAATACGGGGTTTTCGCACTTTAAAACTCTTAACTTATAGAGTGGAGGTGATTTCGTATAATCGCTAGAAAACTGCAGCAGTCATGTAACGGGTTAATAGCGTCTTTTGCAGATCTGTAACAAGATATCTTATCAGACTGTCAGGATAATACTTTGTGAGAATTAGATTATTGACTACAAAGATGGTTCACCTGCCCACCAAAATGAGAAATGAATGTTGGGTCATAAGGTGTAAGCCACTCTGTCCTGCAGCAGTTTTAGGTGTCATTGCATCTGTTATTATTCTCCGGCTTTGGGTGTAAAAGCCAGAAAGCAACAGGCTTAGCCATGCAGTCCCATTCGAATGAAGTATTAAGGCTGTATTGGGCTTTGATAGCAATGCAGATACATCATGAGGGAAGGGTATCTTGACCTGCAACACCTGGAATCTTTTGTAGGCTCACTCAGTGATTAAGGTGAATATTAAATAGCTTGAAGCTATAAGCAAAAGACTTATAATTGCTTTTGTTGTGAAGGTTCTCACGTACGATAGGGGGCAGTCCGCACGTGGTTAGAGTTGCTGTCCAGGCAGAAATCTGCCACAGGAGTGGCGGGCGGGTAACTAGAAGTTTTCATTGATTAGAAGATAGCCGATCAGTTTACCCCTACTAAACCACTGCCTCTGTCAATGGACCAACAAACAGTCCAAGAACCCCATTCTTATCAAACTAAAAATATAAGATTTTTAGTCGGTGATTGGTGGAGAGAGGCTTAAATAGCTAAAAAATTGACCATCCGCTAGAGGGATAAACACGGCGATGATTCTGGGTGGGTATTGAATCTGTTTAGGAACCGTTGCTTGAGCTGTGCAAATTGATCCTAATTTGTGATTGGTAAACGGGCGATGGGTCTTAGAGATATTCAAGATTAGAAGAGGTATTATCTATTTATGTTTTCTTTAGCCTGTGTTGGCATATACGAGCCCAATTTACACGGAATTAATCTTCCATGGGGGCGAATTGAATGAGGATATTTAAAAAATGCAAGATGCTCAGCCAAAGACTATTTACCTCAAAGATTATCAAGTACCAGATTATCTGGTAGATAGCACAGATCTTCATTTTGAATTGGAGCCCAAGGCGACTCTGGTAAAGTCACAGCTAAAAATCCGTAGGAACCCCAAGGCGGGTCAAGGTTTGCCGCCTTTGCTTCTGGATGGCATCGATTTAGAGCTGTTATCTATTGCAATTGATGGTTCAATTCTTCCCGAGGTCTCATATCAAGAAACCCTTCAGGGATTGTCTATATTGGTGGATAAACCGGAATTCATATTGGAAATCCATAATAGAATTAATCCTGAAGATAATACTTCTTTAGAAGGTTTGTATCTTTCAAATGGTATGTATTGCACACAATGTGAGGCAGAAGGGTTTAGAAAGATAACTTTTTACCCCGATCGTCCGGATGTGATGTCGAAATTCACCACTACTATCGTTGCGCCAAAAGATCATCCTGTATTGCTATCCAATGGTAATCAGATTGATTTTGGCGATTGTGAGGATGGTCGTCATTTTGCGACCTGGGAGGATCCTTTTGCGAAACCATCTTATCTATTTGCTTTGGTGGCAGGGGATTTGGAAAATGTAGAGGATACTTTTACTACTAGTAGCGGGCGTGAAGTAAAACTGCAAATTTTTACTGAAGCAAAAAACATCGGTAAATGCGAGCATGCCATGCGCTCCCTGAAAAAGGCTATGAGTTGGGATGAGGAAGTATATGGCAGAGAATATGATCTAGATATTTTTATGATCGTGGCGGTAGATCATTTCAATATGGGGGCCATGGAAAATAAAGGGCTAAATATCTTCAATTCAGCTTGTGTGCTGGCGAGTCCTGAGACAGCAACCGATTCTGCCTTCCAGAGAATAGAATCTATCGTTGGGCATGAGTACTTTCATAACTGGTCGGGAAATAGAGTTACATGCCGGGATTGGTTTCAGCTCAGTTTAAAAGAAGGTTTTACGGTGTTTCGTGATGCCGAATTTTCTGCTGATATGAATTCTCGGGCTGTTAAGCGTATCGAAGATGTTTCACTATTACGAACCAACCAGTTTGCTGAAGACGCGGGCCCCATGTCTCACCCAATAAGACCAGATTCTTACATAGAGATTTCCAATTTCTATACATTAACAGTATATGAAAAAGGTGCGGAAGTAGTCCGGATGTTGCACACCCTATTGGGGAAGGAGAAGTTTCGCAAAGGTAGCGATCTCTATTTTGAACGACATGATGGAAGTGCAGCAACCTGTGAAGATTTTATCCTGTCGATGGAAGATGCTAATCAGGTAAACCTCACCCAGTTTCGACATTGGTATAGCCAAGCTGGAACTCCAATCTTAGAGGTTACAGACAGCTTTGATCAAGCAACGGGCAGATATAGCCTTAAAGTTTCTCAGTCTTGCCCAACTAGGGCGAACCAGGATAAAAGTCTACCACTTCATATCCCGATTAAAATTGGTTTGCTGGATGTGGATGGAAATAACTCTATTCTCAACAATGAAGGGGATATTGAGGAAGTTCTAGAGGTTACTCAGCCTGAGCAACTCTTTGAGTTTAGTGGATTTCGGGAAAAACCCCTGCCATCACTTCTGCGTGATTTTTCTGCGCCTGTCAAGGTTCGTTACCCCTATACCGGGAAACAGTTGATTTTCCTGATGCGTAATGATTCAGATACGTTTAACCGTTGGGATGCATCGCAGCGTCTTGCATTTATGGCCCTTACACAACTACAGCAAGACTATCGTAGTGGAGAGGCACTTCAGTTACAGCCTGAACTGATAGAGGCATACCGGGATGTGCTAAAAGATAGCACACTAGATCCCGCCTTAGTGGCAGAAATACTACGATTGCCAAGTGAGCAATCCGTTGCAGAGATGAATGATCTTATTGATGCTGAAGCGATAGTTGTAGCGCGAGACTTCGCATTAAAAACTTTGGCAACGGCATTGGCTCCTGAGCTGTTACAAAGATATACAGCGTTGGATCACCAGAAACCCTATAGTCCCAATGCAAAAGATATTGCTGAGCGAAGCTTGAAAAATACTTGCTTATCTTATCTTGCAGCTACAGAAAAAGATGATGCGTTAAATATTGTACAAAAGCAGTTTGAGACAGCTGGGAATATGACTGATAGCGCCGCAGCACTTAGTGCATTGATTAACTACGGAAGTGCTCCGAAGGTTGATTCGGCAATACAAGAATTCTATCAGCGCTGGAAAGATGATACTCAAGTTGTGGAGCTTTGGTTAGGGCTGCAAAGTAGCAGTGCCCGAAACGGGACTCTTGCTAATATCAAAAATTTAATAAAGCATCCCTCCTTTGAGATTAAAAATCCAAATAAAGTTCGAGCGGTACTCGGTGGCTTTGCTAATCGAAACTTTAAGCAGTTTCATAAGGAAGATGGTAGCGGCTTCTTCTTTATTGCTGAGCAGGTCGTTATGCTAGATAAAATTAATCCACAGATAGCAGCACGGCTTGTTGTGCCGATTACACGCTGGCAAAAATACAGTGATGATCTTTCGGGTAAAATGAGAGAGGCTCTTCAGGGTATTCTTGATTCTGGTGGGTTATCTAAGGATGTTTTTGAGGTGGTGAGTAAAAGTATAAACTAAAGCTCAGTTGTCAAGTTCGTTAAATGGGGCGATAAATTGCCCCATTTTTGACTTGAGCGTGAAGCACTCTAAATTTCTTTATAATATTGGTTTTATCCGATCGCTGCCAAGTCTAACTAAGTTAAGTTTTTCGTTGAGTAGTTTTAGTTCGGTGATGGATGTATAGTCAGGACGGAACTGCTGAATTTTGGAGTTATCCAGAACATGTGCTACTACAGAATTGATTACCATAAAGTGGCAAAATACTATAGTGTCTTCTTGAACACTTAAAAGATAGTGAATGATTCCGTCACGCCACTTCTTTTGTTGTGTATTGTTGGGGTCCCAATTCTGATCTAATAAAGAACGTAGCCAAGGTAAGCGTTGCTGTAGTGTGACCCCTTTGGGTGTAGGGATTTCGCTGACTCTGTTTTCTAAAGTAACGATTTTCCTCCACTTCTCTGCTAAAGGTTGTGCAGTTTGCTGTGTGCGAAGTTTGGGACTACTAACTATATTAAGATCCGTATTTTCAGTGAAACTTTGAGCTAAAGTTGAGGCTTGTTTATGTCCCAAGGTGGTGAGAGTTGGGTCAGGTATTAGAGGACCTTTTTCGGCCTCACCATGACGGGCAAGTAGAATTTTTATCATGCTTTTGATTTTATAGGTATTTATTTAAGGCTTCATTGGGAATATCTTGCCATAAGTTGAGTAAATCCGTGGCATTAAATTCTCTAGAGGTTGAATTTTGGCCTAATCGCTTACTGTTGGTGCCTGAATAGACAGCCCAATCCCCTCCAGGAGTACCTATTTCAGCAAAGCTAAGCCAGGATCCCTGAATAGAGGCGCTGAGCAGATGGGCCTCGGTTTCTCCACCGTACAGCATCTTAAGAGAATCTTCGCCATGGGTTCCAAATACATAGCCGAGCTCTACTGCATGACAAGCCCCTAACAGAGGTTGAGAGGCAAGGGGTTGTGTGAAATGGTAGTGAAAACAATTACCGGGATATCCATTGAGATGCCTGAGGCCTGGGAGGGTAAATACCATATCTGTAAGCATTAGATTCCAGGTTTTACTCCATATTGGCCAATGATTATCTTTAGTTATAGAGGCTTGTTGATAATAATAATTGATAATGGGTTTTAGCTTATCTTCAGGAATTAACCACTCTAGGTGTTTACAAATCTTTTGATAAGTAAGTGTATATATTTCCGGATTGGATGCACTAAACAAATTCCATTCTTCTAGATTGCTTCCTAAAAGGAGTGGGAGGCCTTTTTCAGTCGGTTTTCTACTAAGTTTTGTATCTTCTATAAGTTTATTATCAATAACGGGTTTAAACGGAAGTTTTCCCCATTTTTGATGTAGCTGTGTAGCTTCTAGAATTTTTTTCTGTGCTTGTAAAAGTTCTTTTGCTGTATAGTGATAAAGTGATTTTCCTTTACTTATTTTCCTGAGATGAAAAGTAAAGGCTTCTGCCATCTGGTTTGCCTGCTCGATAGAGTGAAGGGCTCTGGGGTGGCCGCTTTGCACAATGGCACGGGCATATAATCCTTGACATTCAGAAATATTCAAAATAGAGGCGATACTCATAGCGCCTGCAGACTCGCCAAAAAGTGTAATATTGTCTGGGTCTCCACCAAATACGGAGATGTTATTCTTTACCCACTTAAGTGCGGCAATTTGATCCAGAATGCCCTCATTACCGGTAGAGGGAATCTCGCTGATGTCCTTGAGGCGTAAAAACCCAAAAGAGCCTAGTCGATAGTTGAATGTAATGATGATGGCCCTGCCACTGGCAGCTAAGTAACTACCATTGTAAATAGGTTGACAGCCAGAGCCCATATAGAAAGATCCCCCATGAATCCAGAACATAACTGGAAGCTTCTGTGAGGGATTGACTGGGGGAGAAAAAATGTTGAGATGTAAACATTCCTCCCGCTCAGGAATTTCGCCATCTCGTCCTCGGACTTCCATTAATGTGGATGGGTTTTGCGCAGCCGGCATGCCGAATTCTTCTGCATGATATGGAGTTGTCCAGGGGGGTAGCTCTTCAGGAGGACTCCAGCGTAGTTCTCCTACGGGGGGGCGGGCATAAGGTATCCCAAGAAACTTATGGATCCCCAATTTCAAATCACTTTTACCGATGATGGGGCCAGAGCTAGTTTCAATTATTGGCGTCATATTTTTATTTAAGTGTTTGCCAATATCTGGATCCTTAGTCATTTCTGGCGCCCCTATCTCTAAAGCGAAATCTCAGATTTGTTTTTTCAGTGTGAATGGTTGCATGACTGTTACAGGCTCAACTGAAATCATATTTACAAAAAGGCGCTGTTGGGGAGTGCATACTTCTACCCTGAGTGTAATTTTAATGAGGTGAATTATAATTTAGTCAGCGGATTGCTGGCGGTGGGGTATTAGCTGTCTATTAGTCTGAGGTTTGTTTAGATTAGGGTTTTGAAGGATGATTAGTCATGGGGGAGTACACTGCTGGTCGGGTATTAAGCGATGGCCTTAAGTAGTGGTTGGGGATTTCATGAATTTTATGTTGCAAGCTGATTGGTCATGTTACATTCATAAAAAATTCATATTTTCAAATTTCTTGTCTTTGAAAACGCTGACTTCACTATTTATAACGTTTATGAGAAACAAACCTCGTTTGAGATAATTTGTCCCACTTTTTAGTCGCTTGTTATTCTTATAAGATTGAAGATCTTCATGCGTTCCCTTAATGATGACCACTGTAACTTAGTTTGTGTGTTTAGTGATCATATCCAGTAGATATATTGTGGTGGAGAGATGGTTGCTTGTTGCTTGGGCTTCGCATTCAAATTGATTTTTTGAAGTTTAGAAACTGCCTCTTCAATATTGCCATTCATTGCATAGATGATACTAATTACTGCTGCTATGCGATATAAAACTTCGTTACTTGAGTTTGGTAAACTTATCTCTAATTCTCGATTTGGTAACTGTAGGGAAACCGAGTCATCATTGTCGTTTGCGCATGTTTTATTGATACGGACTTCGGCATTAGTGCTTTCCCCAAATAGAATAACTCTTCGAGCGTGTTTCTTAGCCTTTTTGAATATATAGTCAAAGCATTGAAGGTGTTCTCCAACTATTGCAATAGCAGGACCGGTTAAACCTTCAAAGATCCGGGAACACAATTTGGCCATGTCGGCTACTGAAGTTGCCGTTTGGTTAGTCGACGGTAAATCAATTTCAGTAATTAAAGATATTGTCGGTTTAATACGATGTGTAATTGGCCCAGGCTTCATACTGAGGGCACTTTGCGTAACTTCAATAATCGCAGCTTCATGATCCTTATTTAGACTGGCTAACACACATGGGGCTGCTATGCATGAGTTGTCTGCACCAGAATTGGTTAGGACTTTATCCTTTGGACCAAGTGTATGTGTGATCATGTTTCGTATAGGAAGCCTCTCTGATGTTCCAGTAATAGCAATGACTTCACCATCGAAACGCTCGCGGGCTGCAAAACCTAGCTCTATGATCGTCTTAAGAGGGTCATCCACCTTTAACACTGGCAGTCCTTTAGGCAGTCCGGGGATAGGGCGTGAGACTATAGCTCCGGCAATTCGGTCAGCAAACGATGGTAGTTTTTTGTGAGAATCCCAGAATTTTGCTGAGACCTTCGGAATCGGCGCATGGTAGGAGCGATCCAAGTTTGTATGTGCAACGAAGAGAACTGGCTTTGATGATGCTTCAATAAGTCCACTATCTGAAACTACACTGCTTACGAACCACTCTTTATCTTTAGGGGGAGGTTCCAGCCAGGTGCCTCCAGAGATAGCGGACAGCTGTTCTGCATTCCAAGTTTGCCCAGGTAGATGATCATAAATAATGTCTGGAAACTTGGTTCTATAAACTGGAATTTTGCTCTTTTGGTATTCACGTTGCGGAGTGAGGCTTAGTTTACTCATTACTCCTGGAATAGGTATTGGCTTGATTTTAGTTTTATTGGAAATCAAACCGACATATAGATGTAGCTCCGCATCACTAAGATCTCTGCTTGCAGGGGCTCTAAGCCCAAAAAAATCACGGTAAATCGTGTTGGGCTCCCAGTGGCTAGTGGGGAGCTGCCAGTCACAGGGGTCGTGGTCCATAGAGGTTCCCCAGCAGGGCATGGAACTCTGCAAAGTTGGTATAGCGCGGAAGTCCAGTCTGAAATTCTCAGAGAGTTTACTTTCGATTTTCCAAAAGGACTCCACCCATAGCATCTGCCGGGATATTAGCTCTCTAGGAGTTAATTTAATCCCCAGTAGCACTAGAGGGCCAATTTTTTTGGGGGGGATTTGGGCATCAACAGGTATCGAAGGAACCTGCCATTGGGGGTTTATTGGGCGTTTTGCCAATATCTTTTCTTGCCGATAAGTGGTTTTCCTACTAATAGAGAGTTTTCTTGCCAGGCGTGAGGGTGGAGTAAGCTTTAGATTGGCTGTGCCGTCTTCACATAAATGGAGTTGGGTTCCCAGTGACAAACAAATTTGGGAAAACCTTTTACAGTGTGCTTTAGCAGCTTCACCATATAATTGCTTTGAGTAGCCAAAACCAGCTTCAACAGGAGCAAATGTGATTTGCTCAATGCCACTGGTACTTAGGTGCAGGCGAAAAACGCCACTATCGGACACGCTTTCACGGATACAATCAAAGAGTAAGTCCCCGGCACCGTGGATAATAGGGCGCTGTTGATATAGTTCTATACCTTGTAGATTGTGACTGCCAGAGCCCAGAATACCATCTGCGCCAGCCTCTATAATTTTGTGGGCTGCGATGACTTGCTGCGGACAGGGGTGAGCCTTAGGGTTTGCTTCCCAGTGCACGGCTACCAGAACCACCTGGGCTTTCTTGCGAGCTGCAGTAATAAGGGGCCGCAGAGTGTCGTACCATAGCTCTGGTACTGATAAGGGGAGGTGAGCACAACCAGGATGCGTGGGGCCGGCAGCATAACGAGGCTGGCTGGCATCAAGAGAGAATATCGCTACATTGATATTTCCAGCAGGTCTGATTACAGGGCTGAGTGCCTCCTCTAGATTCCTGCCGGAACCTGAATGTCCAATCCCTGTGCAATCAAGCCACTGCCCCTGTTCCATTAATGCGGCAGGCCCATAATCGCCACTGTGATTGTTAGCAGTACAGGCTATATCTATTCCTGCATTAATGAGTATGGACAGCATCTCTGGTCTAGCGCGGTAATAACATGGGGAGGCCTCTCCCTTTGGAATACCCTGCTTACCGCTAGTGGCGATCACGCACTCCAGATTGATAACGCTGAGATCGGCATTATTCATTGCTGGGACATGCCCCAGAACCTGTTCAATGCCCAGCTGGGCTGTACGGTAGTGTTGTCTGCGCCCCAGATTTACATCACCGCCCCAGGCAATCACTGGCCGATCTTGAGCGACAGAGGGCGCGGTGGCTTGCCCATCAGTAATGATTTTGGAATGGTATAGATTGGCGGTAGCCCCTGTTTTTTTAGGTGCTTGGGATAAAAGATATTTCCTATAGGCGATCAAGCTAGAAAGACAATGACTCACTTCGTCTAATCTGACCCTGAAGTTTTCATGGCGAGTAAAAAAACTGCCAGTAACTCTCGCCGGATTCTTAAAGAACATGGCAAGCTCAGGCCAAAAATAGCCGTTTAATAGGTGATTGGCCCTTCCATGTAATGCACGATAAAAGTGTTCAAGATCAATTTGGTCCAGTAGATATTGATATGCCTCTTGGGTGCTTAGATCTGAGATCATCTTTGCCGCAGCCACCATTAACTCGAGTAACCTTGGGGATGCAGTTATATGCTTCTCGACAAAGTCCAGAATACTGACAAAGTTACGGATACCGAACTGATAGTATTTCTCCTTCGGCCTATAAATCGTGAGCAGGTTTACACAGTGGCTCACCCAGTGATCGTGAGCGCGCCAGTGCTCAGTCGCTATAAAATGATCCAAGCTTTTCTCTACCAGTGTTAACCAGCGCGGATTCTTATCCCAGCTATAAAGGCATATTAATGCGAAAGCTGCTTTACCCAGAGGGTTATTCGAGGCCGGCTGTTGTTTAATGGTGAAAGAAGAAAACTCCAGAACAAGGGGAAGCTGCCCAGTGTCCAGGTTTTGTAAAAATTCTATGCCCCTGGCTAATTGCTCCATCAGGTCTGCATAAGTCCTGCACTGCAAAGCCTCAGAATATTTAACCAGGGCTAATAGGCTTGCCGCGTTACTAGCTAGGTCGATTTCACTATGCTGTTCTACCCAAAAGGCAGCGACTTCACTTGTGTTTGGGAAAGTTATTTGGATTAATTTAGAGGTAAGATATTTCAATGCCTCCTCTATGGCTTCCAATAGAGAATACTCTTTGGTGACTTCCCAGGCCTCAACCATCGCGCAGATGCTACTTGCGTGGCATAAGTTTTTGTCATTGATGATCTCTTGATCGAAACAGGCATGCCATCCATAGTGAAAATGCCCACTGGGCTTTACCTGACCAGCTAGATAATGGCTGCTACTTTCAATAATCTTTGTAACATTCTGGCTATCCAGCTCTTCAATAACCCGGCGTCCAGTATTCAATCCCGATTCATATAGGCACAAAGGCTCCAGTTCTTTTTCACAAAAAAGCCCTGCAGTGGTCAGAAGTACAATGCTTCGTTCATCGGAGAAATCCAGATCTTCTTGCTGGTTAAAACGTTTCTTGAAGTATGAAGTAAAATTCTTTTCATTGAGGAATCCATGCTCGATTTTATCGCCGCCATGTAGCATGGCATTCCCGTTAAGTTCTTGTTCGAGAAAAGCAAATTTGCAATCGACATCCAATGCAAGGCCGTAGCGGAAGTAGGAGCGCTTGGTGTCCTGGAGAAGTTCATGTAAACCGGCAAGAGTCATTGTGCTCCTGCGGGTAACCCAATCTACCCGTAGCCAGCAGGGTTCTATTTTGGAGCTTTTAGCTGCCCTATGGGTAATTTCAGTGAGAGTCTGCCAAGCGCTTGGGAAGTCCTTAGCATGGGTGTGCCGTACTTGAGCTCGTTGCTTGGCGTCACTGATAGAAAAAAAAAGCGTATAGGGTGGGCTGAGATCACGCAGTGCCCGTTCTACCATGGGGCGTGCTCGTCTAAGCATGCTGGATAGGGACATGTCGCTATTATTCTCTGTGGATCGGGGTGACGGCTACATTATTCGTATAGCTTTGCTGGGTAACTAAAAGAGGACTTTCCTGCTGGAGTATAGACATGCGAACAGATTCTGCTGGTAATGAGAGAAATCTTGCAGGAAAAATCTGATCAGATAAATTTTTTATGAATATAGAAAATTAGGTTTTCAAAACTAATCCACTTGGATAGTATTAGGGATGCCGCGCTTAAGAATGGAAGGCACGCAAAGTGCCGAAGGTTCTCACAATTAACCCTTAAGCAACTTAAAAGGGTTAACTCCAGGTTGAATGAGTTTGCAGGTTATACGCTTGCCAATCCCTAAAACCCGAAAGGCGACCCTTTCGGATTTTTTGTCAGAAAACTATTAACCGACCAATTAAAAATTGGTTCTCGCGGTTGATTACCCTGTCGACTTTTAAGGCGGCACATGGGCGTTAAGTCTGTGCGAAGGGTTGTCCTCCCTGGTTTTGTTTGAATCTTACTACCAGGTGCGGAGCTCAAAGAGTCTTAGAGGACCTTTAGAGATCAAGGAAGAAATAGAAGTGGAGTATTAGGCAATGCGTTGGAATTGGTGGCAGAACCTCAGGGGATTTCCTCCTCTGGTCTGGATAATATTAGTAGGCAGTTTTTTTAGTCGTGGCACTTATTTTATGGTTTGGCCTTTTCTGGCCATTCTTCTTTTCAATAAATTTGAGTTGGGTGCAGCGGAAATTGGCTTGATTCTCAGTGCCTCAGCAATTGGTGCGGCGCTATTAGGCTTTTTTGTGGGGGCTTTGTCTGATCGTTATGGACGTCGGAATATCCTGCTATTAGGTTCGCTAATAAACTTATGTTCTTTTGCCCTACTGGCAGTGACCCAGACATTAGCGGGATTTATTCTGGCGATGACTCTTTGCTCAATTGGTCGCGCCGTTTGGGAACCGCCAGCTAGCGCATTGATTGGCGACTTAATTGATAACCAGGCGAGTCGTGAGTTAGCTCTGCAGCTGCGTTACTTTCTTATTAATGCGGGAGCGGCATTAGGGCCCATTGTTGGTGTCTGGGCGGGGCTTAGTGCGCAGCAGTCCACCTTTGGCTTAACTTCTCTCAGTTATCTGCTTTTGGCGCTGGCGTTTATTTGGGGATTTGCAAAAACAGAGAAGGGACAGCTCGCAAAGAGCAATGGTGATGGTTCTGTCGATTTAGGCAGTACCCTGGCGATATTGCGCAGGGACCATGTGTTTATGGTGGTGATTGTTGCCAATATTCTCACGATGTTTATCTATGCCCATATGGATTCCAGTCTGGTGCAATATCTGACACGGGCGGAGGCTCCGCGATTGGTTGAGCTGATATCCAGTATGATCTTTGTGAACGCAATGACCATCGTGTTATTGCAGTTTCCACTCATGCAGTTGATGCGCAAGCTGGATATTAATGGGCGAATTATGATCGGGCTGGTGATATTGGCCGCGGCACAAATGTGGTTTGCCCTCAATCCGGTGCACTGGTTTTGGGGCTGGATGGGGGCGACCTTTGTCCTCAGTTTGGCTGAAGCGATTCTCTTTCCAACCATGAGTGTACAGATAGATCGGTTGGCGCCTGAGCATTTACGCGGTACCTATTTTGGGGCCTCTTCCTTTTACGCTCTTGGTTGGGCCCTGGCTCCTTTGGCTGGAGGGGTGGTTTTAGAGTGGTGGGGTGGACCGACGCTTTATTGGATGTTGCTGGCGCTTTGCGGTGTAGTATTCGCGCTTTATCGCACAACAGCTTACCTCTCCCGCCCACAGTGGCCGGAGCAGAAAGAGCAGACAATCTCTTCAGGTGAAAGTGCCAAAATCACTGGATAGTTAAAAAGAGGTTTTTCAGATATAGAAATAGATGGTGTCTGTGAGGCATAAAAAACGGGAAATCCAGTAGTAAGCATGGAGTTTCCCGTTCTGATTTGCCTGAGAAAATCCCCGACAAGAATATTGCCGGGGAATTTTTTTAGATCTCTGCGGCGAGGCGTGAGCCTTGGTCAATGGCGCGCTTGGCGTCGAGTTCTGCGGCTTCGTCGGCACCACCGATTAGGTGGGTCTTTACTCCGCGCTCCTGCAGCGCTTCATACAGTTTGCGAGCAGGTTCTTGGCCGGCGCAGACAATAATGTTATCCACTTCCAACAGCCGCTCTTCATCGCCTACACGAACATGCAATCCCTGCTCGTCAATTTTGTCGTAAAGAGCACCGGCAATCATCTCAACCTTACGGTGTTGCAAGCTGCCACGGTGAATCCAGCCAGTAGTTTTACCCAGGCCCGCACCCACTTTGGTGGTTTTGCGCTGTAGCAGATAAACCTGGCGAGGGGTGCTTACCGCTTCGCGGGGTTTCAGGCCAGAGCGCTGTTCCAGCTCAATATCCACACCCCATTCACTAAAGAACTCTTCTTTATCGCTGGCAACCACTTCCTCTTCGGTAGAGTGGGGGCCGTCGTGAGTCAGGTATTCCGCTACGTCGAAACCGATACCGCCCGCGCCGATAATGGCCACTTTTTCGCCGACTGGTTTCTTGTGCTTCAGTACGTCCAGATAACCCAACACCTTGTCGCTCTCAATACCGGGGATCGGTGGAGTGCGCGGCTCGATCCCGGTGGCGATTATCACTTCGTCAAAAGACTGCAGGTCTTCTGCGGTAGCGATAGTGTTGAGTTTGACCTCAACGCCAGTCACTTCCAGGCGACGCTTGAAGTAGCGCAGGGTTTCCTGGAATTCTGCCTTGCCGGGAATCTGCTTGGCGATATTAAACTGGCCACCGACTTTGTCGCTGCCTTCAAACAGGGTTACCTGGTGTCCGCGCTCGGCGGTAACGGTGGAGGCAGCCAAACCAGCGGGGCCGGCACCGATAACAGCAACTTTTTTCACGTTTTCGGTAGGCAGGTAATTCAGCTCAGTCTCATGGCAAGCGCGTGGGTTGACCAGGCAGGAGGTGAGTTTCAGCTGGAAGGTGTGGTCCAGGCAGGCCTGGTTACAGCCAATACAGGTATTGATTTCATCGGCGCGGCCCTCTGCGGCCTTGTTGACGAAATCGGAATCTGCCAGGAATGGACGCGCCATGGAGATCATATCGGCCTGCCCGGAAGCCAGCACTTCTTCGGCCACTTCCGGCACATTGATACGGTTACTGGCAACTACCGGGATAGACAGGTGCTGTTTCACCTTGGCGGTAATATCGGTAAATGCGGCGCGGGGTACATTGGTGGCGATAGTGGGAACGCGCGCTTCGTGCCAGCCAATACCGGTATTGATAATCGTGGCGCCGGCTTTTTCGATAGCCTGGCCCAGGGCCACTACTTCGTCGAAGTCACTGCCGTCTTCCACCAAGTCCAGCATGGACAGGCGGTAGATAATAATAAAGTCTTCTCCAACAGCCTCGCGCACACGGCGAACGACTTCGATCGGCAGGCGGATACGATTCTCGAAGCTGCCGCCCCACTCATCGGTACGCTTGTTGGTGCGCTTTACGATGAACTGGTTAATAAAGTAACCCTCGGAGCCCATGATCTCTACGCCGTCGTAGCCGGCTTCGCGGGCCAGGGTGGCGCAGCGTACGTAATCATCGATCTGGCCTTCGATTTCCTCACTGGTCAGCTCGCGCGGAGTGAAAGGGTTGATCGGAGCCTGGATGGGGGAGGGAGCAATCAGGTTTTCGTTGTAAGCGTAGCGGCCGGTGTGCAGGATCTGCATGCAGATTTTGCCGCCTTCGGCATGAACGGCCTCGGTCACTTCCCGATGCTGTTGAGCCTCTTCTGGGGTGTTCATTTTAGAGGCACCCTTAAATACGCCACTCTCTTCGTTGGGCGCGATACCCCCCGTTACAATCAGGCCAACGCCACCGCGGGCGCGCTCAGCGTAGAATGCCGCCAAACGGGTAAAGCCACCGGGGTGTTCTTCCAGGTTGGTGTGCATGGAGCCCATCAGCACCCGGTTTTTCAGGGTGGTGAAGCCCAGGTCCAGGGGGGCAAGCATATTAGGGTAGGCTTGGGACATGGCAAAATTCTCTTCTTGTAACCTTTGGGGTTCATTTATATATGCAAAAAAGTGCATATCGTTGCCCAGCAGGATAACAAGAGCCTTTGACGCGAAACAGTGACCTTTCCGGTCGAATTCAGTGATCAATTCCTGACGTTTTATTAAGCTATTTGCGTCCCATTCTCATTTGGATGAAATGCTTGTTTTTAAAGGGATTTTCCTCTGTTCACTTACACAGCCAAAACCGCCAGAAGTTGCTCTCGCAGCCAGCGATTGGCGGGATCTTCTTGTAGATTTTTGTGCCACAACAGGTGCCAGTCCATCAGGGGTATCTGGAACGGCAGTTCAAATAGGCGTGCCGAATACTGACTGGCCAGACTCGCCGGTACAGTCAGAGCCAAATCGGTGCGTAATACGATTAAAGGTGCCACTCGGTAGTGTTGTACACGCAGTTTGATGGTGCGTCGACGCCCCAGTTTATTCAGTGCTATATCCGCCAACCCAGGACCCGTGCGCCTACTGGAAACATGGATATGTTCCAGTTGTAAATACTGTTCCAGTGTCAGGCTCGACTCCCCAGCCAAGGGATGCTCATTGCGCAACATACAGAGATAACGGTCCTGGTGCAGGCGCTGTTGTTGCAGTTGGGGCGCTGTTGCCAGAGGGACATCCAGGGCGAAATCCAAGGTATTGGCGGCCAGTTCCTTGGCAAGCTGATCCCTGGGCACGTGAAATGACTCTACTGTTACACCCGGCGCTTCTTTTTCCAGGCGCTCTAAGAGAGGCGGCAGCAGTAGGGTTTCTGCCATGTCGTTCATAGATAGTCGCAATGTTTTGCGTGCCAGGGCGGGGTTGAATTGGCGGTGTTCATTCAGGCTGGTACCCAGTAGGGAAAGGGCCTGCTGCACCCTGGGCATGATGGACTCCGTAAGAGGGGTGGGAGTCATGCCGGAGGGGCCGCGAATAAATAATGGGTCGTCCAGGGTACGGCGCAGACGTGCCAGGGCATTACTCACCGCAGGCTGAGTGATATGCAACTGCTCAGCCGCACGGGTGAGGTTACCCGAGTTATAAATGGCCTCCAGAACCAAGAACAGATTCATATCCATTTTTTGCAGCTGCATCTGTGCCTCAATCATAATCAGTGTGAATGATCATATATTCGCATAATAAACTTTGATGATTCAAACGAGAGGACTAGGGTTGGAGTTCCATAAAAAGAGGAACTCGCTGTGGCCGAATCAATCGTGGTGCGCCATGGACAGGCGTCCTTCGGCGCCGATGATTACGACAATCTCTCCGATATCGGCTGGCAGCAATCCCGCTGGCTAGGGGAATACTGGCGGGGCACTGGCCAGAAGTTTGACCGGATTTTCTGCGGCAGCCTGCGCCGTCATCGGCAAACTACCCAGGGTATCTGTGCAGGCCTTGGCATCGACTTAGAGGGCCACTTGACGGTGGTTCCCCAATTGAATGAGTTCGACTTCCTTGAAGTAGCTCGCCTCTACAGTGAGAAAAAATCCACAGCTACCCCGGGCCCCAATGCACCCCGTGCCGACTTTTACCGCTTTCTAATGCAGGGCATGCTCGCCTGGTCTGCAGGGGAAATTGCACCGGCAGAGAGTTGGCAGGCATTCGAAAATCGCATTCGTGAAGTTTTGGATTTAATCAGCGATAGCCCCAAAGGCAGTAAAACTCTGGTGGTCAGTTCCGGTGGGGCTATTGCCATGATGGTGCGGCAGGTATTGGGCGGTCCCCCCGAATCGGTGATCAAACTCAATATGCAGATACAGAATACCGGCACTACCCGTTTTTTCTCTAGCGCAGGGCAGGGGCTCAGCTTGAACAGTTTTAATCACGTGCCTCATTTGGAGAGAGATGAGCGCCACGCTTCCGTGACTTACAGCTGAATTAAAACCTACAACACAATTAAAGGTGAAAAGACATGGAGTTTGAATATTCAGAAAAGGTACAGGGCCTGTTGGAGCGGCTCAAAAGCTTTATGCAGGAATATGTATATCCTGCTGAGAGTACTTATATACAGCAGTTACAGGATGATCCCTGGGGCGAGCCCCCTATTATGGAGGCTCTAAAAGAAAAAGCCCGTGAGGCTGAGCTGTGGAATTTATTCTTACCCGATTCCCGCTTTGGTGCCGGCCTTACCAACTTGGAATATGCGCCTTTGGCGGAGGAGATGGGCAAGGTCTTATTTGCCTCAGAAATTTTTAATTGCAGCGCTCCGGATACCGGTAATATGGAAGTGTTGGCCCAGTACGGATCGGAAGCGCAGCGGGAAACCTGGCTGAGGCCATTGCTGGAGGGCAATATTCGCTCGGCGTTCGCCATGACCGAACCCAAGGTGGCCTCCTCCGATGCTACGAATATTGAAACTTCTATCGTGCGCGATGGCGATGAATATGTGATTAATGGTCATAAATTTTATATTAGTGGCCTGATGAATAAGCGCTGTAAGGTCATGATTGTGATGGGCAAGACCGATCCCACTAATCCGGATCGGCATCGCCAGCAATCGCAAATCCTGGTTCCCACAGATACCCCTGGGGTAAAAATAATTCGGCCCATGCAGGTATTTGGCTACGACGATGCTCCGGAAGGTCATGCGGAAGTGATTTTTGAGAATGTTCGGGTGCCTGCGTCTAATCTGATTTTCGGAGAAGGGCGTGGTTTTGAAATTGCCCAGGGGCGTTTGGGACCGGGCAGAATTCACCATTGTATGCGTCTGATTGGCCAGGCCCAGCGCGCCCTGGAAATGATGGCAGGCCGCGCGGAAAATCGTATTGTGTTTGGTCGCCCGATGAGCAAGCAGGGCTCAGTGCGGGAGGATATTGCCAGATCTGCCTGTGAAATTGAGCAGGCACGTTTGCTAACTTTAAAAGCTGCGGCGCAAATGGATCGACTTGGCAATAAAGCGGCCAAAGACCTGATTGCCATGATTAAAGTTGTTGCACCGCAAATGGCCTGTAAGGTGATTGACCGCGCTATCCAGATTCACGGTGCGGCAGGGTTGAGCCAGGACTATAGCTTGGCCCACCACTATGCTTACGCGCGGACTATCCGTTTAGCCGATGGACCAGATCAAGTACATATGATGCAGCTGGGGCGCAACTTGGCTGCCCGTTATGCCGCAGAGACTGCACAGGGAGAGGAGCATGTCTGAAACCGTAAAGGAGTCACGTAACTCAGTGGAAGCTTTGCCGCTGGAAAAGTTGCAGGAATACCTCAGCGCAAATGTTGAAGGTTTTTCCGGGCCACTGAAAGTCAGTAAATTTTCCGGCGGTCAATCCAATCCCACCTTTAAGCTGGAAACGCCTTCAAATACCTATGTATTGCGTCGGCAACCCCCGGGAAAACTGTTGAAATCTGCTCACGCAGTGGATCGTGAGTTCCGTGTTATGTCTGCACTGGCAGATACCGATGTACCGGTGCCCAAAGTTTTTCATTTATGTGAAGACCGGGATTTGATCGGTTCCATGTTTTACCTGATGGAATACTGTGAGGGGCGGATCTTCTGGAATGCTTCAATTCCCGAAGTGGACGCCCCTGCGCGCAGTGCTATGTACGATGAAATGAATCGAGTACTCGCCGCTTTACATAGTCTCGACATCGACTCTTTGGGCTTATCTGATTACGGCCGCCCAGGAAATTATTTTCAGCGGCAGCTGGAGCGTTGGACGGGGCAATATCGGGCTTCCGAGACACAGCCTATTGCGGCGATGGAAGAGTTGATTGAATGGCTTGGCAGTGCGCTTCCGGAAGACGATGGTCGGATAGCTCTGGTACACGGTGATTACCGCCTCGACAATATGATTTTCCACCCTAAAGAAGCCAAAGTGATCGCCCTGCTGGATTGGGAACTTTCTACGTTGGGCCACCCATTTGCCGATCTTGCCTATCAGTGCATGCAAATGCGTATGCCTGCTGGGGGTGACAAGATGTCCGGCCTGTTGGGGCTGGATATTGCCTCGCTGGGTATCCCCTCTGAACAGGCCTATGTGGCCAAGTATTGTGAGCGTATGGGGATTGAGGGCATTGATCACTGGCCTTTTTATTTAGCGTTTAGTTTTTTCCGTTTAGCGGCGATAGTCCAGGGCGTGGCCAAACGCGCACAGGATGGCAACGCCTCTAATCGCAATGCGGCCAGCCTCGGCGCCCTGGTAGCGCCACTGGCACAAACGGCAATGAGCATTGCCAGTGAGGCGAGTTAGTTAGAAGGTCATCTCGATACAATTTATTTCGCTTTTTATTGTGCTTTGGAAAAATGATAAGGATAAAAAAATGGCAAAGAATCTTTTTGATCTCACCGGAAAAATTGCTCTGGTAACCGGTGCGAGCCGAGGTATTGGTGAGGCAATTGCAAAACTTTTGGCAGAGCAGGGCGCCCATGTGCTGGTATCCAGCCGAAAAATTGAAGGCTGTCAGGCTGTTGCCGATGCGATTGTCGATGCCGGCGGTAAAGCGGAAGCGGTGCCTTGCCATATCGGCAATATGGAAGATATCCAGAAAATGTTTTCCGATGTCCGCGAACGCTTTGGGCGGCTGGATATCCTAATTAACAATGCGGCTACCAACCCCTATTTTGGTCATATTCTTGATACCGACCTCGCGGCTTTTGAAAAAACGGTTGAAGTGAATATTCGTGGCTATTTCTTTATGTCTGTGGAAGCGGGCAAGTTGATGCGTGAGCAGGGTGGTGGTGTGATTGTGAATACTGCCTCGGTCAATGCCCTGCAGCCTGGTGTGGGGCAGGGAATCTATTCCATCACCAAGGCGGCAGTAGTCAATATGACCAAAGCCTTTGCCAAGGAGTGTGCCCAGTTTAATATCCGTGTTAATGCCCTATTGCCTGGGCTGACCAAAACCAAGTTTGCCGGGGCACTCTTCACCCACGAGGATATTTATAAAACCGCAATCGGCCATATCCCTATGCACCGTCACGCCGAGCCTGAGGAGATGGCGGGTACAGTACTCTACTTAGTTTCCAACGCCTCCAGTTACACCACGGGCGAATGCGTAGTGGTGGATGGCGGAATGACTTCCTGTGGGGGAATTTAATATGCAAGATCCAATATTGGATTTCGACAACCAGGTTGCCCTAATTACCGGCGCCGCCAGTGGTTTTGGCAAACTGCTGGCTAAAGAGTTGGGATCTCGCGGAGCGCGCTTGGTACTTGGAGATATTAATGAAGAGGGCCTGATGCAACTCGCTGATGACCTGGGTAGTGATGGTATCCAGGTGCGCGCTCAACGTTGCGATGTTTCCTCTGAAGCGGATTGCGTTGCTCTGGTGCGACTGGCCGAGTCTGAGTTCGGTGGCCTGAATATGGCGGTTAATAATGCCGGTATCGCTCCGCCGATGATGTCCCTGAAGCAGACTGACGAAGCGATGATGGACCATCAATACAATGTAAACCTGAAGGGCGTATTTTTCGGTCTCAAACACCAGCTGCCATTAATGAAAGATCGTGGCGGTGTGGTTCTCAATGTTTCCTCTATGGCAGGGCTGGGGGGTGCACCCAAAATTGCCTCCTATGCGGCCGCCAAGCATGGGGTTATTGGACTGACCAAAACTGCAGCAATGGAAAATGCCAAGTACGGTATTCGAGTGAATGCCATTTGCCCATTCTATTGCCTGACGCCAATGGTGACTTCTGTGGAGGCCCCAGGGGCCAGCCCGGAAGAGGTTCAGGCTTTTCTCGCCGAAGGTTGTCCGATGAAGCGTCTTGGTGAGCCGGAAGAAGTAGTAGCGGCTATGTTAATGCTACTCTCTCCGAAGATGACTTATGTTACCGGCCAGGCACTGGCTGTGGATGGCGGTTTATCGGCTTATTGATAGCTGAGGTGGATCAAAATAGGTGCTGTTAATACCTGCACTGCCACCCCTGAAGATTTATTGCCGAGCAAGGGAGAAGGCAGATAGGTGTTAACAGCCCACAACCTGATATTTTTTTGGTTGATGAAAACCAGTCCGCGATGGAGAATCCTAAAAGCAAGTTTATTGCGAAAGGTTTTTGCAGATATTGGCTTCTGGTGCAACGCTATATCGCTTTAGGAGAGCTTCGTATATTCCTTTATTGCATAGCTGTCTGAGACCGTGATTGAAGGCATCTCTGTCTGCTTTATTTTTAAATGCCATTTTAAATGTCAGAACAGGTACAACGATTGTATGGATATCGACCTCATTCATAGAGTGGCCATCTTTAGAGGAGAAATAAGAAAAAATACTTTTATCAATGATTATAATTGAGTTGTCTTCCCTCCAGAATTCCTTTACCTGATCTTGAGAGCTTTCTAATTCTACATAATTCTTTGCACCTATCTTTCCGGGAGAGAAGAGCTGGCTAAATTCTGGCCCAAGATCCTTGTGTGCTCCTGTCCAGGTTATTACGTGGTGTCCTACTAGATCCTTTAGTTGATTGATTTTAATTTGATCTTTTTTACGGCTGATTGCGTAGTTGATAAAAGCTATATAGTCATTTGAATAATAGAGGTCTCCATTATTTCCGTGTACGTTCGCTTCGGCCTCTGCCATACCTCGCTCTATTGCTCCAAGAATCTCCCCCCAGCCCATTTGGATAAAAGAGATGGTGTAATCTGGAAGAGACTGGGTGATGACATCAACTTCTAACCCACTCTTCGCTTGATTGATGACATAGGGGGGGGCATCCTGAGATATGGCAATTTTCAATTCTTTGGCGTGGCTTGAGAAGGCGAAGCAGATCAGGAGTAGGCTAAGATGCGATAATATTTTTGCTGGCATATTGATTTCACTTGCTTAGCGGATATCTGAGGTTAATAGGGTAATGTAGATATATTAGGCTAAAGACAATATTTTTTTTGATATGGAGTTTTTGTCTTTTTTTCAAAGGGGGCAAAGGAATATGAGTCTTCGATGTAATAAGTTATTAATGAAGATAGTGTTCTAAAGGGAATATTCAAAGTAAAAATTGATTTCTAAAAAGAATATGGGAAGTCTTAAAGGCGCTGGGAGAGACTCTATAAGAAGATTAGAGATTACTCAGCGATGAATTAACTGTTTCCCGAAGTGAATCATGGGTAAACCATCTATTGATACGAACCCAGAAGCAGCCAAGAAACCAGTTTGGGAGTAGATGGTTGAAATTAAGTGATCACTTATGCTGAGGAAAACTGCTGGGGTTTATGAGTAGGTTATCTTTCTGCTCTCTCTCTAGAGTTTTAAGGGTAAAGAATTTTTGTTGCTACTTTTTATCGCTGTCTTTGAGTTTAAGAAGTCAGAGCGAAGCAAGAGATTGACGGACGATGTTTAAATGGGAAACCGGCATCCCTCTTCTAAAGAATGCACCGGTAAAGTCAATTTCTTGAACTTTTATAAAGTTAGAGACTAGTGGGCTTCCCCAGTAAGGATTTGTTCCCCACCAGCCATATCGACCAGCGCTTCTGGGGTTTCTCTGCAGAAAATTGATCGCTTGCTGAACATTGTCATATCTGAGATAAAAAATTCTATTATCGAAGACACTATGTGCATCGAAGATTATCAGGTGGTTTAGGGATATGCCTTTGCGACCGAGTAAATTGGCCAGGTTGATGGCCGTGGTTCCCCCACGGCTGTAGCCAAGCAGTAATAAGTGCTTCTGCTGTAGAGATGCCCCCACTAGAAAATCCCGGGCTTTACTTTTTTCAGTTGGACCGAACATGGCCCCACCCATTTCGGTTACCCAAGCCCTCAAAGCTTGGTTATCACCGGCATTGGAGCCACCCGCGCCATAGATGCCCACCACGGCCAGCTCACTCTTTGTAACTTTATTGTTTATAAGTGTCATTTTGCACTGCAACGACACTGATGCTTAAGTGTAGAAATAGACGTAGCACACTGGTAAGAGAGCTACTGTTTCTATGGCAGAATCCGACAGCGTTTCTGCGCTGCCTTACGCAGTTCTCGGGGTAAGACCGGTTCCGCAATATTATTTTGTTGTTGGCGCCATTCTTGGCAAAGAGCAACATAGTTTTCGGCACTAACCTGGCTGCGTAATGTCTGCCATGGGTCTTCCTTTACTTCAGGTTCTGGCCGAGGAGGTTGCCACTGGGCAATTTCTTGAGTGGTTAGTTGAATCTCATGATTCTGAGTCATAGCGGGGGTTCGGGCACCAAGGTGCTGTGCCGGATGTACCAACATTAAAAAAGCGGTCACCAAAGCGCAACTCAGGGAGGCTCCGGATAAGATTCGGCCTATATCCTTTTTCGGTTGATAGCCTTTTGCCTGTAATAAGATTCCACTGTCTAACTGTTGCGGTGAGGTAAAAGCTGACGCCTCTTCGCGGTATTGGTGCTCCCAGTTACTCATGCTTCTACCTCAATCACTCTTTTATGGCCTCCACTTGCCAGGGTTTTGCTTGAGATCCGTAGATCAGGGTTTCAATTTGTTGTCGAGCCAACTGGTAATACTCTCGACATTTTTTCAGTGAAATACGCTCTATATCCGCTACTGAGGCCAGGGAGAGTTTGCACTCCATATGCAGTAATAATACGTTGCGCTGAAGCTTGGGGAGTTTTTGAATAGCTGCGACAACCTTACTCTCACTGGTTAATGCCTCAGATTGTGTAGTGCTGTCTACATGTTCCCGTAGAGCTTTGTTGACTTGAATAAACAGCCAGTTTCTAAATAGCCGGCCATGAAGTTGCGGAGGGTTCTGTAAGATATTTTCCCACAGGGCCTGTAGCAACTGTGTGGTTGAAGAGGGTGCCATTTGTACGCAGTAGCGATAGAGAGCGTCTTTGTGGCGGTTATACAGTGGCTCAAATACAGCAAGACTGCGTTTCTCCCGGTAATGCTCGAGCAGTTTTTCATCAGAAAATTGTTGGAACGCTTTGCGAGACAAAGTGTTGTGCCTCCGTACGCAGTGAACCCGAAAGCCAGAGGTGGCTTAGGTCTGGATTTATGCGTCGTTGATCATAAAAATTGTAGTCGGTTTAGACATTAAATTTTTTATCCAAGTGAACAACTTTGGGTGCCTATTGCTTTTAGATCCGCCCAAGTTCTCTTGGCCTGCGAAGTATAGATGCCCCTGCTTAGCCAGGGCTTACAGAGGGTAACGGGTAACGCCATAACTTGATGAACGGTCGTTTGGCGCTTTAAACCTTTTTCTGAAGGGTAATTGGCGCGCAATGAATTTTTTTGACTCAAAAATTCTCTTAATAAAGAGTGTTTTCTTTAAAATTGTCGATGTTCGCTTTGTTTGAAAATATGACAGAAAAAATGCGACCGGTTCTGCGGGGGCAGGGCAAACTATTTATAAAAAATAATTTGCTTGAGAAGTCTCCCGGTTAGTGATGTGTCGGCAAATCCGGCAGTGGTAGAGGCAGTTGTAAGGGACCGTGTTCGGCGCGCAGATCTGTTAGCCTCAGACCTACGCCAAGCAGGCGAATGGGAGTCGATCGTTTATCCCAGCATTCCTGCAGTAACTGGCGAAATTCAGAAATTCGACCTGCGCGACTATTGCGTTCATGAGTACTCTGGGAAAAGTCAGCATATTTTACCTTTACGGTGGCACCATTTACCTCATAACGATCACCGAGTTTTTCCAGGCGTTCCAGCAGTCGCGTATACAGGTGAGTCATTTCCTCCAACCATTCGTTAAACTCACAGAGATCCTTGTTAAAGGTGCGCTCCACACTGACACTCTTGCGAGAGCCATCTCCACTCACTGGGCGATCGTCGATGCCGCGGCTCAGTTCATAGAGACGGCGCCCAAACTTCCCAAAGGTTTTACTCAACTCCACCTGGGAATAGCGCCTGAGGTCGGCACAGGTGTGAATTCCTTGGCGGTGCATTTTCTCTGCTGTTACTCGGCCCACACCATGGATTTTGTTCACCGGTAAACGCAATACGAATTGATCTACTTCCTCTGGCGTGATTACCGTGAGTCCATCGGGTTTACGCCAGTCACTGGCGATCTTGGCCAGGAACTTGTTTGGGGCAACGCCGGCTGAGATCGTAATGCCAAGGGTCTCTCTCACTCTTTGGCGGATCTCCTCCGCCATTAATGTAGCGCTACCGTGGCAGCGCCCACTATTACTGACATCTAGAAAAGCCTCATCCAGCGAAAGGGGCTCAATATCGTCACAGTAATCGAGGAAAATTTCGCGGATCTGCTGACTGACTTCACGGTATTTGGCCATGTTGCCGGGTACTACAATCAAGTCAGGGCAGAGTTTTTTGGCCTGGGCGGTTGGCATGGCGGAGCGCACGCCGTAACTGCGAGCTTCATAATTGCATGTGGAGATTACCCCGCGGCGGTCACTGCTACCACCTACGGCGAGTGGGCGCCCGCGAAGATTGGGATCGTCTCGCATTTCGACCGAAGCGTAAAAACAATCACAGTCGCAGTGGATAATCTTTCTCATGCTGTGATTATATACAGTGTTTTATGGCGCCAGGAAGTTATTTCTGCCTTTAGACAGAGCCGGTTTGACAACGGATAGGTGAACGATGAGTAGCATTCCTTTAGTGGAGACCCCTGATTCAGATGAAGCCATCAGGGTATTTGCAGAAATTCAGGATGAGCTGGGTGGGATTCCCAGCCTGTTTAGGATTTATGCCCACCACCAAGGACTGCTGCTAGCTAATTGGCAGAAGTTCAAGGCAGTGATGTTACACGGCTGTCTTTCCGCCCAGCTGAAGGAGGCTATTGGCTTGGCGGTCTCTGCGGATAATCACTGTGATTATGGCATTTACCACCACAGTACCTCCCTGCAAATGCTCGGGGTAACCCCCGATGAAGTCATGCGTATTCGCACAGATCCAAAGAATGTGCACTTTTCCGAGAAGGAGCATGCGCTGTTTGACCTAGCTCGCAACGCCAATACATCCCCAGACGATCACCGGCAGCACCTGATCGCTGAGGCACGCAAGCTGGGAGCGGGGGATGATGAGTTATTGGAAGCCTTGGGGGTTATGGAGCTGGTGCTGGGCTTCAACCACCTGGCAGAAGTGCTGGATCTGGTGCCAACCAGAACGCCCCACCAAAAATAACCCCGGTGAATTGCCGGGGTTAAATCTTGTATAGCGCAAGGGTATTACTTGGGTGGCCGGCCCCTGCCAAAAATCAATGTCAGGACAAAAAGCACAATAAAGATGAAGAAGAGGATTTTAGCGATTTCTGTCGCTGTTGTGGCGATACCACTGAAACCGAAAAATGCGGCTATCAGTGCAATAACCAGGAAAATAATGGCCCAACGTAGCATAGTGGTCTCCAGTTAAGATAGAGGGAACCGGTTGCAAAACTTTGGGGGCAGACTCCCAATCCCTTAATTGGTAGTGAATGGAGTCGGTAATTACAAATTTCTATCACCGCCAGTATCTGTGACCTTATCCAGGCTAACAAAGTAAAACCCTTGTTTCGTGGTCTGTGCATGGATGAGAGGTAGTGCTGCTGCCACCTCCTTACCATGCGCATACATTGGGTGCAGCATTACCACGCTGCCGTCTTTGGCATTCTGAACTATGTAGTCGGCGATGAGCTCGGGCCTGCTCATATCCACATGCAGGTGAGGCTCCAGGTCCCATTGAGCCAACTCGAAATTTTGTGCAGCCAGAAGGCTGCCAAGCTCTTCAGAGATACGTCCAAAAGGGGGCAGGATCGCCGGTTTTTCTCGATAGCCATGATGCTGTAAAAGCAGACAGGTCTTTTTAATCTCTGCTTTGGCACTACTCAAAGGTAGATTTGCCAAGTCGACATAGGAGTAACCGTGACTTCCCACCTGGTGGCCTGCACTCACTATGGCGTGTGTTTGATTGGGATAACGCTCCATATCCTTGCCAACCAGAAAGAAAGTTGTGGGTATTTGCAGGGCTTCAAGCTGGTGTAACAGGGATTCGGTTATGCCCGGCACAGGCCCGCCACTAAAAGCCAGGGCAATACGTTTTTTCTCTTCGGGTTCTGCCAGTACTGCCAGAGACAGGCAAAGGAAAATGCTCGATACCGTAAATATTATTATTCTCATTTAATGCGGCAATTTTATCTGGACCAGAAAAGAAAAAAGCCGTCAGAGACGGCTTTTTGTGCTTTGCTATCGCTCGAGAAGGTCGAGCTTGCCTTTCTTGCCATCCCACTCTTCGGCATCGGGTAGCGGGTCTTTTTTCTCGGTGATATTTGGCCAAACCTCGGCGAGTTCGGCATTCAACTCGATGTATTCCTGTTGATCATCGGGTACTTCGTCCTCAGAGAAAATCGCATTGGCGGGGCACTCCGGCTCGCACAGGGCGCAGTCGATACACTCGTCGGGATGGATCACTAGAAAGTTAGGGCCTTCGTAAAAACAGTCTACCGGGCAAACCTCTACACAGTCGGTGTATTTGCACTTAATGCAGTTTTCCCCAATTACGAATGTCATGATTGTCCCTCAATAGTGCACTGATTCTTTCGAGCACGGATTCTATCAATTACTGGCGCGAATTGTAGTGGCTTTTCAGTCGATTTAGTTCACTGTTTATAACAAGTTGCACTGGGCGACAATTGCCGCCCGGCCTTTTACTTCAATAACTTGCGTAAAGCATAGAGCGCTTCCAGGGCCTGGCGCGGGGTCAGATCGTCTGGGTCCAGCTCCTCCAGCGCATCCACTGCAGGGTGGCTGGGACTGCCGAACAGATCGACCTGTTGGGGAGAATCAGCTTGAGTTGGTGCTGAGAGCACTGGCGCTATAGTCGTTTCCGTTGCCTGCTCAGGTGCTTGAGTGGACTCGGGAGTCACTACGGGTACATCTACTGACTGGGCGCCGGCCTCCAAGGCCGCCAAGCGAGTACGGGCCTCTGTGAGTACATCGGCGGGAATCCCCGCCAACTTGGCCACTTGTAAACCGTAACTTTTGGAGGCGGGGCCCTCCTGAATGCGATGCAGGAAGACGATGCCCTCACCGTGCTCTGTGGCGTCCAAGTGGATGTTGGCTGCTTCGGCACATTGATTGGGTAGATCGGTCAGCTCGAAGTAATGGGTGGCGAACAAGGTGAAGGCGCGCACTTCTCCGGCCAGGTAATGAGCGCAGGCCCAGGCCAGGGAAAGACCATCATAGGTACTGGTGCCGCGGCCGATTTCATCCATCAGTACCAGGCTGTGTTCACTGGCATTGCGCAGGATATTAGCGGTCTCGGTCATTTCCACCATAAATGTGGAGCGGCCACCGGCCAGGTCATCGGCACTGCCGATACGGGTAAAGATGCGATCCAGCAGACCGATCTGGGCGCTGTCTGCTGGGACATAGCTGCCGCAGTGCGCCAGCAGGGCAATCAGCGCAGTCTGGCGCATATAGGTAGATTTACCACCCATATTCGGGCCGGTAATGACCAGCATACGGCGATCGTCGCGCAGCTCGATATCGTTGGCGACAAAGGGTTCGTCCAATACCTGTTCCACCACAGGGTGACGTCCACCGGTGATATGCAGGCCAGGATCGGTGCCCAGCTCAGGGCGGCACAGGCGCAGGTTGTCGGCACGTTCGGCCAAGCAGGCCAGAACATCCAACTCAGAAATACCAGCCGCAGCGGCTTGAAGTTCAGCCAGAGACTCATTTAGTTGATTAATCAGCGCCTCATAGAGGGCCTTCTCTCGCGCCAGGGCGCGGCTTTTGGCTGAAAGCGCCTTGTCTTCGAACTCTTTTAATTCGGGAGTAATAAAGCGTTCGGCATTCTTCAGGGTTTGGCGGCGGATATATTCCGCCGGTGCTTTGTCACTCTGTCCACGGCTGATTTCAATAAAGTAGCCGTGGACCCGGTTGTAACCCACCTTCAATGTGGGGATACCAGTGCGCTCTTTTTCACGCAGTTCCAGCTGTACCAGGTAATCCCCTGCGTTCTCACTGATAGCGCGCAGCTCATCCAGCTCTTCATCGTAACCGGTGGCGATTACGCCGCCATCGCGTATCACGACAGGCGGGTTTTCAATAATCGCTTTTTGCAGCAACGCAACGGTTTCAGGCCATTCACCGATCTGACCGCATAACTCTTTTATTAGAGTGGCATTTGATTCATTTAGCTGCTGTTGGATTTCGGGGAACTGTGCCAGAGACTGACCCAGCCTTGCCAGGTCGCGGGGGCGTGCGGAACGCAGTGCCAGGCGGCCCAGAATGCGCTCCATATCACCCACGGGTTTGAGGGCATCGCGCAGGGGCTCGAAACCATACTCTTCAATCAATGCAGCAATGGCATCCTGGCGATTGCGCAGGGTAGTGAGCTGGCGCAGCGGGTTGTTCAGCCAGCGGCGCAGCAGGCGACTACCCATGGCGGTTTTACAGCTGTCGAGAACCGACAGCAAGGTATTGTCATCGCCGCCATTCAGGTTCAGATCGATTTCCAGATTGCGGCGGCTGGCGCCATCCAGGGCCACGGTTTCGTCGCCGCTTTCGGTGTGCAGACCGCGAATGTGTGGCAGCTCGGTGCGCTGGGTATCCCGTGCATATTGCAGCAGGCAGCCGGCGGCCACTATGGCGCCGTGCATATGACTGCAACCAAAGGCTTCCAGGTTCATGGTGCCAAATTGTTGATTGAGCAGGCGCAGGGCGGTTTCCAGCTCGAACTCCCAAGGCGCACGGCGGCGTACACCGGCACGGCGTTCAATTTCCACTGGCAAAGAGAGGTCTTCTGGCGCGAGTAATTCAGCCGGGTTATGGCGCTGAACCTGCTCGGCCAGGGCTTCCAGAGAATCTGTTTCCTGAACCACAAAACGGCCAGTTGCCAGGTCCAGCAGTGCCAGGCCAAATACATCGCCCAAGTGCGAAATAGCAGCCAGGAGGTTATCGCGGCGATCGTTGAGAAGTGCCTCGTCCGTGACCGTGCCCGGAGTAACAATACGTACTACCTGGCGCTCAACCGGCCCTTTGCTGGTGGCGGGATCACCGATTTGTTCGCAGATGGCAACGGAAACACCAGCTTTAATCAGCCGCGCCAAGTAGCCCTCAGCTGCATGGTAGGGAATACCGGCCATGGGTATAGGCTCACCCCCGGACTTGCCACGCGCAGTAAGAGTGACATCCAACAGCTCAGCCGCCTTCTTGGCATCATCAAAGAACAGCTCGTAAAAGTCCCCCATACGATAGAACACCAGCTCTTGGGGATGCTGGGCCTTGATGCGCATGTATTGCTGCATCATGGGGGTGTGTTCGGGTTTCGCGGCCTTAGTCTTGTTTGCGGTTTTTGGCATTTTTCTCTAAGAAAATCAGTAAGTTACAAAAGTGTTCGCAAACCCCAAGAGCTCCGCAGGAGTGGCGGTCGGCTCAGATTGGGGTAGGGGGCAGGTTTCCTGGGGGCTTAATGAGCAGAAGCGTTCGATCAAATAATGAACGGCAAGCCCAAACCTGATGTTCTTGAAGCATGCAATCGGGATAGATCTGAACAGAAAGGTCCAGGCCAAAGTTCGAAGAGCTTCCTTATAGGGGGCGCAGAATAGCAGAGTGGAAGACAAACCACTATGGATGGCTTATCAACCGCTGGAGAGATGGCTATCAGCGACCCTGTGATTTTATGAGAACTTTAATAAAGAAGTGGGATGTTTTGCTTTTGAGGTGAGGGCTTTCACTTTTCTTTGCTCTAAAGAGTCTGCTGCTGATCTCAACAAAAAAGATTCCTGACTCAGTAAGGTCGAGTACTAAGCAAGCCAATTCTTTACGCGGTAGCGCATCCCTCCAGCTGGGACATATGTGCATAGTAGGCTGATGAAATACAGTACTGATAACTAAGTCCTGCTTTACATATCAGAATTCAAAAGACGCTGCTCCTATTTCTGGGAAAAATTCTATATCTTGTTGATTTTTAACGGATGTGAAAAGTGATATAAAGCAGGGATAACGTGGAATTATAAAGACGCTGCTATATATCTACCTATTTTATTTTGTGACACTCAATGTAGTTCTTTGACTTTACTAGGTTTTTAAGTTGGCTTTGATTGAGGACAGCAGAATTATATAGAAGGGTGATATGTAGACGCTGCTTTTGAATTAACTGTTATTGTGGCGGTCAATTTTTAGATAGTTTGTAGTTGCTGTAAGTAACAATCTCTACCTGAACAAACTTCACCAAAGAGTTCTCCTGCAAACTGGTACCTCAGTTTCGTTCAAGTGCCTTCGTTTTAAGCCAACAAATTCTGCAAGTTAGCTGCCGCATTGTAGAGTGCCAGTCAGATAGTTAATTGGTGGGGAAAGTATGGTACTTTTCCCAGTAAATTTATCGGGCAGTGGCCAGCCACAGGTGGCTGGCAAAGAGCAAGTAGGTCGTTAAGTACGCGCCAGCTATAACCAGGCCAGGCAAGATCGCCCAGCCGGAGGCTGGGCTGGACAGCCTACGCTCCGCTTCGGCTGCCCTTGCTGGCAACGTTATAACTCAAGAGTAAATATCAGGCTCGTATGAGAAGAACATATATTTTCTCTATCGTTTTTCTACTTGTAATGTTCGGTGGGTATTTTTTGGCCAAAGTTGTCGATCAGCATATTGACCAAAAATCTGGTGTAATCGTCGAGGAAGTATTATCAGATAATGCGATTTATCAGCTTAAGCTAATTGCGGAGATTCAATCGCTGCTGGATGCAGGTAAACTTGAGGAGGCCAAATCAAAACTAGCAGAAGCCTCTGATACTTTGCTGTATATATTGGAAGAAAACTGTAATTTGGCCAAATGTGAAGATGCGCTCCGTAACTATGAGCACCGGTAGAGTTATAACAAGGCCGGGCAATTTGCTCCGGGCCTTCAGCCCTCCGCGGGACAGCTTACCTTATGCACTTTTTGCGCAGGTCGCTACGCTCCCATTTTCGCGCAAAAAGCGCACAAGGTAAGCTGCCCCTGCCGGCGGCGTTATGCGCCTCGGAGAGTTGCGTGATTGAAATTGGAAAGCTAGGAATCATAGAATCAGGAGATGAAGAGGGCTTTCAAATAAAGGTCTTAAATGATTCTGAAAATACTGGTGGTTTTCTGATTCTTACCGGGAAAGACTTGAATGATGAAGAATCAGAAGGTTTTGACTCTTGGGTCAGCTCATATTCAGAGCTAGAAAGCTATTTCAAAGAGTCTAACTGGAAAATAAAGTGGCTTAAAACTGGCAGCACATAACAAGTGACTATGGTCCTTTGTCAAGTATTTAAGCCATTTTCTCATCCCAGTAAGTGTTGTTTTTTACCATCGTATTTAGAATGGTAAGTTGCTTCCTCATACATGCGATAAGGGCTACTTTCTTTGGTTTACCAGCAGCGACCAGGCGCTCATACATTGGCTTTAATTTAGGGTGGCATTGTATTGCCGACATCATAGAAACAAACAAAACCGTGCGTACACGATGTCGCCCACCTCGAATATAGCGCTTACCCTGGAAGCTGCCGCTATCACGATTCATCGGGGCGATACCCACAAGTGCCGCAATCTCTTTGCGGTTCAACTTGCCCAGCTCAGGAAGTTCGCTCATTAGCGTGTAAGCCAGTACATTGCCAACTCCTTTAGCACTTAATAAGAGATCGCGTTTTTGTCGCCACTCGGCAACACTGTTAACAAGTTTATCAAGTTGCTTATCGACCCCTTCAAGCTCTTTCTTGATGGCTTTTAAGATAGCCTGAATGGGCTTGTGAACAGATTTGGGCATTCTCTTGAGGCGATTCTTTTGCATTGTGCTCATTTCTAAGCACTGGTTCCTGACCGTCAGTAAATCACTAATATTTCTAAGTTTTTCTGGTTTGATTGATGACAATCTTGGCTTCATTGCTTCACCAAAATGTGCGATATCAATTGCATCTAGCTTATCTGTTTTGGCGAGTCGCCCCGCTGACTTTGCAAAGTTTCTTACTTGTAAAGGATTGCAAACAACTATCGGCAGTCCCGCTTTATAAGCAGCACAGACGAATTCTAATTCTAGTCTTCCTGTGGACTCGATTAATACTCTTTGCGGTTTAAGCGGTTGTAGTTGTTTAATGGCGTCTTTAATACCCTCTTTGTTATTGGTAACACTAAAGAACTGGCCATTAGGTCTCACATATATATCGAGTTGTTTACTGCTGGTATCGATACCGACATTGATCTCTTGAGGTTCCATAAGATAAGCTATCTCCGCCTTGCTATTCGGGCTCGAGGCCCACATGACTATTCGAGTTATGCCTAGTGAGTGTCTGTCACGTTCATACTTGTTAACGGTCTTTATGAACCGGCGCAGCAACGAACTGTGACAAACAAGGCCTTCGGTGGCCGCCGAAGGTGGGTCTCAATTTACCCGTTAGCGAAAAGGATTTTCAACATCAGAATTGGACAAGAACAACCATACAAGACGCTGCACACCGACTCCGGCGCTATCGCGCCTCCGCGGGTGAGCTTGGCGTTATATGCAGGGCAGAGATTTGAGAGATGATATTTAACGAGAAAGAGAATAAGTGGCTTACCTCTATTTCAGAAGTTGAAGAAGTAAACCTATCTGGAACAAAAGACTCTGCAGATGCTAAAAGTGTCTCAATGCTCAATTATGTCGAAGCTAATTATCATCAACTACTTGATGATTGTGTTAGCTATATTAATGAAATCGTCGCAAACCCGATTAAATGCAAGCTAGACGTCCAGTTTATAGATATAGGTCTTAATGAGTGGGGTGAGCACTCAGAGTTTGAGATCTTCTTCACTGCTGAATCTGACTATCTATTATGGAGTGTCAGGTTTAGTTGTAGTGAGGCTGAATTCAGAAAAGATAAACCAGCCGCGCCCTTCGCTTTATCCAGAAGAAATTGGTGAGCACATAACAAGCAGCGGCAGAGCGACAGCCAACGCTACGCACTTTTTGTGTTACTCGCTGGCGCTCAAACATTAACACAAAAAGCGCTCCGCGCTGGCTGCGCCTGCGCTGGGCGTTATGAGTCAAAGGAACACTAGACCATGGAGCTAGGAAAAATATATAAGGGCGTCTCCGTTGATGAGCTCCACGTCGTACGTGACGGTGATTCTTTTCTAGTTTCATTCGATTTTGTTGCTTCTGGAGAAGCCATCGGTACCAAACTATCGGGCGTTCGCGATTCAGAGGATCTGTGTGAGATATTGAGAGCTGATAGATTGTGGGTGGAAAAAATGGAAGAAACCCAAGTTGAGTTTGGAGTATATAAACTGGGTGTATCTCATGAATATTACACAGAAATTTTCTTCGATACTCTATCATGGCCAAGCTCATAACAAACAGCAGCACGATCGCCCGGCAAAAAGCACCGGGCTGGACGGCCTACACGCCGCTTCGCTCTGTTTCGGCCGCCCGTGTGCTGGGCGTTACGTGCTAAGGGAATATCGTGTCATTTGACGATTGGTATAGAAATAAAGATTGGAACGAATCTATCGAAGAGCACTTCTACTCGAAGTTGAAACGAGCAAGAACGCAACGAGATCAGTACTTGGTAATCCAAGCTCTTGCTTTGGCTGACAAGCATCCAGAGATATCTATTCGTTTGGTTGATGAATACTTCGAATCCAGAAAAGACAAATTTGAAGATGTTCGAGCACTATTAGCAAAAGCCAATGCATTTATAGAGCTAAATGATCTCGAAGGATGTATAGCCACCTTTAAAGAGATACTTGAAAGAGAAAGGGAGCTTCCAAACCATCAAACAGGGGTGTACCTTGATTATCCATATTTGGTGGCAACTCAAAAAATAAAAAATGAGTACGCTTACGCACTAAGTGTATTACATGAGCATGTTGATAGGCTTACGTTTCCACTTGATCATTATAAGTGGCATGCCTCTAAAGCTCTAATCAATAACGATGGTTCAGAAGCACAAAAGGCACTTGAAGCGGCCAAAGTTAAGAGGTCTGGATTTCGTTTTCATCAAGATGTCGGTTTGGTGGGTAAAGAACATGAAAAAACAATCAAACATCTGTGCAAATTCAGCACGTAACAAGTGGCTGCTAGGGACTGCATTACGCTGCGCTCCATGCAGCCCCAGAGCCAGACGTTACATTTCCGCAAATATCGAGAATTAAATGAGCTTAGAACTAGATCCAAGTATTCATGACAAGATTGTTGTTCTTAGCAAGGAAGGTGATGACCTATCAAATGGCGCTCACTATTCAGAAGCGAGAGCAAAGTACATTGAAGCTCTTAAGCTATTGCCTGATCATCCATCTAACTGGGAGGCTGCTACTTGGTTATTCGTTGCCATCGGAGATACTCATTTCCTTTCAGAAAATTTTGAGAAGATGATGAAAGCATTTTCTAATGCGGTGCAATGCCCAGGAGGATTGGGAAATCCATTTATCCATTTAAGACTTGGTCAAGCTTACTGGGAATTAAATGAGTTAGATAAATCTGCCGATGAATTAACTAGAGCGTACATGGGGGGAGGAATGGATATTTTTATGGAAGATGATCCTAAATATCTGGAATTCCTCGAAACTAGAATTGAAATGTAACAAGTTGCTGCAACGGACTCGTCAAACTGTCACTTTTTTTGCCATAAACCCGGCAAAAACAGCGCCAGTTTAACTCACCGCTGAGCAAGGCGTTAGGCTCTTATGGATACAGATGAATATATAAATAAATTGCTCGTCAAAGCAGGTTGGTTTGAAGGGCGTAGCTTCAAGGTTAAGAAACAAATCTTAAACTCATTTAATTCTGCGTATAAAAATGCAGTTTCTGTACTCGCCGAATTTGGCGGTCTCCAAGTTGGTGAGGTTGGTGCTGGAAGAGAGCTTTCAGCAAGTGACATATCGTTCAGAAATGAGGCATTAGATTTTGGTGCTGAGTTTCACAATTATTGGGTAAACCTAAACGTATCTTTATTTGCTTTTGCATCAGCTCACCACGATCATATGTTATTGCTAGTTGATGATAACAAGGATTTCTACATATTCACCGACCCTGATGAGCAGCTTTATAAGGTAGGCACTTTCAAGGAAACTATTATGCGGGTATTGTTGGGTATCAATTATGGGGTTCCTCTTGAAAAAGCCTAACAGAACAATTAATTTCGGCCACAAAAAGCGTGGCCAGGACCTCGGCACAAAGCGCCTCGGCCTATTATTTCAGCGTTAGTTTTTTGTTCAAGGAATGAGCCATGAAGAGAGTATTTCTATTTTTGTTTGCGAGTCTTTCCGGAGCCAATTCTTGGTCTGGAAGCCCATTGATGGATGCAAATTTTGTTAACGCGAAAGATGTCTACCAAATGTGCTCATCTTCATATGAAAGGGATGCTTTTCGATGCAAGTACTACTTACTAGGTGTATATGATTCAATCAAGTATCAGAGAAAATCAGGAGAAATTCTTTGTATGAAGGGTGTGGTTAATTTTGAGCAGCTCAAGAGCTCTTACCTGAATTATTCAAATAAATTTAAATACGGTGTAGACGCACTGGAAAAGTATAATGGAGCCTATTGGCTTGATGCGGCCTTAATTAGCGACTACCCATGCCCCAAAACTAACAAGGCGCTGCAAAGGGACGGCTAACCTTGTGCACCTTTTTGCGCAGTCGCTTCGCTCCTATTTTCGCGCAAAAACGCACCCAAAATTAGCCGCCCCTGAGCGCGGCGTTATTGGTCGCTCGCTCCAGTTTTGTGAGGGTTCCGTTAAGAATAGCAGATGATTATTGAGGTGCTGTATAAAAAAACAGTATTGGCGGGGGAGCCCATAGTCAACGGTTCGACCTTCGTGTAAGCTTCGAAGCTTCAGCGACGCTCGCATAACGAAGTTGATGCGGACGGCGCAGCCGCTTCGAAGCAAGGCCGCGAACCTAGAGCTGCTAATTTCTCTCTCCGAATCTTGGTAGACAGTAGCAAGAAAGATATTTGTAGTGGATTTGTACACAATGCCACGAGCAACAAATAACAACCCGATGATGCGGAAACCTAAAAGTTGTCATTCCCTTTGCTTACGCAAAGGTACCGCCAACTTCCTTAACGGTTCCGCATATCTATTTTCGTTATGAGTATCAGGGATATGAAAAGAGTAACGTGGATTGATCCTAGGGATAAACCGGGCCTGCTCCATGCAGTTATGGAGCAATGCACAGGAGCCTCCCTTATTTCATTTGAGGGCTCATTGGAGCATTTGTCATTTTATAAATGGCCGAATGCTTCCTATGAAGAAACGCCAGTGCTTAAACGACAAACTATATCCCCAAAACTAGATTTCGTGATTCTCCCCTTAGATGAAGAAAGTTCCAAAGGCATGTGGAAAGAACTAGCAGAAAAGGATCATCTGGTTAGAGAAGGCATCATTCATGTGCAGATAGCTATAGAGGGAGAACTAGTATTTGGTGGTTATGATAATTTCGATAAAGAGTGCACTGTTGCATATAAAGGCTTGAGCGAAGGTTTTCTCCAAGACCTTAAAGAGCGAGGCACAATTCGTGGCTATGAACACAAATACTCATAACAAGCAAAAGCACCTGGACACAGCTACGCTGCGCCAGTGTTTCGGGCGTTAGGCACACCAAGGAATTTGAACATTGAAGTTATTTTATACATTGCTACTAGCTTTAATAGTAAGTGGATGCTCAACTTTGAGTAAAACGACAAACTATGAAGTCGTGCCTTCTCCACTTTTGAAAAGAACATATGTTTTTGATTGGTGTGAAGAAAGTCAGGCAACCCTAGGTGTTTTTGGAGAGCAATGCTTTGGTATTTATAGACCTCCACTTTATTCATATCCAACGGGAACTGGATTTCTTGTTATATACCCGCTTCTTCTTAGCCATAACGAGATTGCAGCTG
Organism: Microbulbifer variabilis; assembly: GCF_023716485.1. Taxonomy (NCBI): domain Bacteria; kingdom Pseudomonadati; phylum Pseudomonadota; class Gammaproteobacteria; order Cellvibrionales; family Microbulbiferaceae; genus Microbulbifer; species Microbulbifer variabilis. The sequence goes on from NZ_CP092418.1 coordinate 1,467,366, forward strand.
GGCCTCTAGGATTACCCGTTATACCACTTGGAGCCAATGATGATTTGGATAGTTTAAAACAGAAACTTTACTTTAGATTTAGAACATATTCAGAATCTGAAAAGTTTAAAATTGAGCCTAGAAGACTCATCGTATTGAATCAAGCTGAAAAAATCTGCGCCATTTCTAAAGAGTCCGAGGACAAAATTGGATTTGTCTATACTTGCACACTAGATTTTCACTCCGCCAATCTTGAAGAGCTTAGAGTCAGCTTGGAATTAAATGATAATTCGAAGATTGAAATATCGTACAAATTGTCAGAGTTTACTAGCTATAGACCAGTGGTGGCGCCAAATGGGCCAGCTAGAGATGTTGAGCCATTTATATTAATCGAAGGAAAAGATGCCTAACAAGGCGGTGTTGTCGCCTTCGGCTGGGACGGCTTCACTAACGTTTCGCCGCCCCAAACCTTGGCGTTATAACACAAAACATAATCTGGAGTTTTGAAGAGAAGATGGAAGAGCAACTAACCGTTGGAGAATTATTAGAAGCTACTGAAGGCTTATCGAATGATGCCGAGGTGACATTCGGCTCGTCTCGTTACAGTAAAAGGCCGCTGAGGTTTTATAGGTTCAAGCGTAGAGGTGAGGATTTGCTACAAATTGAGCTCAACGAAATGGACGGTGACGATTGGGAAGACGAGTCAGAGCTAGATTCTAGAATTACGGTTGGGGAATTACGAGAACACCTTCAAGCATGGAAGCCTAGCGATCGAATCACCTTTGGCTCTACTGCGTCTGACGCAATTCCTCTATATTCAACAAATCCGGCAGCTGTATTCTCTCTTAATTTGGATCAATCAGCTTAATGTTATAACAAGCGGCTGTTGTTTGCCGCTGAAAGGCGCGGCGGGACGGCTACGCTCGCGCTTCGCCGCCCCAAAGCCGGGTGTTATATTTTCCGCGAAGTGCGGATCACAGAAAATGAATGATGAAATTCAACACAACTATGAATTTGATCGGCTTCTAGAGGCTGTTCTCTATGAACCAGAGAAAGTGCCGGCAATAGTTTCCGAAGATAGAAGTATTCTCGAAGTAGAAAATTGTTGTAATGAAACAGTATTGCATTGGTTAGCGATTGAGAACCAAGTTGCAGGCATAGTACTGCTACGAGGATTGGGTGCAAGAATCTCACCTTGGGCAATTGCACACGCAATAGAAGTTGGTAGCTTAGATGCTGTAATTCTTATGCTTGAGCTAGGTGGTGAGCCAGAGCTAGAGGTTTATAAGAACTATCTAGATAATCCATTCTGGGAGCTAACCCAGCAACAAAAAAGATTGTTTCGTAGCTACTTTAAACAGTATGGCTATGAAATATAACAAGGCGGTGTTGTCGCCTTCGGCTGGGACTGCCACTCCGCTGGAAACCTTCCCCCATTGAGTAGACGCCTACCTTTTGAATAGGGTAGGAAAAAATGCCGAAAATACTGAGTGAAGAGCGGGTTGTTGAATATTCAACAGAGTTTAAAGTTAGAGTGGTAGCTCTCACTAATCAACTGAAAGTAGATACGACCACTATCGCCAACATTATTGGTTTGCATCCAGTAATGGTGTATAGATGGCGACAGGAAAGTAGAGAAGGCAAGTTGGTCGAGAAGCCCAGTCGTAGAATAAGTATGGCAAAGACAACGAAAACTCAGTCTCAAACTGATGATAAAGAGATAAGACGTCTAAAAAAGCAGGTTGAGAAATTGCAAAAGGAGAATGATTTCCTAAAAAAGTGGGAAATGTACCTGAAAGATCCAAAGCTGAAAGATTCTCGTTCATAGCTCTTAATCGATCAGACTTTGGTGTCAGGTACTTATGTAGATACTTGAATGTTTCACCCCAAGGGTTTTATAAGTGGCTCAACCGTGATGAGAGCACTCGAGACATAGAAAATAGGCGAATTCTTGGGTGTATCGAAGCTATCTATGCGCAGTATGATGGTAATTATGGAAGCCCAAGAATTAGCGCAGAGCTGAAAGCTAATGGTGAACGAATAAATCACAAGCGCGTTGAACGCCTTATGAGAGAGGCTGGAATCGTGGGGAAAGCTGGAAGGATCTATCGTCGACGCCCTTTGCCTGGGAATCCTTGCATTAAGGTTGAAAATTTACAAAGAGAGCATGGTATGCCGATTAAACCAGACTCTCAATGGGCTGGTGATGTAACCTATCTGAAGATCAATGGGCAATGGCAATATTTAGCTGTGATTATTGATCTTTACTCCCGGAAAGTGTTGGGTTGGGAGCTGTCGGACACTCGAACTGTTGAGCTAACACTGTCAGCGCTAAATAAAGCTGTCCGTTGCAGAAATATAGAATCAGATCTAATATTTCACAGCGACAGAGGTTCTGAGTACGGTGCTTATGCATACCAAAACCGACTCAAGGAACTGGGTATTGAGCCGAGCATGAATCGTCCAGGATTTATGAATGATAATGTGTATGTAGAATCATTTTTTCAAACACTGAAAACTGAGAGTTTCAAAGGATTTAATTTTGAATCCGTTGAGGAGCTAAGAACCAACTTATCTTGGTATCTTGATAGGTACTATAACTTTAAAAGAAGACATGGTTCACTTGGGTTCAAAAGCCCAGATGAATATGAAAGAATGGCCGCATAAGATGAATATAAGGTGGCGTCTACTTTAAGGGGGGAGGTTTCCCGCTTCGCAGCAATGCTGCCCATTACCTCAACGTTATGTGTTACGGATGCACCGATGAAGAACTATAAATTTGAAATTTTCGCCGACTACTTTCAGATATATCTGATGGATGTTGAGGCCGACGAAGACACTTCAGATATCTGGACAGAGCAAGCATTAAATATAAAGCTTGGCATCCTGGCAAACACTCTCGCTATCAGCACGTTCAGAAACGTTGATGTTCCTCTAGAGGTTGAGATTCACGATAGCCAGCCTGAAATTAGCCTCGAAGAATGGGATCATGCTTCTATAGATTATTTCACAGTAACATCGGGGCAGTGCGCTGTTTTTGGCTGCAGCGATTATCTACCTGATGCAGCAAGAATCGAAGTGGCGCCCGGTAAATATTCGGCTATTTCACTCGCGAAGGGCCTCGATTCAATAACCGAAGAGTGGGAAGATGCAGATGATTTATATAAAATCATTCTGTGGCCCTCAGCCGCCAGTGAATGTAAGGCACTAAAGCACTATGAACACACATAACAAAACGCTCAACTACAATCCGGCCGCAAGCGGCCTCCGTCGGACAGCCAAGAGCGTGCTTCGCACTGGCTGCCGGTTAGCTCAGCGTTAAGTGAAAAATGAATATCTGGGAACTATACAACGAAAACGAAAAGCTAGCAGATCTAAGGCAGACAGACCTTGATCAGCCTTGGTTCATTGGTGAGTTGATTCCCACCCCTGCGTTTGATAGATATCGTAATCTCTTCGAGCGGGCTCAAAGATTTATTGAAACAGAAGAATTTGACTCTGAAGAATCAGAAGATACATTTATCGAAGTTGATAACTTAAAATTGTTACTGGTACGTTTGTCGGATAAGCGTGAATTCACTGGCATAATGTTAAGCGTAACTGGTAATGAGGCATGGTGGCGTATTTAGCACCAGCAGGTGAGTCACTTAACAAGACGCTGCTACGCAAAATTTGCTTGCTGGCGCTTCCAAATTTCCGCAGAGCGCGGCGTTACAAGCCCTAGCAAGGAATATACAATTGATTTGGGTGGCTCTATTTGCAGGAACCATTATGTGGCTAATTCAGAACTACAAAGATAGTAGTGAGCCGGTAATGGCTTTTTGGATTTACCTTGTTAGCACATTGGTTTTTGGATTAATCATGCTCTTCATCGCTGTAAAAACTAATCATTCCCCGTGCGTGGTATTCTCAACTTATTTAGACGGAGGGAGCGGCAAGCTATTCTTATGCTTCTGGGCATTTCTAGCTGCAGCCATATCTCAATTTATTTCAAACTTGCGTAGATCACCGTAGTGCCTTGTAACAAAGCTATCATACACACCCAACGTTGTTGGGCTGGACAAATTTTCCTGCGATCGAATTTGTGCTGGACGCTTACTCTAACACAAATCAATCACCAAAAAATTTGCCGTATATAGCGACGTTAGCAATCAATAGTTGATACTGGGTTAATGGAGAGAGATTTAAATGTTGTTAGAAATCGGAATAGGCGATGCTTATGGAGCAGGGTTTGAATTTTCCCCTAGAGAAAAAGTTGAAACATACAATAACTTATCTCAGTACTGTGAGCATGAACTAGGGATTGCTCCTGGTTGCTATACAGATGATACTCAAATGTCGCTTGCGATAGCAGAATTGATTATTAGCGACGAAGCTTGGACAAAAGAGAATTTGGCTAATAAGTTCGTTGAATGCTTCAAGCGTGATGAGCGCTTAGGATATTCAAAAGGTTTTTACTCATTTTTGCACTCAATTAGTAGTGGTGAAGAATTTCTTAGAAAAATGAAACCACAAAGCACTAGAAATGGTGCGGCTATGAGATCAGCACCGTTGGGGTATGTCGACAATATTACTAAACTGTTAGAAATGGCTGAGCTGCAAGCGTCACTCACTCACGATACAGAAATTGGCCGTAAATCTTCTCAGGCGGTCGCTTTGGCATCCCACTACGCCATTTATAACTTGGGAGCAAAGGAAAATTTGACGGAGTTTGTGTCACAATATACCAAATATAATTGGCGAGAAAATTGGTCTGCTCCAGTGGCGTGCTGTGCTGAGGAAACGGTCCATGCGCTACTAACGGTTTTGAGAACCTCCGAATCTCTTAAAGACGTTCTTGTAAATAGCGTTGCTTTCAGCGGGGATGTTGATACGGTTGCTGCCGTTGGCTTGGGTATTGCGAGCCGTAGTAAAGAGTATTGTACTGGATTGCCGAGTTTCTTGATCGAGGAGCTGGAAAGTGGGAAGTATGGGAAAGTGTACCTCGAGGAAATAGGTCGCCAGCTAAGTGAATTCGGGGATGCTAACAAAGCTATGAACGAAGACGCCAAAAAGAGGCGCTTGTTATAGCGACGTTATTGTGGCGGTCATTTTTTAGGTAGTTTGAAGTGGCTGCAAGCACCAATCTCTTCCTGAGCACATTTCTCCAGAGGGTTTTCCTGCAAACTGGCACCGCAGTTTCGTTCAAGTGTCTTCGTTTAAAGCCAACAAGTTCTGCAAGCCAGCTGCCTCATTGTGGAGTGCCAGTCAGGTAGTTAATTGGCGAGGAAAGTATGGTATTTTCTCTTGCAAATTTATCGGGCAGTGGCCAGCCAAAGGTGGCTGGCAAAGAGCAAGTAGGTTGTTCAGTGCGCGCCAGCTATAACCAGGCCAGGCAATATCGCCCAGCCGGAGGCTGGGCTGGACAGCCTACGCCTTGCTTCGGCTGCCCTTGCTGGCAACGTTATGCATCAAAACTATGTCTAATCTCAAAGACCGCCGATGGCGTCGAAAAGGCCTCGATAGAAAAATCGAGACTCTTTCATGGGGGGAGCTTGCTTTTGGGAAAAAGCTTTTCAATTTTCGGCATATGTTACTAGCTATATTTACTAGTGGCTTCATATCTTTTGCAATGCTATACCAGCTTATAACCTATGGGCATTGGGAGGCCAAAGGAGCAAAAGTAGATGGTGCCGTGGGCTATGGCATTGCCTTTTTCCTTCTAGTAATTTTCATAGCCCTACTTATTGCAACTATTAAAGACTGGCGGAGAGGCTAATGCATAACAAAAAGCAGCACGATTGCCCACAAAATATGTGGGCTGGACGGCCTACGCTTTGCTTCGGCCGCCCGTGTGCTAGGCGTTATTGTGGCGGTCAATTTTTAGATAGTTTGTAGTTGCTGCAAGTAACAATCTCTACCTGAACACGCTTCGCCAGAGAGTTCTCCTGCAAACTGGTACCGCAGTTTCTTTCAAGTGCCTTCGTTTCAAGTCAGCAAGCCCTGCAAGTCAGTTGCACCGTTGTGGAGTGCCAATCAGCTAGTTAATTGGTGGGGAAAAAATGGTATTTTTCCCTGTAAATTTATCGGGCAGTGGCCAGCCAAAGTTGGCTGGCAGAGAGCAGTAGGTCGTTCAGTACGCGCCAGCTATAACCAGGCCAGATCGCCAAGCTGGAGGCTGGGCTGGACAGCCTACGCTCCGCTTCGGCTGCCCTTGCTGGCAACGTTAAGCATCAAAAACATGGAAGCTCTCAAAGAACTTGAAGAATGGTATTTTTCTCAGTGCAATGAGGACTGGGAACATACCTATGGCATTGAAATCGGTACTCTTGATAATCCAGGCTGGTTTCTAAAGGTAGACATCACCGATACAGATATAGAAGAAAAGGAATATGAAGGTTTTTCCTACGGTGTAGGTGATGACGCCGAAGCGAGTGGGAACGACTGGATTATTACAAAACTAGAAAGCGGTAAGTTTGTTGGCTATGGTGGCCCTCACAAACTAAACGAGCTGATAAAGCTCTTTCTAAAGTGGGTAAAAAATGCTTAACAAGCCGCAGCAATCGCTCCCGTTGGTCGCTGGGACAGCCAAAACGCTACACTTTTTTGTCTGCCCCTGTGCGGAGCGTTATGTGTCAGAGATAAAATGAGCGATTCTAAACTAACAAAAGAACAGGCTTTCTTGGCGATGTACGCATTTCTAGATGAGTACTACCAAGCAACAAAGTCTGACGATGTTGGCGGCTTACTCGGTAGCATGTCACTACTTAGCGATGGTGGATCAGCTGACCCAGCAGTTCAGAACGAGTGGGAAGAGGCTATTCAAAAAGTTATGGATGGTAGTGTTAATGCGCAGCTTAGTATCAAAAACACATAACAAGTTTGTCAACGATCGCCCTTCGGGCTGGACCGCTAAAAGCGTGGCTTCGCCACAACGCGGCCCGTTACAAAGGCGTTAGAACTCCAGACCGAGAAGCGAGATGGATTTAGATACCTTTTGTAGGCAAATTAAGGAAACCTATCCTGAAATATCAGCACATGCTGACAAGTTATATGATGACTATTGGAACAGGTTGGTCCAAACGGAATTCTCTTCATATTCTTGGTTTGAATCACTAGCGAATGCCCTGAATAGCGAAATGAAAAAGAAAGTGGCAGCTGATAATTATCAGGCACTCCTTGAAACCATTAGTTCAGAGTACGAGCACGGTGAAAGTGGAATAATGAAAGCAATTGACGTCGCGTTCGTAGAGAATCTGTTTTGGCAAGTAAATAGCGATAATGCTCGGCCGTACTGGGAAGTAATTCCTAAGAATCTAAAGGGGCTCTATGTCGGGTTTCACGGGCAAGCACCGCTCTAACAATCACAGACGGCCCTCCGGGCCTCCGCAGGACGGCCCTCCGGGCCTCCGCAGGACGGCCTACGCTGCGCTCCGGCTGCCCGTGCTGTGGGCGTTATAAGTCATGATGAGAAAATGCCCAAAATGTAAAGAGAAAACTGTAAAGGTAAAGATGTTATCTTCCTCAAGTGGAATGCATTGTGAGAAATGCTTTTTCCAGTATGAATATGCAGCCTTATCTAAGAGGGTAATAGCATTCGGATGGGCGTTTATACCTATCCTTGCTATTTACTTGGGATTGAGACTTCAAAGTTTACTGGTTTTTGGCTCCTTACTACTTGCGGGTCCATTTTTAGCTGAGTTTGTTTTTGCAAAATACTGCCCACTAAAGCCAGTTAGTGCTAGGGCGTTAAGGAAGAAACATCGTGGCAATAACTTATAACAAACTGCGGCACAATCGCCGCAAAAAGCGCGAGCTGGACTCGCTACACTACGTTTCGTTCGCCTGTGCGCAGAGCGTTATATGTCATGGGAAGGGTATGAAACCTAAAGGTTCGAGTATTACAGATAGTTTGTTGTGGTTTTTAATAGCCATATTCCTAGCTATATGGCTTGGAAGCCAATTGTATTGGGCAGCAGTAAATTTAGAGATTCAAGACCTACGGGTTGCAGGTGTGGTTTCGTTCAGCACACGCCCGGCTTGGTTCTCTTTTGTTGTCAGTATTAAAGCAGTCGCATGGTGTTTTTCCATTTTTGTGGTTTACAAATATGCAAAATCAAAACTCGTCAAATCAACCACATAACCAGGTGCAGCACAACGCGGCTTCGCCGCTCGGACGCCGCAAGCGGCGCCCGTGTGCACGGCATTATTGTGGCGGTCAATTTTTATATAGTTTATAGTTGCTGCAAGTAACAATCTCTACCTGAACACGCTTCGCCAGAGAGTTCTACTTCAAACTGGTACCGCAGTTTAGTTCAAGAGCCTTCGTTTTAAGTCAACAAGCCCTGCAAGTCAGTTGCACTATTGTGGAGTGCCAATCTGCTAGTTAATCGGTGGGGAAAGTATGGTATTTTCCCTCGTAAATTTATCGGGCAGTGGCCAGCCAAAGTTGGCTGGCAGAGAGCAAGTAGGTCGTTCAGAGCGCGCCAGCTATAACCAGGCCAGGCAAGATCGCCCAGCCGGAGGCTGGGCTGGACAGCCTACGCTTTGCTTCGGCTGCCCTTGCTGGCAACGTTATGCTCTTTGGAGGAGAAATTAGTTGAGTTGGTATGGTGCTAGAAGCGTTTACCACTTCGGAGTCAATTCTGAGGGCTTGAATATCTTTGAAGAAAGAGTAGTTTGCATTAAAGCTGATTCTTTCAAGAAGGCGCATAGTAGAGCGAGAAAAGAAGCTTAGGAATATGCTGAAAGCAACGGCTTTGATATGCATCCAGAGCAAGTTTGTTATAAACAGGATGGCGATAAGCTTATTAAAAATTACGAAGTTTGGTCCGAGTTGTTTCAGTCAAATATGAGTCTTGAATCTTTTTATCAAGAGCGTTATTTAAAGTATTTATATGTCCCAGAACAAGCATAACCAGGCCAGGAAAGATCGCCCAGCTAGAGGCTGGGCTGGACAGCCTACACTGCGTTTCGGCTGCCCCTTAGCAAGGCGTTATGTGTAATCCGAGAATAATTCATAAGAGAAAAAATGAACGATTTCAAGCTTACGAAAGAACAAGCATTTTTAGCAATGTTCTCATTCCTGGACGGGTACTTCCAGCTAACGAAATCGGACGACGTCGGAGGTTTGCTCGGTAGCATGTCATTGCTTTCTGGTGGCGGCTCCGCGGATACTGGGGTACAAGAAGAGTGGAACGAAGCAGTTGAAAAGGCAATAAATGGTAAAGTTAATGCTGAGCTGCAATTCAAAAACACATAACAAACGCATGTTGTCGCCCTACGGTCTGGGACGGCTTGTGCTGCGCTTTAGCCGCCCCAAATGCGGGCGTTAAGCGTACAAAGGAGATTACGTGCCACCGAGCCACCATAGAGAATTGGCAAACTTTCTGAAGGAAAATTCCGATGGTAATCCTTCAGTGACGGCCTATCGAGATAAAAATGGAAATAGGCCTATTCCTATTGGTCAATTTGGTAGGAATTTTTTCTCTACCATCGGGGCTTGTGATATAGGGCTGCCCTTACCAGCAGGGAGTTTCGAGTTTTCAGCCTCGGGCTCCAATGAATGGCTGCCTAACTCGCTAGCAAGCTCTCTTTATTGGTTAGCTGAGCGTGCTTGTGATGAGTGGCCTTTGGTCTGCGAAGATGTGGTAAAAGAGAATGTCAAAAGCATTTATAGGCACATGGCTTATGTTCCATCGCCATTTGCTCTTAAACTTTCCACTGGTCAAATGGTGAAATGGCTCTTGGGCGTGCCTATTACTGATAACGAAATTAGTATTTCCGAGCGGGCGGTTTTAGAAAAGGCGCAAAAAACATATCCAGAGTGGTTATTCCGTGCAAGAGCTTAACAAGGCGTTCAACTATACTCCGGCCGCAAGCGGCCTACGACGGACACACAAAAGCGTGCTTCGCACTGTGCGCCGGTTAACTTAGCGTTATGTGTAAATAGATATGGAAGATCATGTATATAGCCCGACAACATTTTGGCAGCTATTTGGTGGCATTAACGACTTTACAACTTGGTTTATGCCCTTCTTTCTATTTGCTGCATCATTAGTGTGGTTCTATAGAGAGCGCTCCATTTTATCTGGGCTTTCACTTTTCGCAGGAATATTAGTTACCGCCTCAAGGGTTGCGCACATATTAATACCTAGCGTACATTCAATCGCCCTTGGGCACTCCGAACCAACTATTGAGCAAAACCCAATCATCTGGTTTTTATACGTACAAGCCTTAAATATTGGCAGTTTTATTTTCGTTGTATGCGTTGGTTATCACTTCGCATTCATCCAAACACATAACAAGTGACTATGGTCCTTTGTCAAGTATTTAAGCCACTTTCTCATCCCAGTAAGTGTTGTTTTTTACCATCGTATTTAGAATGGTAAGTTGCTTCCTCATACATGCGATAAGGGCTACTTTCTTTGGTTTACCAGCAGCGACCAGGCGCTCATACATTGGCTTTAATTTAGGGTGGCATTGTATTGCCGACATCATAGAAACAAACAAAACCGTGCGTATACGATGTCGCCCACCTCGAATATAGCGTTTACCCTGGAAGCTGCCGCTATCACGATTCATCGGGGCGATACCCACAAGTGCCGCAATCTCTTTGCGGTTCAGCTTGCCCAGCTCAGGAAGTTCGCTCATTAGCGTGTAAGCCAGTACATTGCCGACTCCTCTAGCGCTTAATAAGAGATCGCGTTTTTGTCGCCACTCGGCAACGCTGTTAACAAGTTTATCAAGTTGCTTATCGACTCCTTCTAGCTCTTTTTTGATGGCCTTTAAGATAGCCTGAATGGGCTTGTGAACAGGCTTAGGCATTCTCTTGAGGCGATTCTTTTGCATTGTGCTCATTTCTAAGCACTGGTTCCTGACCGTCAGCAAATCACTGATATTTCTTAGTTTTTCTGGTTTGATCGATGACAATCTTGGCTTCATTGCTTCACCAAAATGTGCGATATCAATTGCATCTAGCTTATCTGTTTTTGCGAGCCGCCCCGCTGACTTTGCAAAGTTTCTTACTTGTGAAGGATTGCAAACAACTATCGGCAGTCCCGCTTTATGAGCAGCACAGACAGATTCTAATTCTAGCCTTCCTGTGGACTCGATCAATACTCTTTGAGGTTTAAGCGGTTGTAGTTGTTTAATAGCGTCTTTAATGCCTTCTTTGTTATTGGTAACACTGAAGAACTGGCCAGTAGGTCTCACATAAATATCGAGTTGTATACTACTGGTATCGATACCGACATTGATCTCTTGAGGTTCCATAAGATAAGCTATCTCCGCCTTGCTATTCGGGCTCGAGGCCCATATGACTATTCGAGTTATGCCTAGTGAGTGCTTATCACGTTCATACTTGTTATCGGTCTTTTACGAACCGGCCAGGCAACGAACTGTGATAAACAAGACCTTCGGTGGCCGCCGAAGGTGGGTCTCAATTTACCCGTTAGCGAAAAGGATTTTCAACATCAGAATCGGGCAAGAACAACCATACAAGGGCCGGCAACGGACTTGCAAAACGGTCACTTGTTTTGCCAAAAACCGCAAAACAACCGCCCATTTTGCAAGCCGCTGCGGTCGGCGTTATGTGTAAATCAATATGAGCATTTTATATTGGCTGGGCTTAGGTGGCTTGGCCGTTATTGCCTTCTACTTATTTAAGAAGTGGAAGGTGCGTTCGGTTGAGTGGAAGCCTGAGGAGGTTGCAAATCTCCTTGAGTCATGGATCAAGGATGATGTTGACTACAAACGCTGGGATTACTTTGAGGCCTGTGAGATTGCTAACCCAAAATTAGAAGTAATTCGGCAGCGAGCTATTAAAGCAATACACATAAATTCACCTTATATCGAAGTTTGTGGCCGGGATGAAGGTAAACTAAATGAAAAAGGCAAAGAACTATTTAAGGAGCTAAGAAAGCAATGCTTTTGATTTATTATTGGCTATCCACAGTACATAACAAGTTACCGTATCCGATCACCTACACCCTGGGCGTTTTGTGCTGTACGCTACGGTAGCACTTTCCGGTACCTGCTGAGCAAAACGTTATGCGATCACGTTTTTTGAACCCTGAATTTTTCTAGATATTTGAGAAAGAAAATATGGCAGACTACCCAGAAGCGCTCGACTATATGCTGGCGGCATGGAACGAGCCTGACTCTACCAAAGTGCGCGATCACCTTGAAAATGCCCTAAGTAACAATGTCCGGTTTGTTGATCCGTCCATTGATGTCTCTGGTATTGATGGATTTGAAAAAAATGTCCATGAAGTGAAATCAAAGCTTCCAGGTGCGGTTTACTCTCGAACTAGCGGAGTAGATTCTCAGCATGGGTTTCATCGCTACCATTGGGCTATACATCAGGAAGGCAAGTTACTTATGGCTGGGTTTGATGTAACAGAAATAGATGGGCAAGGAAAAGTATCTTGTGTAATAGGTTTTTTTGGTGATATCCCTGATCGCTAGTGGCAATGGTATTGTGTGCGGTAGTGGAAAGGCGCATAACGAGGCGTTGAACCAGGCGTAAGGGGTTTGAGGGGTTTTTTGATTTAAGTGCTAAAGTAATAACTTTATTGTGCTAACCGGCTTCGTACCAAAACACCCGCGCAAGTTGGCTTTACGTTAAGTGAATAGCTATGAATCGATTTCTAATCACTCTTGTATGTCTGGTTGCTTCTAGTTTGGCGTTTGCTTGTACCGCTCCTAAAATGGGGTCTGAGTTTGATAAGCTCATTAAAGTAGAAAAGATTGCATCGAATACATTCCAGGCGACTATTTCTATGAATGCTGAGGGCTTAAATTACGGAGCTGAAGCAACTATAGAATACTATCCGGAAAATTCTGAGCATAGGTTCGGTGAATATTCAAAAAGAGTTCATTTAAAAGAAAGAGGCACTGAGTATGTTTCTACTTTCGATCTTAAAAAGATTGAAGGGCATATTCCATTCTTACAAGTGTTTTGGTATCCAGAAATGTGTTGCCTGTGTGGTGCTTACGGTAAATCAAATGACCTTGCACTTGAGTGAACCACTTAACAATGCATGTTGTCGGACTGGTTTTCTGTTCCACTCTAAACTAGCCATAAAGCGTGGTGTTAGTTTTTTGCCGTCGTTTGGTATCACATTAAAATTAAGGGAAATTAAGAGTGTTACATTGGATTAAAATTGAACATTCGGGTGTGGATTCGTTCTTAGAGATGCCTCGCAGGCTTTATTATGAGCTTTATGTGAGATCTTTTAATTCGGCTCAAGGATTAAGACTCACTATTAATGGCAAATAAGGAAAGCCAGTTCTTTAGCTTTTGTCGAAGAGGCCATTCGTCATGGGTTGTGTTTGCGACTGTAATTTTGGAATATATTGTGGGGAGTGTTATTGCCTAAGTCTTCCATATTTATTAACTACTTGTGCTTCTCGCATTCATATTATGGAGTGCAGTTAATTTTTCAAGGTTTATGGCTCGGCAAATGGAAATTCTCAGAAGGTATCTTCCGTGGGTAAAATATAACACATAGCAATCCGCAGCAATCGCTCCCTTTGGTTGCTGGGACAGCCAAAACACTGCGTTTATTTGTTCGTCCCTTTGCGGGGCGTTAAGTGATACAAGGAGAGTAAATGAAATCATTCACAATAAATTTTTTTGGTCTAGTTGGAGCTTGGTACATGATAGATCTAACTTCCGAAACTTTGCTTAATTCAGTCTTCGCTCCGTTAGTATTTACGGGCTTCCTAATTTCTAGTGTACTGTGGTTTATAGTGAAGTTTGGAGTAACTCAGGGCTCTAGCTCGGACGGTCACTTTAGCAGTGGTGATTCTGGAGGTTTTGGAGATGGAGGGGGTGGTGATGGTGGGTGTTAAATCAGTTAACGAGGGCATGTTGTTCGCCGCTATCGCAGGCGAACGGCTTATGCTTCGCTTCACCCACCGCATGTGAATGTTATGTGGCAAGCTGCAAACGAAAGGTTGAGAGATGGAATTACAACTGCTAGCCGAGAATAAACAAGCGCTACCAATTGTTGCGGAGTGGTATTTTACGGAATGGGGTTACCTAAGGGAAAGCAATAGCCTGGCTAAAACTCGAGAATCGCTTTCTGACTACCTAAACACCGATAAAATACCACTTCTCGTTATAGCAGTTGATTCAGGAGAAATCTTGGGTGCGGCACAGTTGAAATATTGTGAAATGACTATTTACCCAGAAAAGGAACATTGGCTCGGTGGTGTGTATGTTTCCAAGTCCCATCGCGGAAAGAAAATCGCAGAAGCAATCATTGACAGAATCATCTCACTAGCAGAACAGCTTGGTGTGTCGAAGCTCTATCTCCAAACGGAGCATCTAGACGGCGGTCTTTATAGTTGTTTGGGTTGGAATCCAATAGAAAAAGTTACTTATTGCGGCTTAGAAGTCCTTGTAATGGAGAGAGAGCTCACCGTATAACAAGGCAATGAATCAGATATTTTGAAGTATGCTTCCGCTGCGCTATAGCGCGTATTTAGAATGCCGGTTATAGTGGCGGTCAATTTTTGGAAGGATTGTAGTTGCTGCAAGCTTCAATCTCTACCTGAGTACATTTTCCCAGAGAGTTTTCCTTCAAACTGCTAGTGCAGTTTCATTCAAGTGCCTTTCTTTTAAATCAATAAGTCCTACAAGCCTGATGCTCCATTGTGGAGTGCTAATCAGATAGTTAACTGGTAAGGAAAATATGCTATTTTAACCTCCAAATTTACCAGGCTGTAGTCAGTCAAAAATGGTTGGCAGGGAGCCAGTTGGTTGATCAGCCCGCTTTGACCGTAAATGGTCTGGCTGCTCCTGTTGGCAATGTTAATTGGCTATGTGGCTGATAGAGCCAAAGAAAGTTTAGGAATGTGAATGCATGGATAATGTGAAGTGGTACAAAAAACCTGAGATGGTTGTTGCTTTCTCAGCTCTATTAATTAGTTTCGTTACGGCTATAGTTAGCATGTATTCTGCTTATGTAGATCGTGCTTATGCTCGAGCTTCTGTTTGGCCAAGGTTGGAAATACATCGTAATTTAAACACCACACATTTTGAATATAGTGTAACGAATAGTGGGAATGGTCCTGCTGTAATTAAGTATGGGATAGTTCAATACAAATCTGAGCCTATCAAACTTTGGAATGACATTCCAAATTTACCTAGTATTACTCAATCCCACATTAGTAATAGAATACTGTCGCCACAAAATACGGTTAAGCCATTATCCTATACAGGGAAAGAATCAGATAAACTTGGCGAAACCGATAAATTTATAGGTATAGAGCTCTGTTATTGTTCAATCTATGAAGAGTGTTGGCTTATTGACAAACTTAATGAGCCCAAATCTGTTAATGGTTGCTTGGTTGACAAAACAATAGCTTTCTCGGAATAAGAAAATTCTTAACAGCATCAATCGTGATTCCAATCTCGGCGACTTTATTGTAAAGGGTACAATAAAGTCGCCAAAATTATGCCACAAACTATATTGACGCTATAAGCTAAGAAATTACTGACACCGTTTTTAGTGGTTGTTTATTTCTTAGTTTTTAGGCTGGTATTTCCAATGTCTAGAGGGAAGGTGACCAAAGAGCAGTCCGGTGAGGTATTTTTATCAGGCAAGCGGTTGACATTGAGTGATGCTTAAATCAAGATGATTAAATGAATACAATTTCAACGCAACCAACTACTCGAATTATTCTTATCATTCCATAAGAATGGTGGGATTGTTGATGTGTTGCTAATTTATCAAACCCGCCAAGAGGCGGGTTTTTTGTTTCTGCCTTTGGGGGTTGCACTAGATGAAGGAGCTGGAATGAAAAAAATAGCAATCTTTGGCAAGCCAGCTAATGGGAAATCTACTTTAGGTAAAAAGCTAGCGTCAGTAACGGGTATAAAATTGTATGCTTTAGATTCCATTTTATATCAGCAGAGTGGTCAAGAGGTAGATCTTCATAGCTATGAAGAGACTCACTGGAGCATTCTCGCTTCCGAAGAGTGGATTATTGAAGGCTTTGGGCCAATAAGCTCATTGGATTCTTTTAATATGCGTTTAGACGAAGCCGATACGCTTATTTATATAGATTTACCTTACTTTGTTACCTATTGGTTGGTGACGAAGCGGCTCTTTACAGGAATGTTTAAGAAACCAGAAGGCTGGCCTAAAGGGAGTTCCATTTTAAAGGGAACGCTTGAGAGCTATAAAATATTAAAGTTCTGCCCAAAATTTTGGAATGATAGATTTTTACAAAGGTTGAAAAAGCTATCGGCAAATAAAAAGTTGTATGTTATTCGATCGATTTCTGAGTTAAATAGCTTCGTTGAGAAAAATGTGTAATAAATCACATTTAGTAATGTGGTACAAAAAATTCTATATCCGGATTTTCTGAAAGTGTCGATTTTTTTTCCTTCAGTAAGCTTCTGGTTGAGTTTGAAGCGACATCTGTGGGTAAGTCTGAGGTGGTCAGTAGGAATATTCATTTATCAGTTTTCAAATTTTAAAGTGATGAAACTTATAAAATTAATGAAAACGATTGCTTGGATTTTCTGAGTCTTAACTTATGTTTTATAAATGTTGATTTAACTAGCCCTTTTTTCATGTGATTTCTATATAATTCCAGATAGAGTATACATTGTATTTATAGTACGCTTAATGCAGAATTGTCTGTTACATGTTTATTTCGGATGTTTTGGAATCACAACTAAAGGTATGTATTCATGATAAAGATCAGGAAGCCAAATTTACAGTTAATTTATGTTTCGGATATACAGCACTCTGCTGAATACTATCAGAATTTATTTAATTTTGAACCCTACTTTGTAAGCCCTAGATATGTAGTTTTTAAGGTTGATGGGGTTGCGGATTTTGCTATTTGGTCAGGTGGCGAGTCTCCAGAGCATGAGTCACCAAGATTTGCAGAGATTGGTATTAATCTTGAGACTGATACCGAAGTGAAAGAGCTTTATAAAGAGTGGAAGGCTGATGCTGGGATAAATATATATAAAGACTTATATACAGATGTCTTTGGCGAGACCTTCTTGGTTAAGGATCCTGATGGTCATGTTATCCGTGTATCTTCTGCGGACTAAATGCTACTTTTTGTGGGGTTAATGTGAACTCAATACACTGTCCATATATGTGAAAGATTTACCTGCGCTTTTATTGTCCGTGTGATTTTTTCGAATGTATATTGGGGTTTATTGTGGTGCGCTAAGGGCCAGTCAATATGCTGCTTTTGAATACATAGGTGGAGAAATTTATGCTTCAAGTATTGATATCGGCAGGTGTGGTTTTTATCTTGTTAAAGTTCCTTGAGCGGGGTAAAAATCGAGGGTTGGATGGGTTTGCATCTATAGCTTTTGTTCTTGTGCCAGCACTGCTGATCTTATTGGCCAATATTGGAGCTGGAATAATTGGAGTTGACAAGCGTTTTTTGGTTCCGCTAGCGCTTTTGTATTTTATCGTGCCCTTGTTTATGTTGCGTCTGCAGTTTGATTTATCTTGGGGGCGGTCATTTTTATATGGCCTTTTCGTTTTCTTGGTTGTGCTAGTTGTTGATAGTTTATTTTATCTGATGATCGGTTTTATTCGTAGATGATAGTTTTTCATTGGTTTCTATTCTTATTTGAGGTGTTATTTATTTAAGTGAATATGCAGAGTAATCATTATTAGGCTAAGGAAGACTTTTTCTGCCGCTATGCTCCACCTGTGTGATCCTACTTGTTTTATCGTAGGTACTGTGTTTAGTATTGGTCGATGAGTTTTAATTGTTGGTAGAAATTATGTTGCAGAAGTTAAAGGCCTCTCTGGGAATTGGTGCGGCTAAGGTTGATACGGTACTGGAAAGCGCGAGTGTATTTCAGGGAGGGCTAATCACGGGGAATGTCCATGTTCAGGGGGGTGATATTGAACAGGCGATTGAAGCTATTAACTTAAAGCTTTGTACCGAAGTGAAAGTTGAAAATGACAATGGTACTAGCCATGTCAACATGATTTTGAGCGCTGTAAGAATTATGGAGCCATTTACCATTGGTGCTGGTGAGGGTAGAGAGATTCCCTTTGAATTCAAACTAAACGATGAGACACCCATCACTGCATTGGTGGCTCGAAAGAATCAATGCCGGGTTTGGTTAGAAACGGCACTGGATATTGATTTTGCCATTGACCCTAAGGATCGAGATTACCTGGAAATAAAGCCCTTGCCGGTGGTGCAGTCTATTATTGCAATGATTGAGAGCGAAGGCTTTGATTTGGTGAAGACAGATGTTGAAAAGGGCTATTTGAATGGGGGCGCTTTCTCTTCTAAATCTGGGTGCTACCAAGAAATTGAATTTAAGGGTGGTGGCTTCTTCGGGGCGAAGGAAATAGAGCTTTCATTTATTTTGGATGGTGAAATGGTGCATTGCCTGGCTGAGATTGACCGTAGGTTTGGCGGGAGCGGTGATGAATATCGGTCTTTCTGCCTCGGTATCAATGCTGGTGATAATGAGGTTCAAACTGCGGTTGAAGCAATTCTCTCCCGCTGACCTCGATTGTTATGTAACTTTCGGGCGATAGCCTCAGATGATCAACAATAAACAAAATGTTGCCGGGTAATAGCCCGGCTATATTTTGATTCGCTGCTCCTAAAAACAATATCTTACGTCAATTACCCTAAACAGGAGTGATTGTAGTGATTTCACATATTTCACTTGGTACCAATAATCTGGAGCAGACTCGCAGTTTTTATGGCCGGTTAATTAGCTTACTTAGGGGTAAGGAGATTTATGCGTCTCGTACAGTGGTCTTTTGGGAATTTCTCAACTCCTCTACGAAACTCGCGCTCACTGTGCCGTTCAATAATGAATCTGCCAACTTTGGTAATGGCACTATGGTTGCTCTTAAAGCCGAAAATAAAAAGGAGGTTGATCGGATTTATTTTATGGCTCTTAGCTTGGGTGCTGTTAGCGAAGGTGAACCTGGCCATAGAGACCCTGGAGCCTTCTATGGGGCTTATTTCCGCGATCTGGATGGAAATAAGATAGCGATCTTTTCCCGCTGATGCCCTTCAGCTTATTTTGTGGCTTCCAGTTCGGCCACCAGGGTAGTAATCAGCTCCGCTGCGGGTAGTGCCCGGCATAGAGGGGCTCCCTGGCCGGCCCATTGCACGGCAAAGCTATCATTGCCTGCTGCACTTGAAGCGTTGGCGAGCGCTTTGCCAGCACTGTAGCAGATTGGGTAATCAGGTCTTGTCGGGGCGTTGTGGTTTAGATCAGTGTAAAAGCGGTTGGAGATACCGCGAGCAGGGCGCCCAGAGATATTCGCAGTAACAGCAGTGTTATGGGCGTGCTCACTTTTAAGTGCTTTTCGGTAGTTTTCGTCAGCGGCGGACTCTGGGCAAAGTATAAATGCGGTTCCCATTTGCACAGCACTGGCGCCGAGGGAAAGAGCCGCATGTATTCCGGCTCCATCCATAATGCCTCCTGCAGCAATAATAGGCAGGTTGCTTTGGCAGCAAAGCAGGCGAACCAAAGCGAGTGTACCTATTTCCCGGTCTTCCTCAGGTACAAACACCCCTCTATGGCCACCGGCTTCTATACCTTGAGCAATTAAGGCATCCATTCCCGCTTCTTCTGCGGATTTTGCTTCCTCTGGGGTTGTAGCGGTGGCAATCAGGATGATACCAGCATTTTTTAAAGCATTGATTGTGGCTTGATCGGGCAATCCGAAATGAAAGCTTACCACGGCGGGCTTTTCCTGCAGGAGCATCTCAAGCATCTCGCGGTTGCCAAGAAAGCTTGGGTAGGGTTCGTGTAATGTTTGTGGAGGTGTTGCCCCTAATTCTGAGAGATACGGAGCCAGGAAATTGAGCCAGGTGTCCTCACGTTGGGCATCTGCAACTGCAGGTTGATGACAAAAGACATTGACGTTGAAAGGGTGCTGAGTAAGTGCACGGGTTTGTTGGATTTTTTCGGCGGCTTTTTGCGGGGAGTAGGGGCCGAGCCCGATGGCGCCGAGTCCGCCCGCATTGGAGACGGCCGCAGCCAATTCAGGGGTAGATACACCGGCCATTGGTGCTTGAAGAATGGGGTGGGAAATTCCTAGTGTTTGCAGAAAAGGTTGCACTGCCCGCTCGCCTCGCTGTTCATGCTCAAAGGAAACTCTGGAGAGTTTACTGTGTTTCTGCGGCCCTCAGGAATACCTAGCGGGATATTAAGCGGTGATGTTGAGAGAGGCTCGTGCTTCGCATTGCGGTATCTCAAGGAGCGAAATGATGAACCCACCTTAGGGGAATTCCGGCGCGCTAGCTATAGCGTGCCGGAAGTAATTTGCGAATCGATGTGAATGATTCAGGGCTTGGGCTTACAGGTGCAGGTTGAGACCAATATAGGCCCCTTTGATTTCAATATCGCTTTGCAGGTCATCCAGCTCATCGAGGTTTAAGGTCATTACGCGGTAGCCGGCCTCAATCGCCAGGTCCACAGCAGGTACGAAATCCCAGCGAACTTTTGCAGTGAAATCTGTGAGGGTATCGCCGCGATAAGCTGTGCCATTGCCCTGAGCAATAATGGACCAGCCGCTAAATGGCAAGTCAAACCGGGCCATTCCGTAAGCCATTGGCAGGTAGCCAGTTAGCTGGATATTTTCGGCGCGGTCTTCACTAATGGCGATAAACTCACCGTCATACTTACGCGCGGTAATTCCCAAGTCCAGATTTACCCAGTTATCCAGAATTTCATAGTAGAAGGTGGCGTCGGTATGGGTGAGGTCGAGATCGGTGTTGATGGTTGCGCCGATCTGGAAGGTTTCATCGTCGAAAGTCACAGTGCTTTGCAGTTCAGCGCTGCCATCGGTATCAATGTTGCTGTGTGCAAGCATGATATTGGGTACTAAGGGGATCGGGTGCTCCAGTGCGGCCTGGATAAAGGTGATGTGGTCCTCGCTGAGGGAAAGCTCATCTACATTGAAATCATCTTTACCAATATCCCCGTTGTAATTTGGCAGCCAGGCACCGATGCTGGCATCAAAACCGAGAACTGTATCCGCGTTGGCGGTAGCGCTGCCGAGAAGGGCGCAGAGTGCAATAGCAGATTTCTTCATGAGCTTCTCTCCGTGATAAATTTGTCGCGGAGTGTACAGGGTTATTTTTTTTCTGTTGCTGTAAGTTGCACATTTTTACAAATTTGTCGGCCAATAGAGCGAACTGACGTTTATAAGATGTTTCTGTTTCCTTGAAAAAGTGTGAAGTCATGTCAGAAAAGTGGCATGAATTTAGAAGGAATCTCGATCAACCAATTGCCAAATAGAAATTCACGGGTTTGCTTCAAAAAGCATCTGCTGCAGTGCGCTGGCAGCATTGCTGAGCGTGCGGCCACGATGGCTGATTACGCCGAGGTTACGCAGGACCTGCAATTTTTTTACCGGTAATACCGCCAAACTCTCATCCACCAAGGTTTGGGGTAAAACGCTCCAGCCCAGTCCGACACAGGCCATCATTTTGATCGTCTCCAAAAAATTGGTGGCGAGCTTGGCGGTGAGCTTTAAGCCCAAGGCGTCGAACTCCCGCTTGATCAGCCGCCCGGTATAGGTGTTGAGATCCGGCAAGATCGCGGGGTAGTTGGCTAGGTCAGCCAGTTCCAGCTCAGGGATTCTGGTGAGTGGGTGGCCGGGTGCAGCCACTACCACACAAGGGTCTGGCCAGATGACTTGTGCGTTTAGGTGGGGGTAATCCTTGAGGGCCAGGGTAACTACGGCCAGTTCGTACTTGGCGGCCATTAGGGCTTCGTAGGCCTGCTCAGAATCTACAAAGTCGATATCCAGGGCAACCTGTGGGTAGCGATTGCTGAATTCCTTCAGCACTGGCGGCAGATGGTGCAGGCCCACATGGTGGCTGGTGGCGATACGCAGGCTGCCGCTGACATTATTGCCCAGGGCGCGCAACTCTTGCTCGGTATCGCTGATTTCGTTGAGGATATGGCGAGCACGGGGCAGTAGGGCGCGCCCGGCATCGGTTAGTTGCAGGCGCCGGCCGATGCGGTCAAATAGCGGGGCCTGCAACTGCTGCTCCAGGGCTGCGAGGCGCTTACTAGCCGCGGGCTGGGTCAGGTGCAGCTGTTCAGCAGCCCCGGATACCGAGCCCTGCTCGGCAATTGCCAGAAATGCCCTCAACCACTGAATTTCCAATCGGTATACCTCCTAATAAGGGAACTCTGGCCACAGTAGCGCCTCAGAGTAAAGTTCAAATTCCATAAAGGAATAGATTGAATAATAAATATAAATTGGTGTTATTTTCCAGGCCTAGTTAGACTCGGGGTCACAATTATTGAGAGGAACGGCTGTGGCAGGGCAAACACTCTACGACAAACTCTGGCAGGACCACCTGATCAAGACCCGTGACGATGGCTCCGCACTGATATATATCGATCGTCATCTGATTCATGAGGTGACTTCCCCCCAGGCCTTTGAAGGGCTGCGCCTGGCTGGCCGCAAACCCTGGCGCAGGGACTCCCTGGTCGCTACTCCCGATCACAATGTGCCATCCGAAAGCGCTGAACGCGCCGCCGGTGTCAGTGGTATCCGCGATGATATCTCCCGTATTCAGGTGCAGACCCTGGATGAGAACTGCCGGGATTTCGACGTGGTGCAGTTCGGTATCAACGAGCCGGGGCAGGGTATTGTGCATGTGATTGGCCCGGAAACCGGCGCCACTCTACCGGGGATGACCGTAGTATGCGGTGATTCCCACACCTCTACCCATGGTGCTCTGGGGGCTTTGGCCCACGGTATTGGCACCTCAGAGGTGGAGCATGTAATGGCCACCCAGTGCCTGATCCAGCGCAAGATGAAGAATATGCTGGTGCGTGTGGATGGGACTCTGTTTCCCGGTGTTACTGCCAAAGATGTGGTACTGGCAATTATCGGCAAGATCGGTACTGCCGGTGGTACCGGCTATGCCATTGAGTTCGGTGGCGAAGTCATCCGCAAGATGTCCATGGAAGGTCGCATGACCGTGTGCAATATGGCTATCGAAGCCGGTGCCCGCGCGGGCATGGTGGCGGTAGACCAGATCACCCTCGATTACGTGAAAGGCAAGCCCTACGCGCCAAAAGGCGAACAGTGGAATCGGGCAGTTGAGGCCTGGCGTCATCTGCACTCCGATGACGATGCGGATTTTGATCAGGTTGTAGTACTACAAGGTGAGGAAATTGAGCCCCAGGTGAGCTGGGGGACTTCGCCGGAAATGGTTGTGCCCATCAGCGCCAGTGTGCCGGACCCCGCCGCTGAAACCGATGCCACCAAGAGTACCGGCATGCTGAGAGCTTTAGAGTATATGGGTCTGAGTGCCGGGCAGAAGATCAGTGATATTCGCCTTGACCGTGTCTTTATCGGCTCCTGTACCAATTCCCGTATTGAAGACCTGCGCGCAGCAGCCGCTGTAGCCAAGGGCCGCAGCAAGGCCGACAGTGTTAAGCAGGTATTGATTGTACCGGGCTCCCAGGCGGTCAAGGCCCAGGCGGAGCGCGAGGGGCTGCACGAAATTTTTGTCGAAGCCGGTTTCGAGTGGCGCGAGCCCTCCTGTTCTATGTGTCTGGCAATGAATGCGGACAAATTAGGAGCTGGAGAGCACTGCGCCTCCACTTCTAACCGCAACTTTGAAGGGCGCCAGGGTTACGGCGGTCGCACGCATCTGGTTAGCCCAGCGATGGCAGCTGCGGCGGCGATTGCCGGACACTTTGTTGATGTGCGCGAGATGGCACCAGTGCAAGCGCAAGAGGAGATGGCCTGATGAGAGCATTTACCCAGCACCAGGGCCTCGTAGTGCCTATGGATCGCGCCAATGTCGATACAGATCTGATTATTCCCAAGCAGTTTCTGAAGTCTATCAAGCGCACTGGCTTCGGCCCCAATTTGTTTGATGAATTGCGCTATCTGGATGAGGGTTTTCCTGGCCAGGACTGCTCGAACCGCCCGATCAACCCGGATTTTCCTCTGAACTTCCCCCGTTATGAGGGGGGCTCGGTGTTGCTGGCGCGGGAAAATTTTGGCTGCGGCTCCAGCCGTGAGCACGCCCCCTGGGCGCTGGAAGACCATGGTTTTCGTGCAATCATTGCACCCAGTTTTGCCGATATTTTCTTTAACAACTGCTTTAAAAATGGGTTGCTGCCAATCGTTTTGCCAGAAGAGGTCGTGCACCGCCTGTTCGAGGAAACTCACGCGCAGGAAGGTTACACGCTCACGGTCGACCTTGAGCAGCAGCATATACATAAGCCCTGTGGTGAGGCGATTGCCTTCGAGGTAGATGCCTTCCACAAGCACTGTCTGATCAATGGCCTCGATCATATAGGCCTGACCCTGGAGCACGCTGATGATATCCGCTCCTATGAGGCGGCTCGACGAGAAAAAGCCCCGTGGCTTTTCGATGCGGTTCAATAATTAAAGGAAATTCCTGTGACAAAGAAAGTGATGATCTTGCCGGGTGACGGCATTGGCCCGGAAATTGTTGAACAGGCCATGGCAGTGCTGGAGGTCGTATCCGGTAAATACCATTTGGGCCTTAGCTTTGAGCAGGGTCTGATTGGTGGTGCCTCCATCGATGCGCACGGCGAGCCCCTCACCGACGAAACGCTCAAGGCCGCAGGCGAATGTGATGCGGTATTACTCGGCGCTGTCGGTGGGCCCCAGTGGGATACCCTGGCGCGTGAAATTCGTCCGGAAAAGGGGTTGCTGAAAATTCGCAGCGGGCTTGGCCTCTATGCCAATCTGCGCCCGGCCATTCTCTATCCGCAACTGGCCGACGCCTCTTCGCTCAAGCCGGAGGTGGTGGCTGGGCTGGATATTCTGATTGTGCGCGAACTCACCGGTGGAATTTATTTTGGTGAGCCCCGCGGAATTCGCACCCTGGAAAATGGTGAGCGCCAGGGTTACAACACCTACGTGTACAGCGAATCGGAAATCGAGCGTATCGCGCGCTCCGCATTTGAAGCGGCGCAAAAGCGCAATGGCAAGCTCTGCTCCGTCGATAAAGCGAATGTATTGGAAGTCACCGTGCTCTGGCGCGAAGTGCTGGACCGCCTGGCGCCGGAGTATCCGGATGTGGAGCTGTCGCATATGTACGTTGACAATGCCGCGATGCAGTTGGTGCGTGCTCCCAAGCAGTTCGATGTCATGGTAACCGGCAATATGTTCGGTGATATCCTCTCCGATGCCGCTGCCATGCTCACCGGTTCTATCGGAATGCTGCCTTCTGCCTCCCTGAACGAAAATGGTTTTGGTCTGTATGAACCCTGTCATGGCTCCGCCCCGGATATTGCCGGGCAGGGCATTGCCAACCCCCTGGCCACTATCCTGTCTGCGGCGATGATGTTGCGTTACTCCCTGAATATGGGTGAGGCGGCGGATGCCATTGAGGCTGCGGTAAGTGAGGTACTGGAACAGGGGCTGCGTACCGCTGATATTTACACAGAAGGTTGCCGTAAAGTTTCCACAGCGGAGATGGGTGCCGCTGTTGTCGCCGCGCTGTAAGCACGCGGCGTCACACATTTACCTTTTTTACTATCGCGCCGCTTTCTCGGTGGCGCACGCTGATCACATCACTAACAGGACAAAGCAATGCAGAAAATAGGTTTTATCGGCTGGCGTGGAATGGTCGGCTCGGTATTACTGGAACGCATGAGCGCCGAGGATGACTTTGCGCATATCGCTGAACCGATCTTCTTCTCCACCTCTAATGCTGGCGGCAAGGCGCCGGATATTGGCCCCGATCTGCCGCCACTTGCAGATGCCTACGATATTGATGCGCTGGCAGGGCTGGATGCCATTGTCAGTTGCCAGGGCGGTGATTACACCAAAGAGGTTTTCCCTCGCCTGCGCGAGGCCGGCTGGCAGGGCTATTGGATCGATGCGGCATCCAGCTTGCGTATGCAGGAAGACGCGGTAATCGTACTGGACCCGGTCAACCGCGATGTGATCGACCGCGCAATTGCTGTCGGGCAGAAGAATTTTATCGGCGGCAACTGCACTGTCAGTCTGATGCTGATGGCTCTGGGCGGACTGTTCAAGGCCGGTCTGGTGGAGTGGGTGAGTGCCATGACCTACCAGGCCGCCAGCGGTGCCGGCGCCAAGAATATGCGTGAGCTGATTACACAGATGGGTGCGATCCGCGACGGCGTGGCAGCAGAGCTGGAAAACCCTGCCAGCGCCATTTTGGATATCGATCGCAAGGTGGTTGCGGACATGCGTTCGGCAGATTTCCCCACTGCGCAATTTGGCGCGCCTCTGGCGGGCAGCCTGTTGCCCTGGATTGATACTCAGTTGGAGAATGGCCAGAGCCGTGAGGAGTGGAAAGCCCAGGTGGAAGCCAACAAGATTCTGCAAACCCAGAGCCCAATTCCAGTAGATGGCACCTGTGTGCGTATCGGCGCGATGCGCTGCCATAGCCAGGCCTTTACCGTGAAGCTGCAAAAGGATTTGCCGCTGGTAGAAATCGAGCAGTTGCTGGACAGTGCTAACGATTGGGTCAATGTAGTACCCAATGAGCGTGAAGCCACTTTGCAACAGCTGACGCCTACGGCGGTTACCGGCAAGCTGGATATTCCGGTGGGGCGCCTGCGCAAGTTAAGCATGGGCCCAGAGTACCTGAATGCCTTTACTGTGGGCGATCAATTACTCTGGGGGGCGGCAGAACCGCTGCGCCGTATATTGCTGATTTTGCTGGGTAAGCTGTAACTGGTACAGTTTGGTATAAGTTATCTGGAGGCGCTTATTGCAGCACTTGTTAATAGAGGACATTTTGCCAAGCTGTGAACCCCATCAAGTAAAAAGCCGCTACTGGTTGTCATAGCGGCTTTTTCGATTTTTCCCCACGGGTATAATCGCCCCCTCATTTTTCCTTTCCAACTCAACGAAGTGAATAGCCATGTCCGAAGCCGCCCGCGAATTGGTCATCGTCGGTGTTGATAACGCCGCCTTTGCCCCTCTGCTTGAAATCTTGGAGGAGCGGGAAATTATTACCGCCGAGCAGCTGTGTTTGCTGGAGAGCGAGGAGCGCGAAGTGGACCCCCAGGTGTTTGCCAATCGCAGTATCTCTGTACAAGCCCTGGAAAAATTCGCTTTTGCTGAGGGGCAGGTGGTGATTTTGCTGGACTCCAGCGATGCCATTAACGCGGCGATGACCAGCGCTGAAAACAGTGGTGCCTGGGTGGTGGATGCGGCCAACAATACCCGCGGCGATGAGAGCGTTGCCCTGATCCATCCGGCATTTAATGCGGCGGAACTGGCTAACGCAGAGCGTCGTCTGGTGGCATTGCCCAGCGCCGGTGCGGCCATGGTAGCCGAAGCGCTATTTCCACTGGCAGAACAACTGCAGGGTGTACAGGTGCAACTCAATCAGCCTGTATCCGCACTGGGTAAAGCCGCCATCGATGCTACAGCGGCGCAGACAGCGCGTATGTTCAGTGGTCAGGAAGCGGAAGTCGACCCCGCCATTGGGCACCGCCTCGCGTTTAATCAGCTCAGTGCCAGTGAAGCCCTGCTCGCCAGTGGCCACACGCTCGGCGAACTGACGCTGATACACGATTTGCGCCGTTTGCTCGGCGATAACGTCGCGGTGGATGCCAGCATTAACACCGTTTCTGTGTTTCACGGACAGCTGGCCAATTTGGGTATCGTTTTACGCGAAGACGTGGACCTGGAAAAAATACGCGCATTGTTAGCCAATGGTGTGCGCCTTCAGTTGGCAGAGCAACCCTCGGCGGAAAACGCTGTGGGCAGTGACGTGACAATCATCGGTCGCCTGCGCCAAAGCCTTTTGGGCAAGCGTCAGATAAATCTTTGTGCGGTGTCGGATAATCTGCGCAAAGACGTTGCAATGAACTGTGCACAAATTGCTCACTTGTTGCTAAAAAACTACTGATACTTAATACTTAGCCGCCATAGTGAAGGTGTTATCTTAACTTTGGTCCGGCTGTAAATGGCGAAATAATCGCCAAGGTTGGTGGCCGCCTGCACGGCGGTCAAATAGTCGAACGATTACTGTTCAGTAATGGGGATTTTCTGAAGGCGCGCTTTTCAGATGCCCTGGGAAGATTCTAACAATAAAGGGAATCGGATATGCGTGTGCGTAAGTTGGCACTTGCAGTTGGTCTAGTCGGTGCACTGGGAAGCAATGCGGCTCTGGCGCTCGGACTGGGGGAGATCAAACTCAACTCCACCCTTAATCAGCCACTCGATGCGGAAATTGGCCTGCTGCAAACCCGCGGCCTGGACGATGCTGAGATCAAAGTGCGCCTCGCGGGGCCGGATGAATTTGACCGCGCAGGTGTGGAACGCTCTTACCTACTCACTTCACTGCGTTTTGATGTGGATTACTCTGGTGGCAAGCCGGTGGTCCGTATTACCAGCCGCGAACCAATCCGCGAGCCTTTCCTGAATTTCCTGGTGGAAACCCGCTGGCCCAGTGGCCGCTTATTGCGTGAATACACCCTTTTAATGGACCTGCCGGCGTTTTCACCAAACAGTGCCCAACAGCCGGTGCGCGCCGCCGAGCGCGAGCGCCAGCAGGTACGCCGCGACACCCAGGTGCAGAGGCCCGCGCCGCGCTCGGTACAGCCTGCCCAGCAACCGGTTGCCCAGCCTGAAGTGGAGCAGCCCGCAGAAACGCCGGCGGCGCAACAGCCCGAGCCTGTGCGCCGTCAGCCGCAGCGCGCTGCCACAGATAGCGGCGACAGCAGCCAAGTTTACGGTCCGGTTTCCTCTGCCGATACCCTGTGGGAGATCGCCCTGGAAAATCGAGTGAGTCGTGATTTTTCCGTTCAGCAAACTATGTTGGCGATTCAGCGCCTGAACCCGGACGCTTTTATCAACGGCAATATTAACCTGTTGAAAAAAGGTGCTGTGCTGCGTCTGCCAAACAGTGAGGATCTGCGCAGCCTGAGCCTCACCGAGGCAATCTCCGAGGTCGCCCAACAGAATGATTCCTGGCGCCAACGCAGCGGTGTTGAGGAAGTCGCCACGGGTGCGCCGCTGGATGCGCGCCCGGTGGAGGAAGAACGCATTGTCAGCAATGAGGTTGAGGGGCGTGTCAGCCTGACTGCGCCCGGCGACAATGAGTCTGTAATTTCGGGTTCCGGAAGCGGTGCAGAAGACAGTGAGGCGCTGGAAGGCGACCTGACGGTGGCCGAGGAAGAGCTGGATAAATCGCAGCTGGAAAATACCGAGCTGCGCGAGCGTATCGCCGAACTCGATGAGCAGATCGATACCATGGAGGCCTTGGTAGAGGTTTCCAATGAGGAGATGCTTGCGGTGCAAGCCGCAGCCGAATTGTCTGATCCGCTTCTTGATACCAGTGATATTGACAGTACTGAGCTGGCAGATAATACGCTGGGGAGTGATGAGACGCAGCTGGACGAGTCCCTCGCCGCTGAGTCTCTGGATGACGCAACAGAACAGAATGATACGCAGGTCGCTGAAACTGAACCGCAGTCGCGCAATCGCGTAATGTCTGTTCAGACCCAGCCCGAGCCCAGCCTGATGGAGAAGCTTGGCGACAATATGCAACTGGTCGGCATCGGTGCCGCTGGTTTGCTAGTGGGCCTGTTTGGCTTCTTTACTTGGCGTCGTCGCCAGGCTGAGCAGGAAGCAGAGCAGCAACTGGAGCAACAGTTGGCCGCAGAGGAATCTCTGCAGGTGATGCCGGAAGAGACCGCTGAAGCTGATGAGACATTGGCTGCGGTAGAGAGTATGGAAGCCGATAACGCTTTCGACCTCGGTGATCTGGGTGATGTGGGCACCGATGACCCCATCTCCGAGGCCGAGATTCACCTGTCCCTTGGGCAGTACGAAGAGGCAGAAAGTAAATTGCTGCTGGGCCTGGAAAAAGATCCCCAGGTGGTAGATGCACGCCTGATGCTGATGGAAGTTTACGCCCACAATCAGGACGTTGAGAAGTTCGACGATCACTACATCCAATTGCTGGCTATCAGCGATGGCCCTGCGGCCGACCGCGCCGCGCGCCTGCGTGAAACTATTGCCGATGCTCCAGACTTTGAAGCCCCGGCGATGGATTTTTCCAGCGAGTCACTGGAAGCGGCGCAACTGGATGATATCGGCGCTGCACTGGATCAGGATTTCTCCGCAGCAGAACCGGCCCAGTCCTCTATAGACGATTTTAATGGCGACAATTCACTGCTTGACGACCTCACCATGGATCTCTCCTTGGACGGTGAGAAGCTGGATAGTGAGAAAGCAGATGGCGAATTAGCCTCTGAAGAACTGTCTCTCGATTTGGTGGATAGTTTTACAGAACCTGCGCTGGAGGCGGGTGAATCCCTCGATCTGGACAATGAGTTCAACCTTGATGACTTGGATCTCGATGGTGCTTTGGACAGCGAGCAGGATGGTTCCCAGCTGGCGTCCAACAATAATGAAGAGCTAAACCTCGACGACCTCGATCTTGGTGAGTTGGATCTCGGTGATCTGAATACAGGTGAAACTTCGGAATTGGCATTGCAAGACTCGCCAGTAGAGGAAGTTGCCGCCGAGAATGCGTCAGGCTTGGCGCCAATTGATTTCGATACCTCAGAATTGGATCTTGATTCCCTGGCGCTGGATAGCGCTGAGAGCCATGAGGTGGGTGCCGACGAGTTGGTGGCGGAGCTCGAAGAGTCTGCAGTGGCGGCTGACAAGGCGAAGTCCGGTGGTTCCATTGGTGGTCTGGACTTCGAGTTGGATCTCTCCATGATGGAAGAGACCGCGCAAGAGCCGCAAGCCGATGAGGCCCTGGCAATTGAGGAGAGCCTTGAGGCCCAGGAACTGGACTCTCTGGAGGCTGATCTCGATATTACGTCCAGCGCGGGTAGCGAGGATGAGCTCTCACTGGAGACTTTCTCCGAGAGTGACCTGGATATGATTGGTTCAGAGTTCGATGGGGAACTGGACCTCGACAGTATTAATCTCGATGATATTGCCGGGGACCTTGCCTCTACTGAATCTCTGCAGAGTGAAGATGGCGCCGCTGTAGCGGATACGACTGTGCCCAATAGCCTGCCCCAGGAAGAGGATCTCGATTTTGATATGGCCTCTCTGGAAGCGACTGGAGAGGAGCTGTCCCTCGATGAGGCTTCAGTAGAAGAAGAGTTTTCTCTCGAGGAGGAGCTGGCCCTGATTGATGAGTCCACCGATGGGGATCTGTCTACCGGTCTGGACCTCGAAAGTGACTTGGGGTTGGAGGCTGCGGCAGACCAAGCGCAGGGACTCCCTGAGCAAGAGTCCCAGCAGCAAGCGGGTGAGGCTGTTGTCACTCAGCAGCAGGAGACCGAGTCTGAATTTGCCGGCTTGGATTTCAACTTGGAAAATGATCTCAACTCCGAACTGAGCCTACTCGAAGGCGGCGATGAGATGGGCACCAAGCTGGAATTGGCCCAGGCCTATATGGATATGGGTGACAAAGAGGGCGCCAAGGATATTCTCAAAGAAGTGGCCCAAGATGGCGGCGGCGAGCATAAGAGTCGCGCTGAGGAGTTGTTGGAGCGCATGGTTTAAGCGCTTCTCAACTCCGCGTGAAAAAACCTCGCACTGGTTGCGAGGTTTTTTTATTTTGTCGGAGAATTCCCGGTTTCCCCCAGTTTGTATCCAGATTGTTGGATTTTGCTTTTTTACGCTCTCCTCGACTTTGAGGTGGCATCAATAGAGTAATTTTGCCGTTATGACGCAGGCAATTGAACGCGAATATATTTACAAGGCCAATGGCGAAGTTCCCCCTGGCGAGCAACTGCCCGAGGGGTTGCGTCGTATTGCGCTGGGAGTTGAGTACTGCGGTGCGCGGTTACACGGTTTTCAAAAGCAGAAGTCAGCGGCGGAAACTGTGCAGGCCCACCTGGAGCGTGCCCTGTCAAATATTGCGGCAGAGCCGGTCACCCTGATCTGTGCTGGGCGCACTGATGCCGGCGTGCATGCCACCAATCAGGTGATTCATTTCGATACCCGTGCCCAGCGCCCGGAGCGCGCCTGGGTTCAAGGGGTGAATACCAAGTTACCGGATTCTGTGCGTGTACGCTGGGTTCGTGAGATGCCGGCGCAATTTCATGCGCGTTTTTCCGCCCATGTGCGGACTTATCGCTATCTGATTCACTGTGCCCCGACCCGCTCAGCGCACAGTTCGTCAGAGGTGACTTGGACCCAGCACCCGCTGGATCTGAATGCCATGAGCGAGGGGGCGAAGCACTTGATTGGCCGCCAGGATTTCACCAGTTTCCGCGCTTCCCAGTGTCAGGCCAAAAGCCCTGTGCGGGAAATTACCCGCTTGGATATTGCCCGTGTTGGCCAGCTGATCGTGCTGGAAGTGAGCGCCAATGCGTTCTTGCATCATATGGTGCGCAATATTACCGGTGTGCTGATGGCGGTGGGCCGGGGGGAGCGCAGCTCGAGTTGGGTGGAAGAAGTGCTGGAGAGGCGCGATCGCTCCGCGGGTGGAGTTACCGCGCCACCATTTGGTTTGTATCTGGTGGATGTGCAATACCCGAAGGAGTTTCAGTTGCCTAGCTGTGATCCGGGTCCTCTGCTGGTGCCTCTGCCGCTCGGCTCGCTTGCACAGCCTTAAAAGCTAGCTTTTGCTTCCGATGCAGCCGTGAGGCTGCTACGCCACTTGAATAGCACGCGTTTCGCCCCCGGTGTCAATCTGCTAGTATCCAGCGTTCCCTCATTTTTGTTGGCCGCTCGGCTGGCTCCAGGTTAAGCGATGCAAGTGAAAATTTGCGGCATCACCCGTGTAGAAGATGCCCTGATGGCGATTGATGCCGGTGCGGATGCACTGGGATTGGTTTTCTACAAGGCGAGTCCCCGCTATATCGATCCGCAGGTTGCGGCAGTGATTGCCGAGGCGGTTCCTCCCTTTGTTACCCTGACCGGCCTGTTTGTGGATGCTGCCCAGAGTGAAGTGGACCAGACTTTGGGGTTGGTTCCTCTTAATTTATTGCAATTTCACGGTGAGGAAGCTGCCCGTTACTGCGAACAGTTTCGTCGGCCCTATATCAAGGCCCTGCGTATGAAGGAGGGCTTGGATGTTGTCGCAGCAATGCAGGAGCACCCCAAAGCACGCGGGTTTTTACTGGATGCCTATCGCCCTGGTGTTCCCGGTGGTACGGGTGAGACTTTTGACTGGGATAGGGTTCCTCAGGAAAGCGGCCGGTCCATAGTACTTGCCGGTGGACTGACAGGGGATAATGTTGCTGCAGCAATATCGGCAGCGCGGCCTCTGGGCGTGGATGTCAGCGGCGGCGTAGAGCAGGCGCCGGGTATCAAGGATCGACAAAAAGTGAGTGCTTTTATTCGTGCAGCTAAGAACAACTAGCTGGCGAGACAGAATATTTTAGCGCCACAAGAATGTGTCGCTGCCGGCAATGTCGGCGCGAGCCAGTAAATCCACGCATCTGCGACAGTATTTTCTGGCGATGCTTGAATAGTTCAGGAGGAACTATCGCTACATAGGATGAAAGCGGCACAGGGAAGTGCCGCCGCCGGCATTGCCGGCGCGAGCCAGTAAATACCAGCAGATCCACGCATCTGCGGCAGTATTTTCTGGCGATGCTTGAATAGTTCAGGAGGAACTATTCAAGCATTAATAAATAGGCAAATAGTTTAAAAACCACGTGACCCACGGAGTATGAGTGTGAGTAAGCCAGGTGCTATCGATTTTTCCACCTTCCCGGATGCGAGCGGACATTTTGGTCCCTACGGCGGTCGCTTTGTATCGGAGACGCTGATCAGCGCACTGGATGAGCTTCAGGCAATGTATAGTCGCCTGAAAGATGATCCGGATTTCGTCGCTGCCTTTGATCACGATCTGGCGCACTACGTAGGCAGGCCATCGCCGCTGTATCTTGCTGAGCGACTGACTGAGCAGGCGGGCGGTGCGCGAATCTGGCTTAAGCGCGAAGATCTCAATCACACCGGTGCACATAAAGTAAATAACACCGTGGGCCAGGCGTTGTTGGCCAAGCACAGCGGTAAGAGTCGTGTTATTGCCGAAACCGGCGCAGGCCAGCACGGTGTGGCCACCGCTACCGTGGCCGCGCGTTTGGGGTTGCAGTGCACCGTTTATATGGGCGCTGAAGACGTCAAACGCCAGTCCCCCAATGTCTACCGTATGAAATTGTTGGGTGCCGAAGTCGTACCGGTGGAGTCCGGCTCCAAGACCCTCAAAGACGCCATGAATGAGGCCATGCGTGACTGGGTAACGAATGTCGATAATACTTTTTACATTATTGGTACAGTGGCTGGTCCTCACCCCTATCCGCAATTGGTGCGGGATTTCAATTCTATTATCGGTCGCGAAGCGCGCCGTCAGAGTCTGGAGCGCTTTGGTCAGTTGCCCGACGCCCTGGTGGCCTGTGTCGGCGGTGGTTCCAATGCGATTGGTCTGTTCCACCCCTTCCTCAATGATTCAGAGGTGAAGATGTTTGGCGTTGAAGCTGGCGGTGAAGGCCTGGCCTCCGGTAAGCACGCGGCGCCACTCAACGATGGTATTCCCGGTGTTCTGCATGGCAACCGTACTTACCTAATGGAAGATGAGGACGGCCAGATTATCGAAACCCACTCCGTTTCTGCGGGCCTCGATTACCCCGGTGTTGGCCCCGAGCACGCCTGGCTCAAAGATATCGGCCGTGTAGAGTATGTTACCGCCGATGATAAAGAGGCGCTCGATGCCTTCCGACGCCTAACCCGCACTGAGGGTATTCTGCCGGCTTTGGAGTCCAGCCATGCGGTCGCCTATGCGATGAAGCTCGCGGCTGAAATGGCGCCTGAGCAAAATATCGTGGTGAACCTCTCCGGCCGGGGGGACAAAGATATTTTCACCGTTGCCGCTATCGATGGCATTGAGGTTTAGCGGCGTTCTGCCCACCTGCCCGGGTGGGCGTATCGAAATAATCGTGACCAAGTGAGCTGGCACTAGGCCAGAAGTAGCTCAGGGAATACACAGTGACAGAACAAAATAGAATTGATCGCCGCTTTGCGAGACTGCGCGGTGAGGGCCGCAAGGCCTTGGTAACTTATATCGTCGCCGGTGATGGCGGCCTGGATAATACCGTGCCGTTGATGCACCAGCTGGTGGCCAATGGGGCGGATATTATTGAGTTGGGTGTGCCTTTCTCCGATCCCATGGCTGAGGGGCCGGTAATCCAAAAGGGGCATGAGCGCGCCCTGGCCAATGGCGCCTCGCTGCGCAAGTGCCTGGCGTTGGTGAAAGAGTTCCGCCAGGTGGATGCGGAAACCCCGGTTATCCTGATGGGATATGCCAATCCGATCCAGCGTATGGGCGAGCGCGAGTTTGCCGATGCGGCGCTAGAGGCCGGTGTTGATGGTGCCCTTACGGTGGATTTACCTGCGGAAGAGTCGGGTCCGCTCAACAAGCTATTGGCCGATCGCAATTTGCGCAATATCTTTTTGCTGACGCCGACCACCACTGAGGAGCGTATTCGCGAGATTACCGGCCTGGCCAGCGGTTTTGTGTATTACGTCTCACTGAAAGGGGTCACCGGTGCTGGTCATTTGGACCTGGATTCAGTGCGCGATAACCTCGAACATATTCGCCGTTTCACCGATCTGCCCTTGTGTGTGGGTTTCGGTATCAAAGATGGCAGCTCGGCGCGCTCAGTCAGTGCCCATGGCGACGGGGCGGTAGTGGGCAGTGTACTGGTGTCCGCGGTGGATGAAGCTGCGGACTTAGTCGCAGCCAAGGCGAGGCTGGGGGAAATCGTCAGCGAGATGCGCCAGGCACTGGACCGTTAGGCTTTCACCCAAGTTTAAGCGATAAACTGGCCAGATCACCAAAAATAGCGGCTGATCTGGCTCAGTTTGATGTTCAGCTTAGTGTTTTAATTCGTAGCCTGAAACTCACCGGTCGGTAAAATGCACCGGCCTACAGAAAGCATCCGGATTTGGAAACGAGATGAGCTGGTTAGAAAAAATTGTTCCCGCGGTAATTCGCACCGAGCGACGTGCCGGCAGCAGCAAGGTCCCAGAGGGGGTATGGAAGAAGTGTGTCAAATGTGACGCCATGCTTTACCGCCCGGAGCTGGAGCGCAACCTGGATGTGTGCCCCAAGTGCGACCACCATTTGCGCATCGGCGCCCGCCGTCGCCTGGATATATTCCTCGATGAAGATGGACGCGAAGAGCTGGCTACCGATGTGTTGCCAGTGGATCGCCTGAAGTTTAAAGACGTCAAAAAGTACAAAGACCGTCTTTTGCAAGCACAAAAATCCACTGGTGAAAAAGATGCACTGATCGCCATGCAAGGCACCCTGAATGGAGAGCCCCTGGTAGCGGTGGCCTTCGAATTTGCCTTCCACGGCGGTTCCATGGGCTATGTGGTGGGTGAACGCTTTACCCGCGCGGCCCAACGCGCTTTGGAACAGCGTATTCCGCTGGTGTGCTTTTCTGCCACCGGTGGGGCGCGTATGCAGGAGGCCCTGATCTCTTTGATGCAGATGGCCAAGACCTCGGCAGTGTTGGAAAAAATGAAGATGGCGGGAGTACCCTATATCTCCATTATGACCGACCCCGTGTACGGCGGCGTTTCAGCCTCTTTGGCCCTGCTGGGTGATATTAATGCGGCCGAGCCAGGTGCGCGAGCCGGATTTGCCGGCCCCAATATTATCGAGCAGACTATCCGCCAGAAGTTGCCCAAGGGCTTCCAGCGCAGTGAATTTCTACTGGAACATGGCGCCATCGATATGATTATTCCACGCAAGGATATGCGTACCACCGTCTCGCGCTTATTGGGTAAACTGAGCGGTAATTAATTATTTCCCAATTCCCCGGAGGTCCTTAAGAGCAGTCAGTAAGAACGCCTGGCTGCTGCCTCCCACCAGCGATCTATCCAATTATGTCCTCACTACAAGATTGGCTCACCCGCCTGGAGCGGTTGCACCCCTCTGAAATCGAACTCGGTCTTGAGCGTGTCTCTTCGGTTGCAGCTGCCCTGGGGGTACAAAAACCCGCCCCTACGGTGATTACCGTGGCTGGAACCAATGGCAAGGGCTCCTGCGTAGCGACTATGGAGGCACTCTTGTGCCGCGCCGGCTACTCCGTCGGCGCTTATAGTTCTCCACACCTATTGCGTTTTAATGAGCGGATACGCATCAATGGCGAGGAGGTATCCGATCAGCAGTTGGTGGAGTCCTTTGTCGCGGTGGAGGCTGCTCGCGGGGCGACCAGCCTTACCTATTTTGAGTTCACTACCCTGGCTGCACTGTGGTTATACCAGGGCGCGGGGGTGCAATATGCTTTGCTGGAAGTCGGTCTCGGTGGTCGGTTGGATGCAGTCAACTTGGTGGATGCCGACTTGGCGGTTATTACCAGCGTGGCAGTAGATCACGAGGATTGGCTTGGTAGCGATCGGGAAGTCATCGGCCGCGAGAAAGCGGGCATCCTGCGTCCCGGGGCTCCTTTTGTCTGTGCAGATAGCTCTCCACCCCAATCTGTGCTGTCTGCGTCAGAAAAGCAGGCCAGTTCCAGTTATTTTATCGGCCAGGATTTCAGTATCACTTCGAGTGGTGAGAGTGAGATTTATCACTTTGGCGATTTGGTTCTGTCAATACCGGATATCACTTTGCCGCGCCCCAGTATTGCTGCTGCGCTTACCGCGCTGACGCTTCTGGATGCGCTACCCCGGGAGGGAGTAGAGGCTGCCTTGGCCCAAATAGCCCTGCCAGGGCGCTGTCAGCAAGTCTACTGGCGTGAGCGAAATTTGCTGTTGGATGTGGGGCATAATCCGGCGGCGGCTGAACACTTGGCTACTTGGTTGAAGGACAATCCGGTGGAGGGGAAGACCCACGCCTTGATTGCGGCGATGGAAGATAAAGATCTCGTCGGTCTATTCGCTCCTCTGCGTAAGTTGGTAGATCGTTGGCACCCGGCCTTGCTGCCGGAAAATGGTCGTGCCGCAGAGGGTGAGGCACTGTGCACCGGTCTGCTAGAAGCTGGGGTAGATGAGACGAATGTGGATCGTCGCTGTCCAACAGTGGCTGAAGGGTTGCGGCAACTGCTGCCAACCCTCAATCCACAGGATAGGTTGCTTGTATATGGATCCTTCTTTACTGTGGCGGAAGTTCTGCAGCAGATGCGAGACGAGGGTAATGGAGAATTGCGAGGATAAGGCCTCCCGCAGAGGGCGGCTGAACGACGGCTTTAAACAGCGTATTGTCGGTGCGCTGGTGCTGATTGCGCTCGCCGTGATTTTCCTGCCAAGTCTGCTGGACCGGGAGTCAAAGGGGCATATCAGCGAGGTAAGCCAGATCCCGGCTGAGCCGGATATCAGCCCTATTGAGATTGCTCAGCCGGAGCCTGTTGCCGGTGTGGCGCCAGCACCGAAGGCTGGGGAAATTTTTCAGCCGGAAGTACCCGAGAAGTTCTCTAACCCCGCAGAGGGTGCGGCAAAATTTGCTGTCTCCGATACACAGCCGGAGAAGGGAAAAGATACAAATGATTCCACTTCATCAGTGGAAGTTGATACTGCCAAGCAGGCGGCATCGCCATTGGTTGATGATCAGGGGCAGCCGATGGCCTGGGTGGTTCAGGTGGCTTCCTACAAAGATGATTCCCGTGCACAGCAGCTGCGCATGCGTTTGATGGATGAGGGGTATCGCGCGTACACCCGCGCTGTGGAAACGGATAAGGGGCGCTTTGTGCGGGTCTTTGTAGGGCCGAAAGTGAATAAAGCCGACGCACAGACTATTAAGCGGGAGCTGGACGCACTACTGCAGGCGCAAACCCTGGTGCTTCGCTTCAAAGCTTGAGGTTTCTGTGGCTTGCGGCGGGCTGGCACTTTGGTAAAGAGGGTGTGCCGGTCTGGTCACCAAAGTAGCGGCAACCTATCCAGCTTGTGCCAGTATTTCGCGGATGGCTGGGATATTGGCCGGGCTTCTTTCACTTCTTGCTCTGGTTGTTTGCCCTGTGGCTGTCCTCACGCAGAGGCACGTCTAAAGGGCAATTCATCTGCGCTTTTTTTGGCATAAATCCACTGCCGTAAGGTGATTAATCTACGGAGTTTTGCAGTTTGGAAAGGAAATTCCAATCGATTCGTCTACGGCTTCACGCGCTTAGTCCCTTAAGTTAGAATGCGCGCTCTTCGCGGCAGCAGCCGCCACGCAGGTAGGGTTGAATGAATTGGGCTGACTGGACCATTCTGGCTATTGTGGGTATCTCCACACTTATCGGCCTTAGTCGAGGTTTCGTGCGCGAAACCCTGTCACTGCTCACCTGGATTGCCGCTTTTGTGGTCGCGATGATGTTTCGCGAACAGCTGGCGCCACTGCTTTCAAACCTTGTCGACACCCCATCCCTCCAGGCGATTGCCGCCTTCGCCATTCTGTTCTTCGGAACGCTCCTGGCTGGGGCGCTTTTGAATATGATGCTCTCCGCTTTTGTTGAGGCCACTGGCTTATCGGGTACCGACAGGGTACTGGGCATGGTGTTTGGTCTGGCGCGTGGGGCCATTGTGGTGATGGCACTGCTGATTCTGGCTCCGGCACTGGTGCCGGTGGAGCAGGATAGTTGGTGGAGTGAGTCGGTGTTAATTCCCCATTTCCTCGAATTTGAGGGCAGTGCGCGGGAGCTGGCCAAGTCTGTGAAGGACTATTTCGTAGAGTTATTTTAATCGGGCGCTAGCGCCGCTTTTTCGATCAATAGGGTCAAATATATGTGTGGTATCGTCGGTATCGTCGGTAAGAGTGATGTCAATCTGCAGCTCTATGATGGGCTCACTCTGTTGCAGCACAGGGGGCAGGATGCTGCGGGCATCGTGACCTGTGACGATGATCGCCTGAACCAGCAAAAAGCCAACGGTCTGGTGCGCGATGTGTTCCGCGCGCGGCATATGGAGCGCCTGAAAGGTAACTTTGGTATCGGCCATGTGCGCTACCCCACTGCGGGCAGTTCCGGTCCCGCCCTGGCGCAGCCTTTCTATGTGAACTCTCCCTATGGCATTGCCATGGCACACAATGGCAATCTCACCAATGTGCGGGATGTGGTTGAAGAGATCTTCCAGCAGGATCTGCGCCACATTAATACGGATTCCGACTCCGAAGTACTGCTCAATGTATTCGCCCATGAGCTGCATAAGTTACATAAGCTGCAGCCTAAGGCTGAAGATATTTTTACCGCCATGTGCGGTGTGCACAAACGTGTGCGCGGCGCCTATGCCTGTGTGGCCCTGATTGTGGGTTACGGTATCGTCGCTTTTCGCGATCCCAACGGTATTCGCCCGCTGGTTTACGGTAAGCGTGAGACCGAGAAAGGCACCGAGTATATGGTGGCCTCTGAGTCTGTCGCCCTGGATGTACTGGGTTACACTCTGGTGCGCGATGTGGCCCCCGGTGAAGCGCTGTATATCGAGCTGGACGGTACTGTGCACTCTGAGCAGTGCGCGGAAAACCCGACCCTGACCCCCTGTATTTTTGAGCATGTGTACTTCGCCCGCCCGGATTCCATTATGGATGGCGTTTCCGTACACAAGGCGCGTTTGCGTCAGGGTGAGCACCTGGCAGATAAGATTCTGCGCCTGCGCCCCGACCACGATATCGACGTAGTGATCCCCATTCCCGATTCCGCCCGCACCGCCGGCCAGACTGTGGCACACCGGCTGGGGGTGAAATTCCGTGAGGGGATGGTGAAGAACCGCTATATCGGCCGTACCTTTATCATGCCTGGGCAGAAACAGCGTAAGAAATCAGTGCGCCAAAAGCTGAATGCCATCGAGCTGGAATTCCGCGGTAAGAATGTGCTGTTAGTGGATGACTCCATTGTGCGCGGTACCACTTGTAAGCAGATCATTCAGATGGCTCGCGATGCGGGTGCTGCGAAAGTCTATTTCGCCAGCGCGGCACCAGCGGTGAAGTACCCTAACGTGTACGGTATTGATATGCCGTCTGCCAGTGAGCTGGTTGCGCACGACCGCACGACTGAAGAGATCTGTGAAGAAATCGGTGCAGACTGGTTGATTTACCAAGACTTGGAAGACTTGGTCGTAAGTTCCAGCGGAGGTAAGCAGAAAATCGATCAGTTCGACTGCTCCGTTTTCGACGGTAACTATATTACCGGCGATGTTGACGAAGATTATCTCGATAGCCTTCACGCGGCGCGCAACGACGAGGCCAAGCACAAGAAGGCCGACACCAGCACTCTGTAAGTTATCTCCGGCGGCGCTCTGTTCACGGCAGAAGAGGGCGCCATGCACGACTGTTTCGGTTAATATGACCGCTTCCAAAAATACTGACTAGGAAGCGGTATATGTTTGAAGACGACGGTTACGCTCTGGAAACTCTGGCCGTTCGCGCCGGGCAGGTCCGCTCGGAAGAGGGCGAGCACTCCGAAGCCCTCTATCTCACCTCCAGTTACGTATTCCCCTCTGCTGCAGAAGCCGCTGCGCGCTTTACCGGCGAGAGTGTCGGCAACGTTTACTCTCGCTACACCAACCCCACTGTTCGTATGTTCGAGCAGCGCATCGCCGCGCTCGAAGGTGGCGAGGCTGCGGTAGCCACGGCTAGTGGTATGGCCGCGATCCTCAGTATTTGTATGGCGCTGCTGAAAAGTGGCGACCGGGTGATTTGCTCCCGCAGTGTGTTTGGTACCACCACCGCGCTGTTTGGCCGCTATATGGAAAAATTCGGCGTGCGTGTGAGCTATGTGGATCTCACCGATATGGATGCCTGGAAGCAGGCGGTGGATGGCTCCACCAAGCTGCTGTTTATGGAAACCCCGTCCAACCCCCTGTGTGAAGTGGCGGATATCCGCGCGCTGGCGGAGGTGGCCCACAGCGCCGGCGCTCTATTGGTGGTGGATAACTGTTTCTGTACTCCGGCCCTGCAGCGCCCACTGGCGCTTGGCGCCGATATCGTGGTGCACTCCGCAACCAAATTCCTCGATGGCCAGGGGCGCACCCTGGGCGGTGTCGCCGTGGGGCGCAAAGAGGTTATGGATGAGCTGGTGGTATTCCTGCGCACTGCCGGCCCCAGTATGAGCCCGTTTAACGCCTGGGTTTTCCTCAAGGGCTTGGAAACGCTCAAGCTGCGTATGCAGGCCCACTGCACCAACGCCCTGGATCTGGCCTGGTGGCTTGATGAACAGGAGATGGTGGAAAAGGTCAACTACACCGGCCTGCCCAAACACCCCCAGCACCGCTTGGCCCGCGAACAACAGGATGCCTTTGGTGCG
Source organism: Microbulbifer variabilis (assembly GCF_023716485.1). Classification (NCBI taxonomy): domain Bacteria; kingdom Pseudomonadati; phylum Pseudomonadota; class Gammaproteobacteria; order Cellvibrionales; family Microbulbiferaceae; genus Microbulbifer; species Microbulbifer variabilis. The sequence goes on from NZ_CP092418.1 coordinate 1,509,505, forward strand.
GTGTTGAGCTTTTCCGTGCGCGGTGGTCGCGAGGAAGCCTGGAAGGTGATCGACAACTGTAAAATCCTATCTTGCACCGCTAACCTCGGCGATGCCAAGAGCACTATCGTACACCCGGCCACTACCACCCACGGGCGTCTCAGTGATGAGGACAAGGCCCGCGCGGGCATCACCGAAAACCTGATTCGTATTTCCGTCGGATTGGAGAATGCAGAAGACCTGAAGCGCGATCTGATGCGGGGGCTGTCTTTGTTGTAGGCGCTTTGCAGGGCCTTTGCTTAAACCAGGGCACTCCCTGTCTTCCTATGATTAATAGCGGGTGCCAAATTCGCTTTTTTGCGAGTTTGGCACCATAGCACCCGCCCCACAGCGTTGGCGGGTGCTTACACTGGGCCGCTCCTTGGCCTGAGAAAAAAATGAGCAGTAATGGATTTGCCGTGCAAAAAATAGTTTCCGCCATCGTTTCCGATATTGGCAGTGTTTTGCTGGGAAAAGAGCGTCAGGTGAAGTTGGCCTTGGCCTGCCTTTTGTCAAAAGGTCACCTGTTGATTGAAGACCTGCCAGGTATGGGCAAGACCACCCTGGCCCATGCTCTGGCGCAGGTGTTCGGTCTCTCCTATAAACGCGTGCAATTTACCAGCGATATGCTGCCGGCGGATATTCTCGGTGTATCAATTTTTGAGCGGGAATCCGGGCAGTTTCATTTTCATGAGGGGCCGGTTTTCAGCCAGCTACTGCTGGCCGATGAGATCAATCGTTCCTCTCCCAAAACTCAGAGTGCTTTGCTTGAGGCAATGGAGGAGCGCCAGGTCAGTGTCGACGGCGAAACCCGCGCGTTGCCACAGCCTTTCTTTGTGATTGCCACCCAGAACCCACTGCAGCAGTCCGGTACTTTTGCCCTGCCGGAGTCACAACTGGACCGATTCCTGATGCGCATCAGCCTCGGTTACCCCAACCGCGAAGCTGAGCGGGCCCTGTATTTAGGCGCTGATCCCCGCCAACAGCTGGCCAAGCTAAAGCCGCGTATCGACCTCGCTACTCTGAAAAAAATGCAAAGTCTGGTGGGTCAGGTGAAGGCCTCTGACAGTCTGCTCGATTATTTAGAGCGTTTGGTGCTGCATACCCGCCAGAGCTCAGATTGTGCGGTGGGTTTATCGCCCCGAGGGGCACTGGCGCTGCTGCGTGCTGCCAAGGCCTGGGCGCTGATTCATAATCGCGGCCATGTCCTGCCGGAAGATATCCAGGCGGTGCTGCCCTCGGTGGCTGGGCACCGCTTGCAGAGTGATGGCGGCAATGGCGATCAGCTGGTAGAGCGCCTTATGCGCCAGGTGGATATTATCGCGGCCTAAACAGATGAGTGTGATCCGCGACCTTCCCCGACAGTCTTCCAGTACAAGCTCGCGCAATTTTTTTCGCAGGCTGGGTGAGCGCTGGCTCAGCCGACGAGCGCCTCGCTCACGGGACATCACCCTAAATCACAGCCGCCTATTTATCCTGCCCACCCGCGCGGGGCTTGGTTATTTATTAGTAACCGCTTTGCTTTGGCTGCTGGCCACCAATTACGAGAACAATCTGGTTTTTGCCCTGACCTTTTTGCTGATCAGTGTCTTCGTTATCTTGCCTGTGCATACCTTCGCCAATTTGAGTGGACTGCGCCTGCAATTGCTGGGCACTGGAGCGGCCTTTGCCGGCGATTTCGCCGAGGCACATATTAATCTGAGCCGAGCGGACAAACGCCAACGGGAGTGGATACAAATTTGTTGGCCACCGGAAGAGGGCGCATATGTGGATCTCTGTGAGGAGCCCTCGGCGGACTTCCGTATTGCGCTGCCAGCCCTGCAGCGGGGGCGAATTCAGGCGCCGCGCTTAAGAGTCGAGAGCCGCTTTCCACTGGGGCTGTTTCGCTGCTGGAGCCGCATCGACCTGGATGTTGAATTCCTGGTGTATCCGCGACCGCTCGCCGCCGGGCCCCTGCCGTTGGGAGAGGCCCAGGCAGAGGGTACATCCGGCCAAGTACGTCGCGGCGGGGATGATTATGCCTCTCTCAAACCCTACCAGCCCGGTGATTCCTTGCGCCATTTGGCCTGGAAGCAATATGCCGCCGGTCGCGATCTCTATAGCAAGGAGTATGAGAGCCGCACCGATACCCGTCTCTGGCTCGACTGGGAGTTGTTGGATGGGCGCGATGTAGAGACCCGCCTGAGCAACCTGTGTGATTGGGTCTCGCAGGCGGAGAAGCAGGGAATTGCCTATGGCCTGCGCATCCCCGGCACTACTTTGCCGCCCTCTCTCGGCACCGAGCACCAGCAGCGAGTGTTGTCAGCGCTGGCCCTGTTTCCCAAGTGGGGTGGCTGATGGCGAGCAACCGGGATCTATTGCCGCGCGAAAGCCTACTGTGGATTTTCGCTGCGCAGTTTGTCGCCCTGCTACCACAGCTGAGCCAGTTGCCACTGTGGATTGGTTTTGCCTGGGCGTTTGCGGTCTATTGGCGCTTGGAGGTCTTTCGCGGGCGCCGTGATCTGCCGGGGCGCGCCCTCAAACTATTGGTGATTGCGCTTACAGTGGCGGGTTTGGCGCAAACCTACCAGCGTTGGTTTGCACTGGAGCCGATGGTGGCGCTGCTGGCTCTGTCCTTTACCCTGAAAAACCTGGAATTAGTCAGCCGCCGCGATGCCTTTGTCAGTTTGTTGCTGGCCTATTTTGTTGCCGCGACCCTGTTTGTGCGTGAGCAATCGATTCCCTATGCCCTCTACGGATTGATCGCGACCCTGGTGATTACCGCTGCACTGGCAGCACAGCTGGGAAGCTTCAGTGCGCGGCCGCGTCGGGCCTTGGGGCTCTCCTTGAGATTGTTGGCGCAGGCTACACCCTTGATGCTGCTGCTGTTTGTGGTTATGCCGCGCCTGGGCCCTCTGTGGAATGTGCCCCAGGATACTTCTGCCGGCCGCACTGGTGTGAGTGACTCTATGGCACCGGGTGATTTCACTCGCTTATCCAAATCCGCCAAGCCGGCACTGCGTATCTCTTTCGATGGACCCATACCGCCGCCGGAGCAACGTTATTGGCGAGGGCTGGTGTACTCCGAATTCGATGGGCGTACCTGGCGGCAGGGTTTTGGTGTGGACCCGCGCAATGGTGGCCGGGTGTACTGGAATAGTGGCGAGCGTCCACTGCCACAAGTCGGCCCGCGCTACCGCTACCAGGTGATCCAGGAGGCGAGCCGCAGCCCTTGGTTGTTCGCCCTGGCAAGACCCGCCTCGGACAGCGCGGGAGTAGGAGAAACTGCGGATGACCGGTTGGTAAAACGTTCCCCGGTATATAGTCGCTTTGCCTATGAGGTACGTTCCTGGCCCCGGGATTCCCAGGTTATTCAGTCCACACTCAGCGGTGCCGAGCGCCGTCGCAATCTGCAGCTACCGGCAGATGGAAACTTGCGCATCCGAGACTGGGTGGAGCGCCTGCGCCGCCGGGGGTTGAGCGGTGAGGAGATCTCGTCACAGTTACTGGCCCTCTACAATCGCGAATTCACTTATACCTTGAGCCCACCGGCACTCGGCAGAGACAGTGTGGATGAATTCCTGTTTGACAGCCAAAAGGGATTCTGTGAGCACTTTGCCGGCAGCTATGTTTTTGCCATGCGCGCCGCCGGAGTGCCGGCACGGGTGGTGGCGGGTTACCAGGGTGGCGAGTGGGTGAGTGGTGAGGAGTACCTGCTGGTGCGCGAGTACGACGCCCATGCGTGGGCCGAGATCTGGCTCGATGGACGCGGCTGGCAGAGGGTGGACCCCACTGCTGCGGTTGCCCCGGAGCGGGTCCGGGATGGTCTGGAGAGCGCTGCCGGGGAGGAGTTTATGCGGGATTCGCTACTGCCGGTGCACCGCTTCGATATTCTGGTGAAGCTGCGCCTGCAGTGGGACATGATCAATTACCGCTGGTATCAGACCGTGATTAGTTTTGATAGTGAGAAGCAGCGGGACACCTTGCAGCGCCTGGTGGGAGAGCTCTCCCCCCTGCGGATGGCCCTTTTTTTTGCCACACCGGTGGCGGTTGTACTATTTGGCATTCTTCTGTGGACCCGTTTTACTGGGCGTGGACGAAAACAGCCTGTGGTAGAGCGCCTCTATGCGGTTTTCTGTAAGCGCATGGCTCGGGCAGGTATCACACGGCGACCCGGTGAGGCGCCGCGGGACTTCGCCGAACGTATCGCACTGGAGAGCCCCCCATTGGCAGAGTTTTCCGGGCGTGCGACAGACGCCTTTGAGCGCGCCGGTTATGGCGGGGATAAAGAAGCATTGAATGAGCTGCGCCGACTACTGCGCTGGCGCTTGGGGCTCTCTTTTAGGGTGTCGGCACGTAAAAACCGGCTGATGGGTCATTAACTCTTGGAAAGTCGATCGCGTAAGATGCCTCATAGGCTGCAAAAATTTCTGCTGGGCTACAGCGGCACTTCCCTGGCTACCGGGCTGCAGGTGATTCTCCTGCCCTGGATTGCGCTCACCGTGGTGGATTTGCCGGCTCTGCAACTGGGCTGGGTGCAGGCTTCGGTGCTTTTGCCCAATCTGGTGTTCCTGCTGTTCGGCGGTGCCCTGGCCGACCGCCGTGATCCGGCCACTGTCTCCGCACTGGCTTGCATTGGTCTGGTCCTCTGCCACACAACTCTGCTGCTGGTTTACCTCCTGTCCATGATCTCCCTGCCGATATTGATGCTCTACGGTATTTGCCTTGGGATTTGTAGCGCTTTCCTGCAACCGGCGCGGGACAATCTGGTACAGCGCAGTGCACGCCAAGGTGGTGGGCAAACCTCCGAGCGACGGGTGCAGAAAACTGTGACCTGGATGATGTTGGCCCAATACGGTGGTCAGGCTGTGGGGATGTTGCTGGCGAGCCGCTTCGAACACTGGGGGCTGCAAGCCCTGCTGTTAGTACAGATAGGAGTATTGCTGTTGGCGGCCACAGCCTTGATTAGTCTGCGCGCGAATGGGGCCAGCCGTATGACTAAGGAAAAAATCACCCACAGCCTGATTCTCGATGGCTTATCCCAGGCCTGGCGGCACCCAGTACTGCGTGAGTTGACCGCGTTGATGGCCTTTAATGGGTTTGTGCATATCGGTGTTTTTCTGGTGGTACTGCCGCTGTTGGCGGAGGATTACGGTCGCGGCGCCGGTTATTACGCCACGCTGCAACTGGCCTTCGTAGCTGGTACCGTAATTGCTACGGTGACTATGTTGCGCCGTGGCCAGGGGGCTGAACCTGGGCGCGGTATTCTTATGTGCCTGCTCTATAGTGCAGCGCTGTTGATTGCCATCAGCCTCGGTCCTACGAAGTTTGGCCTAATCCTGCTGTGTCTGTGTTGGGGAGCGGTGGCGGCGGCTTCCGCTGGCCTCGGTCGCGGCATAGTACAGTTGCTCGCCCCAGCGGAATACCGCAGCCGCATCATCTCCATTTATCAGTTTGCACTGTTTGGCTCCGCCGCTCTTGGGGCACTGGCCGCTGGAGTCTTGAGTGAATACGCTGCCCCCCTGACCACCTTGCTGTGGGCGGGGATTTTAAGTCTGCTCGCCTTTGCCCTGGTGGCTTTAAGTGGTGCCCTGCGCCGGGTCAAAATCACTGACAGCGAGGTCTGAGTTGCTTCGTGCGACCAACATAGACGCCGCCACCATATAGTTAGGTGGGTCAGCCAATGAGTGGAGGTGTTGGTGAGTCCCGCCAAAAAGGCCAATTGGTCGAAAGAGGTCACGCGTCACAGCCATGCCCTGGATTTGAGTGAGGGCCTCTTTAGCCTGGAGGACCCGAAAGCGATTGCACAGGGATTGAAAGCGGCTGCGGAATCCAGCCAGCGGCGCAAGTCTGACCCCTATCGCTCCGCTATGTCTATGCTGACGTTCTATATCAACCGGGCGGGACAGAGGCTGCCGGCGAAAAGGCGGCGACTACTGGAACAGGCCAAGGAAGAATTGCGCGGGCTTTACGGGCGTCCGCGCCGGCATTGAGCCGGCGGCGGAATGTGGTGTTGAGATGAAAAACTTTAGGGCGCTTGGCAGGGCAGGCAGCGCACATAGAGGGCGCGCGGGTCGCGATAACTCTGCAGCTCGGCGATTGGCGCCAATACCGGCTGCACGCTGTTTAGCCAGGCGCCGAGTGGCAGATTGGCTTCAAGGCTCGCGGCAATTTTCGCGTCTACATTGTCGCTCAAAGCGCGCAGGAATTTTTCGCCGGGGCTCAGTTCACGCTGGATCTCTACTACGTCGTATTCTTCGATTTCAGCAAGCTGCGCGGCGTCGGCGATGGCGTCGCTGAGATTGCCGAGATCGTCTACCAATCCTAATTTCTTGGCGGCGCGGCCGGTCCATACCTGCCCCTGGGCAATTTTGTGCACCTCTTTGGGAGTGCTGCCGCGGGCTTCTGCGACAATACGTAGGAAGCGTGCATAGGTGTTATCCACCCCTTGCTGCAGAATGCTGGCTGCTGCTGGCGACAGGGCGCGATCCAGGCGCATACTGCCGGCCAGGTCCGAGGTACCTACGCCATCGGTGTAAACACCGATATGCTCGAGGGAGTTCTCAAACGTCGGGAAGGCGCCAAATACACCGATAGAGCCGGTGAGCGTGGCCGGGGAGGCCCAGATGCGATCGCCGCCAGTAGCGATCCAGTAGCCACCGGAAGCGGCGAGACTGCCCATGGAAATCACCACTGGAATTTTTGCTTCACGGGTAGCCAGCAACTCCTGGCGAATGGCCTCGGAAGCAAAGGCGGAGCCGCCGCCGCTGTCGATACGCAGTACCAGGGCATCCACTTCTTTTTCTCGGGCGCGTTGGATTAATTTGCCGAGACTTTCACTGCCGATGCGACCGGTAGGTGCCTGGCCGTCGACAATAGAACCACTGGCGGTAATCAGACCAATTTTCTTGGACTCCCGGATAGGCTTGGCTGCCTCGGCAAGTTTATGGCTGCGCAAGTAGGCGAGGGCGTCAATAAACTTGTACTCGCGCTTTTTACTATCATCTTCGCCGATGGTCTTTTTCAGCTCCTCCATTGCCTCAATGCGGCTGGCGAGCTGGTCCACGAGTTTATTGGCCAGTGCGGCTTCGGCCCAACTGCCCTGATGCTGTTGCAGTTTTTGCGGCAATTCATTGATAAACAGGTCGATGCTCTCGGCGGGCAGGTTGCGCAGGCCGGTTACCTGCTCGCTGTATTCTCCCCAGAGTTCATTCAGCCAGCGCTGGTTGTTTTCACGCGAGGCGGGGGACATATCGTCACGGGTGTAGGGCTCGATAAAGTCTTTGTAATCGCCCACGCGGAACACATGGAAGTTGACTTTGAGTTTCTCCAGGGCGCTCTTGTAATAGTTGCGATAAACACCGAAGCCGGTGAGCATCACTGAGCCCATAGGATTGAGGTAGACCTTATCTGCGTGGCTGGCGAGGAAGTACTGGGGTTGGGTGAAGTTGTCACCCACAGCGTAAATAGGTTTGTCCGCAGCTTTAAAGCGTTGTAGAGCAGCGCCTATTTCATCGAGCTTGCTGAGACTGCCACCCACCATGTGGTCCAGCTCTAGCACCAGTGAGGAGATACGTTTATCCGTGGCGGCATTGTCGATAGCGTCTACCAGATCTTTGACGCGCACCTCTGCGGGGCCGCGGTTGCCGCCCAGGAAAATCGGTAAAGTGGCGGGCTGGGCCAGTTCATCCACAAGAAAGCCATGGGGCGCTACGCGCAGGGCCGCGCCCTGTGGAACCACTAAACGCTCGTCCTTGCTGAAAATGGCGATACCTAGAAACAGCAAAATCAGCAGGAAGACGATATTGGTGAATACTCGTCGTAACCAAGTGATGGAGCCGCCAATCGCAGCTAAAAAGCCTCGGGCAAACCCTTTTTTCTGGGGTGAATCAGTCAAACCTCAAAACTCCTCAGTGCGTGGAAAGCGCATGTTTCCACGCCTTTGTGTCTGGAACCATTGGCGGAAATTCCGTCATGGGGTTACTGCATGCGATGCCAGCGACTGCTCATCATTGCAGAAAAGAATAGGATAAGGCTCAAAACCATCATTAGGCCATCCTCCCAGCCTCGTGTAGGCATCATTACGTCGACAATGCTGGTGGTAATGTACAAAAGCAGAATAAAACAGAGCCAGAGATAACTGCGATAACGTTGCTTGATCAGGCCCGGCAGCACCAGCAGTAACGGTACCGTCTGAATCAGCCAAAGGGAGAGAGAGCCCCCCTCGACAAACAGGTTACGCACCACAAACAGCACCAGCAGACCGATATAGCAAAACCAATTGATACGGAGCGCAATGTGTAGTTTGCGCTGAATAGTGTCGTTCACGTTGAATCCTTTATTTGGCAGCTGGAACCGCTAGGGTCTGGGCCAGTTGGCCGACACGTGTACCGAGCGCCCTGCACAGGGTGATTTCATCTTCGCTCAGGTCGCTGGTATGCCCTTTATTCCAGTGAGAAGCGCCGTAGGGTGTACCGCCGGTACTGGTCCGCATGAGGGCCGCTTCGGAGTAGGGGATGCCAGCAATCAACATGCCGTGATGCAGAAGTGGCAGCATCATTGAGGTAAGTGTGGTCTCTTGCCCACCGTGTAGGCTGCCGGTGGCGGTAAAGACCGCAGCCGGTTTGCCAGTGAGGCTGCCATCCAGCCAAATGTCGCTGGTCTGGTCGAGAAAATAGCGCAGCGGTGATGCCATATTGCCAAAGCGGGTGGGGCTGCCCATCAACAGGCCTGCACACTGACGCAGGTCGTCGAGGGTGCAGTAGGGCGCGCCCTCACTTGGCACAGGGGCCAGACTGGCCTCGGTGTCGGGAGACACTGCGGGTACGGTGCGCAGTCGCGCGGCGATACCGCTGGCTTCCACCCCCCGCGCTAGCTCAGCAGCCATGCGCGCAGTGGCGCCGCTGCGGCTGTAATAGAGAATCAGCACATAGGCTTCGCTTTCGGGCGACATTTAGAGTAGCTCCAGGGCATTTTCTGGTGGGCGGCCGATCGTGGCTTTGTCGTCTCTTACTACGATCGGGCGCTGGATCAGGATGGGATTTTCTACCATGGCCTTGATTAGCTGAGCTTCGTCAAGGTCCCCGTCTTTCAGGTTGAGTTGCTTATAGGGTTCCTCTCCGGTGCGCAACAGGTCGCGTGCAGGGATGCCGAGTTTTTGCAGTACCTGGTTTAGCTCTTCAGCAGAAGGAGGGTTTTGCAGGTAGAGAATCACTTCCGGTTCCACACCGTTGTCCTGCAGCAATTGCAGGGTTTGACGGGATTTTGAGCAGCGCGGGTTGTGGTAGATCGTCCACATTATGTCGGTATCCTGTTACTGTTTGGCGTATTCTAACCGAATACCGTAGCGGAATTCTAAGGCGCAAGTCGAGTACTCGCAGCATTTGGCGGAGGTCGCACACAGGGAATGAAATTGAAATCAAGCGTGAAAGACTGGCTCGTTCAATGGCGGCGCTTTGCGACCTCTTTATGGTCTTTATTTGTGGAGAAAAACTGCCAAAAAAGTGCGGCGGCTCTCACTTATATGACTCTGTTCGCCATAGTGCCGCTGGTGACAGTGAGTTTTGCGATGCTGTCGCTGTTCCCGGACTTTGCCGGCCTGCAGACTCGCTTGCAGGAACAGCTTTTTTCCCACTTTGTGCCGCAAAGTGGGCGTGAGGTTCAGGAATATATCAGCAGTTTTTCCGCCCAGGCGCAGCGGCTGACCGGGTTGGGTATTGCCATGCTGGTGGTAACTTCGGGACTTACACTGCGCAGCATTGAGGGCACCTTTAATTCTATCTGGGATGTATCCCGTGGGCGCAGTGGGGTTTCGAGCTTTCTATTGTACTGGGCCATTCTCAGTCTTGGGCCCATCTTATTAGGGGCAGGGCTTGCTGCCAGTACTTTCTTGCTCTCACAGAAGCTGTTTTTAGGTGGGGAAGAGGGTATCGGCATGATGGCTGTGGTGCTGCGAGTGCTGCCTTTTATTTTCACCACGATTGTTTTCACCCTGCTTTTTGTCGCTGTGCCTAACTGCTATGTGTCCCTGCGCCATGGTATTGAGGGAGGGGTGGTCACTTCAATTGCCTTTGAAATCATGAAATACCTGTTTGGTGCCATCGTTGCGCGCAGTTCTGTACAGGCTATTTATGGGGCCTTTGCCTTTGTGCCTTTGTTCCTGTTGTGGATTTATATGATGTGGATGTTGGTACTGGCAGGCTGTGTACTGGTGCGAACCCTTTCTGTGTATCGCGCTGCAACCCAAGGCCGTCAGCATTCAGACCTGGTCGCCACTTTGATTGTCCTCTGGCAAATGTTTAAAGGTGGATGGCATGGCAAACCGTTGCGCGAGCGTGATATTTCATTGCTGGGAATTAAATTTGGCCAGTGGCGCCGCTTGCGGGACGTTTTACAAGCACATCGGGTGATTGCCCAGACCGACGGGAGTGATTATGTCCTACTGCGCGATCTTAATGCCGTATCGCTTATGGAGCTTTCCAGTTGGTTGAATCCTCAGTGGATTCCCAGTGGTAACACAAGCGATTTACAAGGGTTCGAGTGGTACAGCGAAGTGGAGAGTCGTTTTGCCAAGGCGCGCGGGGCTGCCGGGGAACAGCTGGGAATCACAATTGGATCTCTTTTTACCGCAGCCTTAGAAAAGGAGCAGGCCGAAGCCAGTGAAACGGAAATACCAAAATACTTAGAAAATGAAATTATGGAAGCGGAGGGTCAGGATGATGTTGCTGATAATAAAAAAAATGAAGAAAACTCTGGTAGTAACCTCTCTATTCTTGGTAAGCGTAATCAGCGCTTGTGAGAGTGACAGCCGTTTGCACTCAGTGAGTGGTGCGCCGGTTGTTACCGAGGGGAAAATAGTCCTGGTCAACTATTGGGCGGAGTGGTGCAAACCCTGTCGGGAAGAAGTGCCGGTACTTAATGAGTTGGCGCAAACCAATAGTGATGTGGTAGTGGTGGGGGTTAATTTTGATGGTTTGCCCATACCTGCAGCAATAGAGCAGGCACAGAAACTGGGCATAGAATTTCCGCTGTTGGCCCAAGAGCCAGATGGCCGCTGGGGGCAACCCTGGCCTGAAGTACTGCCTACAACTTTAGTGATTGGTGAAGATGGTCGCTGGATAAAAACACTGGTTGGCCCTCAGACTGCTGAGGACTTAAAGGTGGCTATCCAGTAAAGTTGTCTCTCTAAGATAATTAAAAAAAATTAATCAATATAACTATAACCAAAGTATCTATAACCAAGGTAACTATAGGGCATTGGCATATCGCTGATAGCATGCCGCCACTTTTTTAGTTTGCCCAGGGTGGGATTCTCATACCATGCACATCGGCGCTTTTGTTCTGCTTCTCGGTTTTGTGGTTTTAATGTTTGGCTTGTACCGCTGGCAGCGTGGCAGGGACACCCTTGCCCCTGGTGTGTTTGCTGGGCTGTTACTGGGTGTGGCTTTTGGGGCGCTTCTACAGCTATCGCGTAACTGGGCTGTTGCTCCGGGTGAGGTTCTGCCCTGGATTGAGATGTTGGGCGATAGCTATGTAAACCTATTGTATATGTTGGTTATGCCACTCGTACTCACTTCTATTCTGGTGGCAGTGGTAAAAGTGAGTCACACTCAGGCGCTGGGTAAAATTAGTGTGTCGGTGCTGGGGGTTTTACTCGGCACTACTGCAATTGCGGCCCTGATAGGTGTGGCCATGGCCGATTTGTTTGGGCTCTCTGCTGCGGGTCTTGTCGAAGGAACCCGTGAGGCGGCAAGGGTAGAAGTGCTCAATGAGCGAATTGGGCGGGTCAGCGATCTCTCGATTCCCGAAATTATCACCTCTTTTATTCCGCGCAATATTTTCCTGGATTTGACCGGAGCCCGCTCCACCTCTGTAATTTCAGTGGTTATTTTTGCTGTGCTATTGGGGCTTGCGGCCCTGGCTGTACGCCGTGAGTTTCCGCAGGAAGGTGCCGCTATCGAGCGCTTTGTGCATGTCGCACAAGTCTGGATTATGAAGTTGGTGCGTTTGGTTATGGCATTCACGCCCTACGGAGTTATGGCGCTGGTCGCTGGACTGATTGCCAAATCCAGCTGGGCGGATATTGCCAATCTGTTTGGTTTTGTCGTGGCTTCTTTCTGTGCGATAGGCCTAATGTTTTTGGTGCATGGTCTATTGCTGTTGGTAAATGGAGTGAATCCACTGCACTACTTCACCAAGGTCTGGCCGGTGCTGGTGTTTGCCTTTAGCTCCCGTTCCAGTGCCGCCACCATTCCTCTGAATGTGGAAACCCAGGTAGATGAACTGCGCAATTCACCGGCTATTGCCAACTTCTCTGCATCCTTCGGTGCCACTATTGGTCAAAATGGTTGCGCGGGAATTTATCCTGCGATGCTTGCCACCATGGTGGCGGTGCCGATGGGTATTAACGTGTGGGACCCAATGTGGTTGGGCACCCTGTTGGCAGTGGTGGTAATCAGCTCCTTCGGTATTGCTGGAGTGGGTGGTGGGGCAACTTTTGCCGCACTGGTGGTGCTGCCGGCAATGGGTTTGCCAGTTACCATCGCGGCGCTATTGATTTCTGTGGAGCCGCTGATTGATATGGCGCGCACTGCTCTCAATGTGAATGGCGCTATGACGGCGGGTACCTTGACCCAGCGCTGGCTTGGGGATGAGGTGCCCGGTCCAGAGGTCGTAGAAGGATAAGTAAGAGTCGCAGGCCTATGGAATAAGCACCTGAAAAAATAAAATCTCTTGTCAACCTCTGATCCAGTAGAGCGTTCTAATCAGTGCAGTTTAAACCTTATTGGTTTTCCTCAAATGGATCTGGAGTGATTTATGAAAAAACTGATTGGACTCTCGCTGTTGACTATTGGCCTGGCTTTTCCTTACTCCCTTTATGCGCAGAGCGATGAGAGCGAACCGCATGACCACGGTGACCATGTTGAAGATCGTCTCGATCAAAAAGGCGATCGCATAGAGGCGAGATTGGATCAAAAGGGAGATCATGTTGAAGAGCGCCTCGATAACAAGGGTGATCGCATCAATGAACGCTTGGATCAAAGAGCTGAGCAGGCTGCTGCTAATGGCAATGATAAATTGGCTGAGCGACTAGACCGCAAAGGGGACCGTATCGACAACCGGCTTGACCAGAAAGGCGAGCAAATTAACGAACGCTTGGATAACAAGGGTGCAAAAATTAATAACCGGCTAGATAAAAAAGGAGAGCGCACAGATCGCCGTATGGATCGACGTGCCAAGGCCCGCAAGCGTGAAGAGGGATGATCCCGAGAACTGGGGTGGCTTAAATAAAAAAGTGCGGGCGAAGTCTTTGTATGACGACTTCAAAATCAATAAAAAGAATCTGGAAGAGTATTCTGTGCGCAAGGACTTCAGCCGGTTTCTATGAATCAGTTCCTCGCCCAGGTGGAGAAACGGGCATTCACCATGGCGAATTACGCTGTTGGCAATCGGGATGATGCACTGGATATCGTGCAGGATTCCATGTTGGCGTTGGTGAGGAAATATAGTGGCCGCGATCGGGCCGAGTGGCGGCCGCTGTTTTTCACTATTCTCAATAACCGGATTACCGATTGGCACCGGCGTAACAATAAGCTATCCCGCTGGCAACTATTTCGGGAAAAGCTACCGGCAAACAGCGATGAGCTAGATCCAGCGCCGCTGGAATGGGTCGATAGCCATAATCCCACCCCGGATAAGGTCCTTGCTGGCGAACGCCTATTGGAAGCCATCGATAGTGCTGTGGCCAAGTTGCCCCTGCGCCAACAGCAGGCCTTCCTGCTGCGCTGTGTCGAGGAATTCGATGTTGCCGAGACTGCGCGGGCAATGTCCTGCAGTCAGGGGAGTGTTAAGACCCATTTATCAAGAGCTATGCGCAGTTTGCGCAACCATCTAGAGGCATTCCAACTAGAGGCAACGCAATGAATAGTCGGCAAGAAAATCCAGCCGTGCAGAGTGATTCATTAAAGAAAGCTGCGCAGCATGCAGTTGCCCGGCGGGAGCGTGATATTGATACAAAGACTCTGTCGCGGCTTGCTGCAGCCAGACAACGCGCAGTGGCGGCAAAGAAATCGTATTATCGCGACTCTCCCGGCTGGCTAGTTTTCACTGGCGCTTGTGCATCATTGTTGTTATTGCTGTTTTGGCCTGTATCCAGCGAGCAGGCCGCTACCGAATTGCTGAGTGCCACTGACTGGTATTTATATGAGGAAATGGATGTCGAAATGGTTGAGGATATGGAGTTCTACCAGTGGTTGGCGGAAGAGTTGAATGGGCAATCCTCCTAGTGATGAAAAAGTGCTTTTTACTAAGAAAAGTATCGCTAAAGGCCTTTTCTATACGGTGCTCTTTTTTACAGCCCCGCTACTGGCGCAGGATCTGCAGCCACTGGATGAGGACTTCCTGATGTTTGTCGGGGAGTGGGCCGATGAGCAGGGAGATATACAAGCGCCGGAAGCGCTGGAGATGTTGTTGCCCAAGCCGGAAAAACCAGCCATAACAGGCAGACCAAATACCGGGGGAGGGGAGACCCACGAGGAGCTGAGCGATGAGTGAGCGAAGAACCATATTGTGTGGTTGGCTGGCCGCCGTGTATTTATCGCTCTTTGTGAATATTTCCCAGGCACAGGATTGGCAGAGTCTCAGTGACAGTGAGCGCCGACTTTTACAGAATTTTGAGACGCGCTGGTCACAACTGAGTGAAGATCGACGGGAACAATTGTTACGCGGGGCCAGGCGCTGGAGTGAAATGAACCCCGAGCAGCGCCAAGAAGCGCGTCAACAGTATAAGCGCTGGCAGGGTATACCCAGGGAGCGGCGCGCCCAGTTGCGGGACTCTTATCGCCGCTTTATGGACCTACCCGAGGAGGAGCGTCAGCGTATTCGCGAGGCGCGCAAGCGCTTCCGTCAGATGCCTCCCCAGCAGCGCAAACAGTTGCGGGAACAATGGGAGAAGGATAAGCGCGGCCGTACGGAGAATCGGGAAAGGCGGAACCAGCGGGAACGGCGCCGCAGGGAGAGACAGGAGCGGCGGCGGCAGAGGCGAGAGGAAACGGAGAGAACCTGATATTTCTTACCACCTCAGGTGTAATTCAGCGTCTATTCAGATGAATTTGACTACTCTGGCTCCCGTTGATGAATAACGGGAGATCGATTGTGCAACTCTTCAAGCAGTTTATCGCTGGCGCGGCAGTCGCCGCGCTGGTGGCCTTGAGTGCTACCGCCAAAGCGGGCCCCAATGGCTACACAGACCCCTACGGTGCGGATAGCTACGACTTTGCCCGCGTCACCGAGGTTACTCCCGTTTACACCGATATTCAGGTCCGTAACCCGCGCACTTACTGCCGGGATGAGCCGGTGGCCTACCGGGAGCCCGCTTCTCCGGCGGGTACTGTGGTTGGCGGGCTGATCGGTGCCGCTGTTGGCAACAGCTTGGGACGTGGCGGTCATCATGGTCGCTATCACCACCATCACGGCCAACGGGCTGGAGCCACTGTTGCGGGCGCACTGGTGGGAGCGCTGGTGGGTAACCAGATCAGTCGGGCCAACGCCCCAACTTATTACGCCACTGAATCTCGTTGCCAGGTTGTCGACGAGTTCAGTACACAGCGGGAATTAGTCGGATACGATGTGCGCTATCGGTATAATGGTCAGGTTTATCTGACTCGTACAGATTACCACCCGGGCGAGAGAATCCGGGTTCGTGTCGCAGTCTCGCCGGCGCCTTGAGCCGGCGGAAGGCGGTCGAAATAGTAAAAGGTGGAAAACCAGGACATCCACAGGAGCCGCACAGTGAAATCGAGCCGCACTTTTATTCGGCATTTTCTTTTCCTTATCGTTTTGTTTCCCGGTCTATGTGCTGCCTCCTGGCAGGGTGGGCCGGCTCCGCAGAGGGAAAACTTCCGGCATGAGTTCCGCTGGGTACAGGATGGGGGTGTTTCCCGGGAAAAGGCCGCTTCGATTGTGAAACGGCGTTTTGGCGGCAAAATATTATCGGTCTCTGAAACCCGCAAACAAGGCCAGGTGGTCTACCGGGTAAAGGGGCTGTCCGATAAGAGTCAGGTCTATGTAGTTTTTGTGGACAAGAAGAGCGGTAGGATCTCCCGTTAATCAACCGCTACCACAGACTCGCAGTACAAGGGAAAGAATATGCGCGCACTATTAGTCGAAGATGAAGTTTTACTGCGCCAGCAGCTGGCAGAATCACTGCGCGGCGCTGGCTATACCGTAGATGAGGCGCCGGATGGAGAAGAAGCGCTCTACCTGGGGCGTGAATATCCTTACGATGTTGCGGTTATGGATCTGGGGCTGCCAAAAATGGATGGCATTCAGGTGATTCAGACACTGCGTGGCGAAGACAAGCATTTCCCTATCCTGATTCTCACCGCTCGCGGCCACTGGCAGGAGCGTGTGGCCGGCTTGGAAGCTGGTGGTGACGACTATCTGGTAAAGCCCTTCCACACCGAGGAGTTACTGGCGAGATTGAATGCGCTGGTGCGGCGCTCCGCCGGGTTTTCTTCACCCACGATCAAAGCGGGCCCGATACTGCTGGATACCAGCTCTCAGCGGGTCACAGTCAACGATACCGAACTGGAGTTGACCTCTTTTGAATACAAGGTGCTCGAATACCTGATGCTGCACCCGGATGAAGTAGTCTCCAAGACCACCCTCACCGAACATATCTATGAACAGGACTGCGACCGGGATAGCAATGTGATCGAAGTGTTTATCGGGCGCCTGCGCAAGAAATTTGATGCGGCGGCACAGCTTAAGCCCATCGAAACCCTGCGTGGCCGCGGATACCGCTTTATGGCTCCCAGTTGACCCTGATTTGTAATGCAACTGTTTTCCTTTTGGCTGAATTCTCTAAAAGGCCGCCTGGCACTAGTTACCAGCCTGGTGCTGGTGGCATTTGTGCTGTTGATTTCCGGGGTGCTGGAGCACGCTTATCGCACCTCTTTGAATGAGGCTAAACAGCGCGAGCTGCAGCTTTATATCTACACCCTGTTGGCACTGGCGGAACCTGAGGGCGAGAGTCTGGTGCTGCCGCCCGAACTGCCCGAACAGCGCTTCAACCAGCCAGATTCCGGCCTGATTGGCGCAGTTTTGGATGGGCAAGGGCGGGTAATTTGGCGTTCTGAATCGGCCCTGGCAATGCCAGAGGTGGAATTTTCCCCGCTGCCGCAAGGGCAGCAGTCTTTTATGCGTATTTCCCTGCCAGGTGGCGATGCCAATTACAGCAGCTTCCGCCAGGGAGTGGCTTGGGGTCTGGAAAATGAGCACCCTTTCACCTTTGTAGTGCTGGAGGATGCGGCGCCGCTACAGGCACAGGTCGGGCAGTTCCGTTCGACCATCTGGCAGTGGCTGGGGGTGGCGGCGCTGTTGCTGGTCTTGGCTCAATGGCTGGTATTGCGCTGGGGATTTGCGCCGTTAAGCGCACTGGCGCAGGCCCTGCGCGATATGCAGCAGGGTGGCAGCGATCGCCTGGAGGGAAACTTCCCGCTGGAGTTGCGCCCGCTTACCGACAACCTGAACCTGTTGATTGAAAATGAGCGGCGTCAGCGTGAGAAGACCCGCCATACCTTGGCGGACCTGGCCCACAGTCTGAAAACGCCACTGGCGGTACTCAAAGGGTTGAGCCTGGAAAAGGACCCCGATGCCGCCGGAAAAACCCTTGCGGATCAAGTACAGCGTATGGACAGTATTATTAGCTACCAACTTCAGCGCGCGGTAGCCAGCTCCCCTAAGTCTATCCTGCGCGGTATTGCCGTGGCGCCACTTCTGGAAAAAATCCTGGATGCCCTGGAAAAAGTCTATCGCAGCAGGCCCTGTGAAGTGCGAAGGGAGTGTACTGAGAACGCCCTGTTCTATGGGGATGAGGGCGATTTGATGGAGCTGCTTGGCAACCTGCTCGATAATGCTTACAAGTACGGTGCCGGCCAGGTTCGAGTTGTTATTGAGAACCCCGAGGAGGGGCGCAAGCTCTCTATCCGGGTCGCTGATAATGGGCCCGGCCTAGATAGCGACAAATGGCGCGAAGTAACCCAGCGCGGAGTACGTGCCGACCAGCAGCAGCCTGGCCAGGGTATTGGCCTGGCTGTTGTGGTGGACATTGTTGAGAGTTACCAGGGGCAAATCAGCGCTGAATCTCTTCCCAAAGGGGGCACGGAAATTACTGTACTGCTGTAGTTACTACGTGGCCCCTCCGGATCGTCACTCGCTAAAACCAATCGACTCGCATATCGAACGGCAGGTTATTGCCACTTTGCAGCAGGCTTATTTGCGGCTGGATATTGGGTAGTTCCCATTCAAAATAAAAGAGGGCGGTGTGCAACTTGCCACGGTAAAAATTGCCATCTTCCTCGCTGGTAGTTCCTTCCAGGGCATTCGCGGCGATAACCGCCTGTCGCAGCCAGATCCAGGCCACCATAATGCAGCCGAAAACATCCAGGTAGAGAGTGGCATTACTGAGCCCGCGATCCACATCCTCCTGTAATTGCGTAAACAGGGCCATGCCCGTTTCGTCGAGCTTTTGCAAGGATTCCTCCAGGGTATCGGCCATGCTAACCAAGCTCTCTTTCTGCCGTGCTTCCAATACCGTTTTGCGGATTTCCGTTTGCAGCAGCTGGTAGGCCTGGAAATTTTTGCTGGGCACTTTGCGCGCGAGTAGATCGAGGGCGTGGATACCTTCAGTGCCCTCGTGGATGGCGTTCAGGCGATTATCCCGATAAAGCTGTTCCAGGGGGAATTCCCGAATATAACCGGCGCCGCCGAGTACCTGGATGGCCAGTTCATTGGCTTTTAGGCAGTATTTGGAGGGCCAGGATTTCACTACCGGAGTAATCAGGTCTAACAGAGTGGCTGCCAGCTGGCTCTCTTCTTCCGTGGGTGCGCTGTGCTGGTCTTCATAAAGAGAAGTGGCGTACATACTTAAGCCCAGGCCACCCTCGGCATAGGCCTTTTGCATCAGCAGCATACGGCGAATGTCTGCATGTTGAATAATGGGTACTTGCTTGGCGCTGGGGTCCTGGTTGGAAGGCAGGCGTCCCTGGGGGCGGTCCTTGGCATACTGCAGGGAGTAGGCATAGCCCTGATAGCCCAGAATAGAGGCCCCTGCGCCGACACTGATCCGAGCTTCATTCATCATCTGGAACATATATTTGAGCCCCTGGTGAGGCTCACCGATCAGGTAGCCCACTGCGCCCTGATCCTCACCAAAGCTCAATACTGTAGAGGTCGTGTTGCGAAAGCCCATTTTATGCAGCAATCCCGCCAGTTTTACATCGTTGGGCTGGGCTACCTGGCCGTTTTCATCAAGGAGCATTTTAGGCACTAAAAATAGGGATATTCCCTTAACGCCGGCGGGGGCACCCTTGATTTTTGCCAATACCAGATGAACGATATTTTCTGTCAGAGACTGGTCGCCACCGGAGATATACATCTTTTGTCCGCGAATACGGTAGCTGCCATCTTCAGCCTGTTCGGCACTGGTGCGGATATCGGCCAGAGCTGAGCCCTGATCGGGCTCTGTGAGGGCCATAGTGCCGGCGAAGCGGCCATCGAGCATCTGCGGCAAAAACTGTGCCTTTAGGCTGTCGCTGGCAAATGAGCGCAGTAGGTTGGCGGCGGCAATAGTCAGGAAGGGGTAGCAAGCGCTGGCAATATTTGCGGCACTAACATAGCCAAGGGCCGTGCTGATTATCGCTTTGGGCAGCTGCATGCCGCCTTCATCAAAATTGCAATGCCCCGCGAGAAAACCGGCCTCCGAGAGGGCATCCCAAGATTGTTTGGTCTCTGCGATCATCTGTATTTTTTCGCCATCAAAGTTGGGCTCATTGGCATCGCCCTTGGCATTGTGGTTGGCGAAAAATTTTTCGGCAATAGTGCGTGCGGTTTTCAGTGTTGCATCGAAAACTTCCCTGGAATGCTCCTTGTAACGTGGTCGCTGTAGCAGCGCTTCGGTATCGAGAAATTCATAGAGTAGAAATTCGGTATCACGGTCGTTGAGCAATGAATTAGTCATGCTTACCTCATTATTTTTTTTATGGAGCAAATGTACATATTAGTCCGACTACAAAAATTTCAAATCCACTGCACTATTGCTGGAGATAGACACTCGTGCCGTGCTGATCAAATATTTTTTAAGTGCTGGATAAATAAATGTCTAGTTGGTGATTGAATGGCAGATAAGTAAACGCTGAGGCTCAAAATTGGGCAATGACTTTTTGTGTGAATGCGCTTGGCGATATGGTGGTAGAAGGCCGTGGGCCATAGACTGGCAATGGTCTTTACAACTGCGGATAGCGCAAAAAAAGAAGGGTTAGTCGGTAGCGTTCTGGTAGGTGGGTACAGTCCCTTCGGTGGGGCGGGGGGTCACTTGTCGCCATAAACTGCGGGCGAGATCTGCGGGGTCTTGCTTACAGCCCTGTGCTATCCAGGCAGCAATAGCTTGTGCGACATCTGGCCATTGGATACGTACAGATTTTGGCCCCTCCTGCAACCAGGTGTGAATACTATTGGCATCTATGGAGCGTACGATCTTCGCCAGCTTTAGTTGTTCCAGTGCTTGGGCATTGGCTTCCTGTTCAAATTGATAGGCCAGTGGTCGGCTTAGGATGGGTTTGCCTTGAGCCAGGGTCTCTGCCAGTAATTCAAAACCACTGTTACAGATTACTGCACGGGCATTGACCAAGTCCTGTTGGAATCCTAGTGTGGAAGGCGACTTTATCTGGATATTGTTTGCCGTGGGCAGATTTTCTGGCACACCGTAAACAATAAATTGCCGTTCTACTTTGGCCAGTTCCTCCAGCATGGGTATTGGGTGTTCAAAGGGCAAGTAGACCAGAATGTAATCTTCTGTGTCACTCACGGGTTTGGGTTGAGGGGGGACTATGGGCGGTAATATGGGGTTGCCAAAGTGATGCCAGTGCAAACCCAGGCTTTTTTTTGTGGGAGCAAAGATACGTAAAACGGTATGAAAAGGCCAGTTATACCTGGGCATGGGAATCGAGTGTAAAAAAGCGTATTGGTGACCGATACCCACACTGGGCTTTTTGCGCATTTTCGCCGCCCAGGCGGTGACAGGTTCATAGTCACTGATGATTAGGTCGTATTCGCTAACTGGCAGTTTGCGGACATCCTGGATTAATTGGCGCAATTTAGCCTGGGCAACCGTGGCCAAGCTTCTA
This sequence comes from Microbulbifer variabilis, assembly GCF_023716485.1. Lineage (NCBI taxonomy): Bacteria > Pseudomonadati > Pseudomonadota > Gammaproteobacteria > Cellvibrionales > Microbulbiferaceae > Microbulbifer > Microbulbifer variabilis. The sequence goes on from NZ_CP092418.1 coordinate 1,530,687, forward strand.
AGGCGCCCCTCACTGTGGACAATGGTCATTCCCTCCCGCCACCAATAGTCGCCAAACAATTCCATGCCAAACAGGTTTTCCTTTGGTCGACCTGAAAACAGCCATTGGATTTCAAGTTCTGGGTATTGTTGCAATGCCTTTGCCAATGTGCGTGAACGGGCAATATGTCCATTGCCGGTGGCCTGAACGCCATAGAGTATTTTCATAAAAGGACGGCACCAGAGGCTAATGCGACACATGAACCGAGAAGGGCACCGGCGAAAATATCAGAAGGGAAATGTACCCCCAGGCCTACACGGGCGGCGCCCACCCCGGTCGCCCAGATATAGCCTAACCCCCACATTGGGCTGACTTGCTGAGTCATAAATGTAATAAAAAGAAAGGCTGCAGAGGTATGCCCCGAGGGCAGGCTGAAACGGTCATGGGCGATAATAATCGGGCGTATACCGGGGATAGCCTGAGGTGGACGCCTGCGGCGGGTCGTGTTTTTGATTGTCCAATAGAGAGAACGCTCTACCGCCAAGCCAGAGAATGCGGCAATAAAAAGCTGAGTGGCGGCGTTGGAAATAATATAACTGAGGAGTACGGCGACGGTGAGCCAGCCATCTCCAGATTTGGATAGCCAAAGGTACCGTCTGCGTGAAGTGGGACGTGACGCCCGTTCCGTAAGATACAGAACCAGGGACACATCAATACTCTTCAAATTCATGGATAAGTCTCGCATGCCGCAAACTTAAAAATTGATTATTGCACGGAGTTGACCAAATGATGTCGTAATAGTGAAATCTCAAAATAGATGTTATTTACGCCTATATACCGCTTTTAAAAGCTTGGCAGAAAATTGATCCAGGATAGGTGAATAAGGCGCTAAGAAAGGAATGACTGGAAAGAGAGTCGGAGCAGCTGTCCGCGGCTCCATGATTTGCCCGTTAGAAAAAAGCAGAAAGGTTTTGAGAATAGTGGCTAGGCCGGCTTGATTTCGATCGTTCCAGAGCCGTGTAGATCCTCCACCAGCTTATAGCCGCAGAGTTTTGATGGCGTGAAATAGCCCCCCTCGCCCTGATAGTCGAGGAGATATTGCATGATTGCCAGGGAACCAGAGACGGTGACATCGTAGCCGTTGGCGGTGGTGAGTCGGCCAACTTTACGCTCACCGCGACGGTCATTGCGCACTTCTCCCCAAACCCAGGTTTTCTGGCCGGCACGACGCTCTTCACTGGGGCCTCGAACAGACTTGCTCACTTTTGCTTTCAGCCAGTTTTGTAGCCACTGGGTACGAAGCAGCCAACGAAATCCATTCAGGCGCTTTAGCTTCTTTGCCCTTGCCGGGCTCATGGGGATGTAGGCCTCAATATTTTGGATACCGGTTGAGTGGAAGGCAGTAGAGATATCACCCCAGGGAATTGCGACAGCAAACTTTTCACCTCGGCCAAAATCGATGGTGCGAGTAAGCTGCCCATGGCCAATGGTTTCGATTTTGCCATTGCGCCGAATGGCGCCTCCCATACCGAGGCTTTCGATAGAGGTCTTGGCTGTACCGGGGCTTAAACTCGACTCCGAGTCGAAGCCAAGCGCCAGGTGCGTGGCTGACGGCAGAGCTTGGTGTAATGCGGCAGCGAGGCAATCAGTAGGAATGACATCGAATCCCGCACCAGGGCAAAGTACGACGCCCTTGGCTTTGGCTTCATCATCAAGACGATGTGCGGTCTCATAAACGGAAATTTCACCAGTGATATCCTGGTAGTGGGTACGGGTGTTGAGGCAGGCCCTCATCATGGATTCAGCGGTAGCAGAAAATGGACCGGCGCAGTGGATAACCAGATAAACGTCTCGCAAGCTGCGTTCCAAGACTTCCGTATTACCCAAGTCGATGGCCATGGCCGGGAGATTAAGGGCTTCTGCCAGAGGCTGTAATTTTTGAGCATTGCGACCAGCTAGAATGGGGCGATAACCCAGCGCTACAGCTTGGCGGGCAATCAGCTCACCAGTGTAACCATAGGCGCCATAGATCATAATATTCTTGTTGTTCACCGGTTTTCCTTGTGGGTTCGAGAGCGGGTTGTCCGAGAGGATCAAGCTTGTTTGTCAGGCGCCAAATTTTATCGATTAATATCGGCTTCTGTCTGACACGAGAGGTTATCCCTCTGGCATTAAATGGCGCAAGACAGGGATTGGAGACTGATTGGATTTATTTATTCTGGCGCTTTTTTTACGTGGGTGTTATCCATCATTTCGAAGGCTTTTTCGAGTTTAAAGCGGGGGAATGTTTTTCCATCCTCTGAGACTGTGTCGCTAAACATAGCGTAAGGCCTAGCCGAAACAATATAGTTTCCGTAGAGCGCGCGATAGATCACCAGGAGCTCTTCTGTTTCGCTATGGATGGCCGTGTGCAGGACTTCGTAAAGATTTCCTTTGTAGTGGCGATAAAGGCCGGGTTTCATCAACAAATACCAAGTTAACTCAAATGGTGTGGAGACAGCTGTAGCTGCTCAATACGGCGGCCGTGGAGAATTGCTACACCGGAATAGCGATGTTCTCCAGTGGAAGTAAATTCAAACTCATAACTGCGTTGCAGGCTGATCTGGCCACGACGGTTACGCTTTAAGCGGGTGCGTACCAGCACAACCGTATCGTCGAGAAGTTGCACTCCCAGTTGTTTGCAGTGATTGGTCGCAGCGCGTCTGACATGTTCTTTTGCTGCCATATTGGCCCAGATATACCAAGCCACGGTAGCTAATAGTAATAACCAAAGTAGATTGTCGGGTGAGTAGTACATTGTTCTACAGTTGCTATGATCGCGATCCGCAAGAATAACACTGAAGGAGAGGCGATGTCTGGCACCATAATGATCACCGGTTGTAATAGAGGCATAGGTCTGGAGTTGACTGCCCAGTTTGCCAAGGATGGATGGCGTGTATTTGCCTGTTGTAGAGATCTGAAAAAGGCCGATGAACTCAACGCCTTACAGGCTAAATACCCACTGATAGAGCCCATCCAGTTGGATGTAACCGACTATGAGCAAATGATTGCTCTCGGTAAGGCCTTGAAAGGGGAGCCTATCGATATCTTGCTCAATAATGCGGGATATTACGGCCCAAAAGGCACTGGTTTTGGCAAAGTGGACCGGGAAGAATGGCGCCGCGTATTGGAGTCCAACACCATTGCACCATACATGATGGCGGAAACTTTTTGCGATAACGTGGCGGCCAGCGACTACAAGCTGATAGCCATGATGAGTAGCAAGGTGGGCAGTATCGCCGATAACCGCTCTGGGGGTGGTTATATTTATCGAAGCTCCAAAACAGCACTCAACCAGATCGTTAAAAGCTTGTCGATTGATCTCCATGATCGCGGAATCACAGTTATGGCATTGCACCCGGGCTGGGTAAAAACTGCGATGGGGGGCCCCGGTGCCCTGATTTCAACGGCACAAAGTGTGGCGGCCCTGAAGAAGCTGCTTACGCAAGCGGGTCAGGGTAAGAGTGGACGATTTTATAATTATGATGGCAGTGAAATCCCCTGGTAATCCCCATATCTCCCCAATTGGCCTCTATTGATCACCTACTAAGAAAACGCCCTTTGGGTAGGTAGAACCACTCCCTGAATTTGCCGCATGTTTGTACCGATTGCAAGATTGGGCAAGGATGCGGAAGAAGTCTGCTACCCGCAAATTCAAAAGACGCGAGAAAATACACTTAATGGAGGGATGACTATAGCTCCTCCACTTATTGTTATCAGTAGTCAGCGTGGCGTAGAAAGCATTTAGGCAAGGAATTGCCAGTCATTAATGCGTGCAGTGGAGATTGAGAGAAAGTAATGAATAGCGTAACTGAAAGTCTCGAACATAGTAACGGGCAATCTCAGGAACGTCTTTTTACTGGGTTGCGGATTTTTCTGAGTGCCTCTTTGGCGATTGTGGCAGCCCAGCTTGTTGGTGTGCCCAGCTGGGTGGCGGCCCTGGGTGCTGTTACCTATTTTGCCAGAGGCGGCAGCTTGCGTTCCGGTGGCTATAACCTGGCCTGTGCAGTTACAGGGCTTGGGCTAGGATTGGTCGCAATTGTGGGAACTGCAGGGTGGCAACTGGAACAACCATGGTTAGCTTTACCCACGGCCTTATTATTATCGGCCATTGGGGCCTGGGCAATGGGTTTGGTTACTGGGGTTGGCAATATTATTAGTTATGGGATTGGTATCTTGATCGCTTTCACAGCTCAGCAACCGATCTCTTTAGATGGTTATTTCCTGCTTATTACTGCTGCTGTACTTGGCGCGATAGTCGCGGGGTTGGTTGATTTTATCTGGCCGGGAAAACTCTTTATCTCTGGATCGGCGAAAAGCAAATAACTTGTGGCTGTTGAAGAAAGAGAGAGTACTCCGGACTCCCATTACATCTGTGAAAGAATTGTTCTGAGGTATCGATAATGTTGAAGAGCATCGTATTTGCAGGAGCCTTTGTTTTTTTAACTGCACTGGCTTTCACTGATCCCGAGGCTTCAGGCCCTGAAGCAGAGTCTGAACTGGAATACCTTTTATATTAGGTTTAGTGAGTGTGAAGGATCTCTGAATTATCCGTCAGAGTTATCAGAAATAACCGTTAAAATGCACATGGGGGTGCAACATGGAAGCGACATATTGGCATGAGAAGTGGAAGAAAAATAATATAGCCTTCCACGAAGCCTCTGGTAATTCCTTACTGTCGGAGTTCTTTTCACAGCTTTCTCTCTCCAAAGGCGATAGAGTATTTGTTCCACTATGTGGCAAAACCCGTGATATCGCCTGGTTGCTTTCTGGAGGTTATCGAGTCGTTGGTGCCGAGCTGAGTGAAATGGCGGTAGAGCAACTTTTTCAAGAGATGGATAAAACCCCAGAAGTCGAGCAAATTGCCAACCTTAAGCGCTATAAGGCTAGTAATATTGATATTTATGTAGGGGATATTTTCGACCTGGATATGGAAATACTACAGGAAGTTGATGGTATCTATGATCGTGCCGCCTTGGTGGCGTTGCCACAAGACATTCGCCCAGTGTATGCCCAGCACTTGATGGCGATGACAAAAGTGGCCCCTCAATTACTGATATCTTTTGAGTATGAGCAGTCTGAGTTAGCGGGCCCCCCCTTCTCCATCAGCTCTCAGGAGATTTTTGAGCGTTACAATGCGGATTACCACCTGAAGATGCTGGCCTCAAGGGATGTGCCAGGTGGCTTAAAAGGGCTGGTACCAGCGAGGGAAGTGGCTTGGCTGCTTACCAGGCGCTAGTCGCTTAGGGCTCACGAGGGCACAATGATGGTTAGCTGGGTAAATCAGGCAATGCCATTGTGCCGGCAATAAGCGCTTCTTTTTTATGCTTGGGCCACCTCTTGATGGCGATTTCCAATTTCAGTGCAGAAGATTTATCCTGAGTTTTTACCTGATATTCAAGTGTGAGAGGTCCTTTACCGCGAAGGGCCTTGGCCCCTTTGGCCCCGCCACCACAGTGCTCGGCAAAGCGTCGTTGAATATCTTTAGTTATCCCCGTATAGAGGGTACCGCTGGAAGTGCGGATTAAATACAAAAACCAAGAATCCATTTAAAATTGTCCGCGTAGGGCTCTTTCGTCTTCTCTCTAATTGAAAACGAAGCTTAGTTAAAAAAGGCTCTGCTGCTCGCCAGCTAAAGGTGGTGGTTTAAATTGGCTGCAATCCAGCGATAGGCGCCGGTGATTTAACCCTAATTTTCTGATGGCGACAATAAACCGCTGCCGTAATAACTGAGCGAAAACTCCAGTACCGGTCCTACGTTGAGAAAAGTCACTTTGATAATCCCGCCCACTGCGGCTCTGTTGTATCAGACTCATTACATGGTCGGCCCTTTGTGGGTAATGTAGTGATAGCCACTCACGGAAAAGTGGCGCCACCTCATGGGGTAGTCGCAAGAGGATATAGGCCGCCCTCTCGGCACCTGAATCCCGCCCGGCCTTCAAAATAGCTTCCAGCTCACAGTCATTAAGTGCCGGGATCATTGGAGCTGCAAGTACGGCCGTGGGTATCCCAGCCTTGCTCAATTGTTCGATAGTGCGCAGGCGGGCAGAAGGCCCCGCTGTGCGGGGTTCCAATTTCCTTTTTAAATCCCTCTCCAGAGTAGTCACACTAATTGCCACCTGAGCAAGGTTGTCCTGTGCCATCTCAGCCAAGATGGGAAGATCCCGTAAAATCAGCTGGCTCTTGGTGACAATGGTGACCGGTTGTCGAAACTGTTGCATTACTGTAAGCAATGCCTGGGTTATGCCTTTCTCTTTCTCTAGAGGCTGATATGGGTCTGTATTCGCGCCTAGTGCTATGGGACTACAGGTGTAGCTTGGTTTGCGCAGCGTCTGCTCCAACAATACGGGCGCGTTAGCCTTAAAAAAGATCTTGCTTTCGAAGTCAAGGCCAGGGGAAAGGTCCATGTAGGCGTGAGATGGTCTAGCGTAGCAATAGACACAACCATGCTCACAGCCACGGTAAGGATTGATAGACTGAGTAAAGGGGATGTCGGGCGATTGATTGGTGGCGATAATCGACTTGGCCTTCTCTTCAATGGCGGTAGTCAGTAGTCGCTCCAGGGGTTCTGCCTCAGTTTGCCAGCCATCGCTTTCCCGTGTACTGATGTGCTCGGCAAAACGACCAGTGATATTACTGGCTGCGCCGCGCCCTTTATGGAAGGACTGAGGATTATCTGGTTCTATTTTTTTCATTGGAACTAGGGTGCTGTATGTTTGTACAGTTTACGGTTTTGGTTCAGTACAAAGCAATGGCCAATCAATCTTTGTAATTGTCTATCCGCGGCTACTTAGTCAGCTCACTCAGGAGATGGAATCTACGAATGGCTCAGGTCCAACCTTTCAGGATTGATATACAAGAATCTCAGCTGGCTGATATGCACCGAAGGATACGGGAGGCACGTTGGCCTGAGGCAGAAACCGTAGATGGATGGGCGCAGGGAATCCCTTTGAATTATCTTAAGGATTTCTGTGATTATTGGCTAAATGACTATGACTGGTATGCCACTCAGCAGAGGCTGAATCAATATGACCAGTTCATAACAACCATTCACGACCTGGAAATTCATCTAATTCATGTCAAAAGCAGTCATAGAAGCGCCACGCCAATCGTAATAACCCATGGTTGGCCCAGTTCTTTTGTGGAATTTCTTAAAGTGATAGGGCCCCTGACTGAGCCGACTCAATATGGGGGGAGTGCTGAGGAGGCTTTCCATGTGGTATGCCCATCGCTCCCTGGTTTCGCTTTTTCGGGTAAGCCTGCAACGACGGGGTGGGGTATCCCAAGAATTGCCGCTGCCTGGGATACCCTAATGCATCGCCTGGGGTATCAATCGTACTTGGCTCAAGGGGGAGATTGGGGCCGGTCGGTGACCACTGAAATTGGCATACAGAATCTGGGCGCGTGCAGGGCTATTCATATCAATAATCCCAAGGAAGAGCCAACCGCTGAAGCCTTGCATTGGCCCAGCGAGGAAGAGAAAGAGGCTCTGGCCGGAATACGATTCTTCAATTGTTGGGATTCCGGTTTTGCCAAGGAACAGAGCACCCGCCCTCAAACACTGGGGTATAGTCTTGCGGATTCTCCCATAGGACAGGCTGCCTGGATATTAGAGAAGTTTCATTTATGGAGCAATTGCCAGGGAACTTTGGAGAGTATTTTTACCAGGAATGAATTACTAGACAATATCATGCTTTATTGGCTGACAAATACAGCGGCCTCTTCTGCGCGACTATTTTGGGAAAGCTTCGATGCCCCCTATGGCCCCGATCAGGAAAAGGTAGTGCAATTGCCTACTGGAGTCAGTATTTATCCTGGGGAGATGGTAAGAATACCCCGTTCTTGGGCTGAGGGGCGTTATAAGAACATTTGTTATTGGAATCATTTGAAACGAGGAGGGCACTTTTCGGCTTTTGAACAGCCCGAATTATATGTCGAGGAAATAAGGGCCTGGAAGAGAAGCTTGCAGTAGAAGCTGGTAACTTCTCCCCATTAAGATAGCCCTCACCCTTCAAGGCGAGAGCCGTCCCCCCATAAAGTTCTCATCCATTGATAAGAGCCTCAGTGTTACGCAGACAGAAACTGGCATCACTTGGTCATATCAAAAATTGGTAGAGTTTCTCTACTAACTGGCTACAGATTATTTGCTCAGTTTCCAATACGAAAGGGTTTTATTGAGCTTAAAGAATCTAATTGCCGAGATATCAATTATTCTGGGGCCAATTTGGGATTACGAGACACTTTCGGTCTCGGGGTTATATTTAGGTGGCATGGTTAGTCCGGGCCGCTCATCATCCCAAATCATATTGACTATTTTCCATGAATGCCCATCGTGATAAAGTTGAATGCTGTTTATCCCCCGCTTGATAAACTGGGTTTTATCACTATCTCTCCAGGCTTCGTAACTACTGAATGCGTGAGCGATATTGCCGAAAGACTCAATAATATTGTGAATTTCTACCTCATAAAAAGCGGCATCTCCAACCACCCTCTGAAAATTTTCAGGGTAATCCTGGATATCCATGACCAGCGCCTGGGGATTACCTTCACCATCTAAAGAGGTTCGAATGACTTTAGCGTAAGGTGTGAATAGCGATAATTGTTTTTTCCAGTCGCGCTTGAATCCTTCTGGGCCAGAAATTACTTGATACAATTCTGTAAGAAGCACTCTGATTTCACTATGAGATCTCATTTCTAACTCCCTCTAGGTTTTTTAGGGGCTACTACTGTTTTATTGTTTAACTTTTATCGGTAAAACATTTTGCATTACTTTCTAGCTCGGAAGGGAGCCAAGATAAGATTTTCCACCCTTCTTCAGTATTGGCCAGTGTATAAGTACTGCATTGATAATCCAGAACCTGTTTTTCTGAGGTGTATCGTTTAAGCAGTATTGTTGTAACTGACATATTCTCATTCTGAAAGAAAGACTTAAACTCAAGGATCTCAGAATTTTTATAACCTCGCTTGGCTAGACCATCACGTATCTTAGATAGTACTTCTTCTACTTGTGCTGAATCTTGTGGGGTTAAAATGTGTGGGCCAAAGATAAAGTGAGGTGATTCTGTGAAGAAGTGAGATGCGGAGCCTTTTATGTTGTTCGAAGAAAATTCATTAATGAAGTCTGTGATATGTTCTTCGACTGTGGGCTCTGCGAGTGATTGAAAGCTGGTACACATGAGCAAGGTTGCTAGGAGAATAATTCTTTTCAACTTGATTTCCTTTAGTTAAATTGGGGTAACTCTCTTAGGGTTCGCCATTCTCAGTAGCGCTTATTTATCTTGATTGCGTCCCAATAATAATCATTCTTTTAAGATGATAAATTAAATAATATTCGAGTGTAAATATGTCCTTGTTCTTAGCGATGTTTGGGTTTTCTCTCACTATGTCGATTACGCCCGGGCCTGTAAACATGGTAATCGTCTCATCTGGAGTGCAGTATGGTTTTGTTCGTACCATTCCATTTGTATCTGGGGCGACAATAGGATTTACCTTACTGCTTGCCATGATCGGCTTTGGACTTTACCAGGTACTGGAGCGTTATCCGCAGGTGTTGCAGTATCTTGCTATCGCTGGATCACTCTATGTCATCTATCTGGGGTACAAGATTGCCAGCGGGCCCACGGAAGAGATAGCTGTTGCTGAACGTACCCTGCCGCGCTTCCATGAGGGGTTTCTTCTGCAATGGTTAAATCCAAAGGCATGGATTGCCTGTGTATCTGGTGTTGCCTTGTTTTCAAGCCCTCAGAGTAACAGTTTATTTTATTTTGTGGGGATTTATTTTTTTGTCTGTTATTTGTCATTAACCGCCTGGGCTCTTATGGGGGATAGAATCAGGCTGGTGTTAGGGACTGAAGTGAGAATTAAAATATTTAATAGAGTAATGGGGGCATTGTTAGCAACTTCCGCAATCTATCTGCTATACAGTCAATTTCTTGAAAAATAGCGCCTTACAGCTAAGGTGCTTGGCTCGACTGGTGAGCCGGATCTCTTGCGACCATATCGTTACATATATTCATTGATTGTAGTTTCTAACCCTGTGAGATTGATGTTCGCAATGACATAGGGAAGCCGGGAGGGAATATTGATTTATGATTAAGCCTTATATTATTTCTTTTCTATACTAATTGGCAGTAACCTCCCTTTAGGGGCGAGTCTGCTATGGAAAAAACAAAACCTTTTCGTAAGCTTGGGGCTCAGGAGGCTCTCTTTGTAGAATTGACCGAGAGGTCTAAGGGTGCAGTACAACTGGTTGTCTTCTTCAGAGCATGCAAGTCTATAGGTGTTGAAGAGTTAATGGAGGGGATGGAATACCTACATAATCGTCATCTAATGCTCCGTTCTCGTGTGGAAAAAAAATCTTATGCTCAATGGTTCTGTGATGTAGGATTCCGAGATATTCCTACTGAGATTAAGAGCGATACATCTTCTTTTGATTATCAAGCAGAGTTTAACCGCTTGGGAAATGAAATTCTTGAGTTAGATAAATATAGTTATCGCTTGACGATTTACACCGATAAGCATGGATGTGTAATGTGGGTTGCTCTTGTTGTAAGTCATGCTGCCATTGATGGACGTTCAGCATTAATTTTGATTCGTGATTTGGATAGGTTCTTGAGGGGGCAGCAAAAAAACCAGTTTTCCGCCTCCATAATGGATAAATCTATGGTGGAATATATTAGCTCAAGGCAGGGGCTTAAAAAGCCACAATTATCCGTTTACAATAATAATTGTAAAATCGTAAAATGGCCGGTTGAAAAGGCTGAACATGCTTCCTCTCGGAGTGGGTGCTCTATTTATCGGCTTCTCCCTAAAAAGCTGCACGATCATTTTTGTTTGCTTGCAAAACAGGAGAATGTTCAAACCACTTCAATCTATAGTGCTATTGCTGTCCTCGCTGCAAGATCGTTACCAAGCTTCCATCCCATGACAGAATTAATGTTACCTATTAATGCCCAATACTTGTGTAAATCTCAAATAGACCAAGATGTTGTAGGAGAGTGTACGGCTACAATAACTTTATCCTTATCGGCAGAAGATACCAGTCTCGATTTGTTGAGTCTTGCACGGCTAATACAAAAAAAAGTTCGTTTATGTTTAAGGCGTAAAAGTTTTTTTGAGCCTCCTGTGAAGCTCGATTATAGGCTCGTAGAGATAGAAGATCTGGCTGAGTATTATGCTTCTGAAAAAAACTATTTCCCGTCAGGTCTTTGTGTTTCTAATGTGGGGGATGTGTTTGGGTATACGGGTTTATTGGAATTCTTTGATTTTGGTTTGGTTATGACTGTTCAAACTCATGGGGCGCATCCCATAATGCTGGTGACTTACGCTCTAGGTGGGGAAGGTGTTTTTGTTTTTGGTTATTGTGAGCCGCTTATCAGTAAAGAGAGTGCGCTTAAATATGTGAAAACTTACATGGAGTTAATTACCGATATTTCCAATGGTTATGCTGTTGAATAAAGCTGCTTTAAAAGTATAGCAGTTCTTCCTAAGTTTATAGTTAATAGATGCACTCCTGAGTTACCCAGTTTTTTACTCTCATTTGAGTTGTTTCCAGAGTATAAGGTTTCTCAAGTTTGCGGTGATTGCCGACAGTAGAGGTTAGATAGGCTATTGATTGTAGATGAATAGATTTAAGGGTTTACAGGTATATTGACTACACCTTGGATATCGGTCTCTTTTTGTTTAAAGAATTTTAAATAAAAATCCGTTTGGATGTGTCGACATTAAGTAATCTATTTACTTTTCCTATACTAATTGAATAGTCATCTTAACTTGTGATTTACATCTGTGCAGGATTGAAGCTATGCAATCAGAGCCATATTCACGAGAGTTAGGTGCGGTCGAGGCCTTGATGGTCGAGTTTGCCAGGGAGTGTCATGGGGGGACTCAAATTGTCTCCTTTATTAAGGTACTTCAACCATTAAATGTGAAGACTCTGCAAGACGGGCTGGCCTGGGTACACCAATTGCATCCTATGTTGAGAGCAAGGGTTAAATTGGGGACGAATTTCAAATGGCAATGTAATGTGGATTTTAGCTCAATACCTTTAGAAATTTATGTGCTTGATCATGGTTTCAATTTTGAGTTGGAGTATATGAGGCAGTCTAAAAAAATTATAGATATAGAAAAGTATACTTATATGATTACTCTTTACATTGGTAATAACCAGTGTGTGGAATGGATTTCCATAGTTGCAAATCATGCGGCTATTGACGGTAGATCAATAATGGTCTTGTTCTTTTATCTAGATTTATATTTGAATAAAGGTGGAAATCTAGAGCTAAAGTCGTTGCCATTGTATAAGCCTATAGAGAAATATCTTAAGGAAGCGGGGTACAGTGGTGGTGATCATCTGCTTCTACCAGGTAAGGACTATCTTTCATGGCCGGTTGAACAAACCGCAGACCTAGCGGGACGTCAAAGTAGAGCAATCCTGCGTACTCTATGTTTCGATGATGTAGAAAAGTTAGCCTTATTAATCAAAGAGAAAAAAGTAGGTTTTACTGCGCTGTACAGTGCTTTGGCAGTTATTTCATCTCAACAGTTGGCCAATCATCGACCCTGGACAGAGATCGTATTGCCAATGGATGTACGTGGTTTGTGTAAACCAAAGATAGGTTTAAATGTTATCGGGGCCTTTACCGCGATAACAACTTTGGAAGTTTCGCCGCACAACTCTGGTGTGGGAGTTTTGGACTTGGCCATAGAAATACAAAATAATTTGAATGATAGATTTAACCCCAGAGAGTTGAAAGGTTTAATTTTTGAGTCTAGTTGCAGGCTAAAAGATATCATACAAGCTGCACATGAATACTCCCATAAAATAGAGTCATTTCCATCGGGTATTTGCGTTTCGAATTTAGGTAGTATGAGAGGGTTGTGTGGTGAACTAAAACATTTTGATATAGCTGCTGGTATGCTTGTTCAAAATCATGGTCACCACCCTATGATGGTGATTGCCTATACTACCAATCAAAATGGGGTGTTTGTTTTTGGATACTGTGATCCACTTATTAGTAGAAATAGTGCGAAAGCTATGGCTGATCAGTATATGGAGTTATTGCAAGAGCTTGTTTGTTCCTCATGAGGTTTGAACTGATGAACCCTTGTTTGTTCTATTTTTAAATCAGTATATTGCCGTTCATTCCCCCCCCGTTCTCCTATACTGAATACTGATTGTGTAGTCTTCTATACGACAACTTCCACCAATGTAGGGCTCAAATATGTACTTAGAGCCATTCTTTCTCGAGCGGCATTCCCAAGATACTAACTCTAAGAGGATGACTGCCAGGTCGGATTTTGGGGGCCAAATTTTACTTTCTAAGCGGGGGAGCATCAAACCTCTGAGCAGCACTAGTGCTGACTTTCTATTGAGTGATGTTGTCCGGCAGGGTGAGAGATTCTTGTGATGTAGTTCGGTTGCATGAATATTAGTTATGAACTACATCGGCATTTTTGATGAGTTATTAATCCTAATAGATTGTGATTGCTAGGAATTTTTACAGGTTGATCAAAATCATCAAATCATATGTAGCCAAGGCTTTGTGGTCATTTAGGGATTTATTAATTAGTTGGCGGGAAAGAGTTAATTTCATAGAGTTTTATACAGATGACGGCACAAGGTTGTATCCTTCTGAGGAGATGGGTGATAGTACATTCCACTGGAGAGTAAACTTGTGAATGATGTGGTTGTCATTGTAGGGCAAGGGCTCTATTTGGCTGTGGCAGCAATTATTGGTTTGGGTATTTCCCGGATATTAAGAATTGATAATACACTAGGCTGCTTATTGGCTGGTGTTCTAGCTGCTTTTTTGTTACCGGTAATCGATTATGATACAGGGTTGAGGGCAACCAGCTTAAGGGAATTGGTTTTTTTTGTCATTTTGCCCGTTCTAATTTTTGAGTCTGCCTGGCAGCTTGAGCCAAGGATTTTAAAGCGCTGGATTGGTCCGATTCTATTATTTTCGACTTTAGGGTTAGTCATTTGTGCCTTCCTGATTGCAGCAATTACCTATTATGGAATTGGCCATCCTGCGGGATTTCCCTGGATAGCGGCATTGTTGACTGGAGCTATTCTGGCGGCTACCGATCCCGTAGCGGTAGTGAATAAGTTGCGACAAGAAAAAACTGGGGAAGATTTACTTTCTCTTGTTGAAGGGGAAAGCTTATTTAATGATGCCGCAGCGGTAGTCCTTTATTCTCTGGTCCTAGGGCTGGCCACTTACTCAATTGTACAGGGGGCAGGTGTAAGCGCTGAGGCTCCATCGCTGAGTGTTAGTTCAGTAACGCTGTATTTCTGCATGATATTCTTTGGTGGCGTTGCCGTAGGTTTGATCTTGGGGTTGCTGACAACACTGGTTATTTTGTTTTTACGAACACCAAGTGCAGCATTAATGACTCTAGTGATCGTGGCTTTTGGTAGCTTTTACCTTGCAGAAAGCATTTTGCATGTATCTGGCATTATTTCTGTTATGACCTGTGCCATAGTGGCTAGAGCCTGCTTGCGAAAACAAAGGAAAACCTATCTGGTAGATGCAGAAACCACTTGGGAGTGGTTGGGGCTTCTCTTTACTTCAATTATTTTTGTGATCATGGGGTTGGTCATTACTTTCGAAATGTTTACCCATCAATGGTTGGCGATGTTAATTGCCACGGCCGCAGCACTGGGCGCTCGGGCCCTGTCGGTGGTGCTGGTAGCACCATTAACGCGCTTCGTAGGTCCGCCAATTCCAAAGTCTTGGCGACTACTGATGAGTTGGGGGGGATTGCGTGGAGTGATTGCTGTAGCCCTGGTACTTTCTCTTCCCGTTGAATTGCCCTACTGGTGGACTATCCAATCTATGGTTTTTGGTGTAGTACTTTTTTCCTTGCTAGTACAAGGCACTACCAGCGGGCGTTTAATAAGAAAGCTGGATATCTAGAGCTTAACTACTGGATGTTTTCTGTTTGATTATCGGACAGGAGTAATCTGGGAAAAAAGTTTGAGAGATATTGATGATATTTCTGCTTAATTGTGTCGTGATTTGAGGTTTATTATTTGCTGTTGTGCTTTTCTATTTATGTTATGGCGGCTTTTAGTAAGAGTCTGCTTCAGGCAGGGATGATTTGAATGAGATAAACTGGTCGGCTGTAGTTTTCGGAGATTCAAGCATTGGTAAATGCCCAATGTCTTTGATCAGCTGTAGTTGGGAGTTAATAATTTCTCTTGATAGGATTGTGCCTGCGCTAGGATGAAGTATCCTATCCTTATCGCCCCAGGTAATTAAAGTAGGCTTGGAAAAGCCCTTTAATCTTCCCTCTAGTGGAGATGAAAATTTGATACTTCCATCTTTTATCTGATGAATGTCTTTAAATATCTTTTGGTACAGTGAAAAGTTATTTTCAGCTATTTTTGATAGCTCTGATATTGCAAAGCCTGGTATAAAAGGTCTTTTGTGGAAAACATTATCTAATAGCGATTCATACTCCTCTCTGTTCTTGGACAGAATAACAGGTAATTCATCGCGTAAAATTTGCTCAAACATTGGACTGCTGGGTGAACTTTCCACTCCAAGAGGGTTTAAAAGCCATAAGCTATTTATCTTTTCTGGAAACTCTACAGCATAGTTTCCAGCTATGTATCCACCCATTGAATTGCCCGCAAGGTGAAAGTGCTCTAAACCCATTGCATTCACAAAGCTGTTCAGGCGTTGAGTTTGGGGTAGGACATCATAGTTTAAATCTGGATCTTTAAAGCTCTCTCCAAATCCAGGTAAATCGGGAGCAATGATCTGAAAGTGTGGGGTTAAATATCTGGCTAAGCGAACCCAGTTATCTTTGTCAGCCCCGAAACCATGTAAGAGAACGAGCGGTGTACCTGACCCACCCTGCAAGTAACTAATTTCCCCCTCTTCAATTTCAATTTTTTTGAGCTTTAGGCCCGATATTTTTCTTTCAGCAAAAGTTCCAAGCGTGAAAAGTGTATGGGTAATGGAAGTTAAATTCATTGTATTGGTTGTAGTGGTTATAATTGCTTAACTGAAAAATCGATGTTGCTCAGTAGGATATTGATCATTCATTGACCAGCCCATTTGATTGATATCCACATTGGTTAGAAATTTTGAGTCAACGATTTAGTTGTTTGAAGTTTGTATAATCCTTCAATACTAACAGGGCTGTAAAGGCTATCAAATTGGAATGTATGATATGGACCTATTTTGGCACATAATACTTCCTCAAGAGAAGATGTTGAATTTCTGCTAACTTGCAGAGAAAGGATGCCGGGTTCACTAGATATGTTATGAGCATATTGCTAGGTTGCCAATGCCAGCCAGTGTTGTTTTTCGTGTCTAAAGCATTTAATTGCCAATCACTATTTTTTAGATCAACATAATTGGATTGTCTAATGCTATCCATAACGCCACTAAGAGCAAGCTCAAAGAAAATAGCATTCCCTGTACTCTTTGGCTTCTATCATTAGTAGCGAATTTTGCGAGTGCACTTCCGAATACAATCCAGCAGAGGTGTGTTGATAGATTAAGGATAGTCATTAGTGCGATTAGTAATAGGATGGTTGTGGTGGGTTCGTGCTGAAGGTTGGGCGCAAAGATAGAAAACATGGTAAATGTTATAATCCAGCCTTTAACGTTTAGAATTTGAATCAACATTCCATTCCATATTGAAATCTTCGGCGCTTCACCCTGGCTCAGTGGTGACTTAGGTTTGGCGAAATGATAAGCGAGATAGATTAAATAGATAACACCGCCAGCCTGAAGTACTCTTAAGGCAACAGGGTAGTTGGTTAACCAAGTCATTAAGCCAAAGCCAACTAAGAACCCTTTCACAATAAAAATAAAATCTATTCCGGCCATTAGTGGCAATGACCTGCGGATACCCAAGCTTGCACCGGCTGCAGCGAAGGTGATATTGGCAGGACCAGGGCTAAAGATGAGCGGAAACATAGCAGCCATCCACGCGAGAACAAATTTCATACTCATAAGACGTACCTATGCCAAACATTCAGAAGTTACCAGTTGAGGGTTGTGGAAACAGCTTTACTGGCGGTGAGGGATGAGTCTATAGAGAGAAGCTATTACTATCTTGTATAAAATTGCGCTACATCGATTTTAGATAACGCCCAGGAGTAATACCAAAAGTCTTTTTGAAGTTTCTACTCATATGGCTTTGATCAAAGAAACCACACTCGGATGCTACTGTGGCAGCATTTAGTCCTTGTTGTAGCAAAAGGCGGGCCTGATGAATTTTGTAAAGGACCAAAAATTGATGGGGAGCTATACCATAGTGCTTGCTAAAGCAGCGGATTAATTGGTATTGGCTCATTTCCGTGAGCTGACATAGTTGCTCAAGCGTTACGTTGTATTGCCAGTGATCACACAAATAGTTGCGGATTTTTATTGCGGCTGAGATATCTTTTGTATTTCGAGGGCTGAGGTTCTGGTCGCCATGATTGGCGAATAGCTTGGTAAGCGCCAACGTTAAAAGGCTATCTACGGCAAGCGGTAAGTGAGTACCATTCAGGCTACAGTGAAGTTGAAAGAGTAGCTTGAAAAGCTCAGGATCATGAATAATAGGGCCCTTAAGGAAAGGCATCGGGGTTTTACCAGGGCTACTATGTTGCCGCAATATTTGTGTAACCAGCTTTGTATCAAAATAAAACATCCGGTAATGCCAGCCTTGCTCGCTACCGCTGTAACCTGTATGTATTTCACCGGGGTTAATGGCGACAATGTTCCCCTGGGGGATGATATTACTTTGCCCGCGATAATCTAATTTCTCCGCGCCTGCCTGGATAATGCCAATGGCTAATTCATCGTGCCAATGTTTATTAAAGGCAAAACTGCGAAAGTGTGCATGAAATAGTTCTATGCCACTGTGTTTTGGGCTACGCCAAATCGCCGAAAATTCCTTTTGCATCTATAGGTCTAATTCATCAGATCTTATTTATCAATACAGCTGTTTCAGCTGCGAGCATTACAAGATACAAAAAGAGGAAGAGCTGGGCAAAAAATCTATTAGTAGAGGGGAAAGCGGGAGGTAAGGCCGTGGAGTTATCCACGGCCAAGAGCAATAGTTATTGCCAGTTGAGGATCACTTTGCCGGACTCACCAGAGCCCATGGTGTCGAAGCCTTTCTGGAAATCGTCGATTGGGAACTGGTGGGTAATAATCGGGGTCAGGTCCAGACCGGATTGAATCAGGCTGGCCATCTTGTACCAGGTTTCGAACATTTCGCGGCCGTAGATCCCTTTTATGATCAAACCTTTGAAGATGACCTGGCTCCAGTCAATAGCCATTTCGCCGGCGGGAATACCGAGCATGGCGATCTTGCCACCGTGGTTCATTGCCTCGAGCATATCGCGGAAGGCAACGGGAACCCCGGACATTTCCAAGCCCACATCGAAGCCTTCGCTCATGCCCAATTCTGTCATCACATCTTTAAGGTTTTCCTTGGAGACATTCACGGCACGGGTGGCCCCCATCTTACGGGCCAGATCCAGGCGATATTCGTTGATATCAGTGATGACCACATGGCGTGCGCCAACATGTTTTGCGACTGCTGCGGCCATAATGCCGATAGGACCGGCGCCGGTGATCAATACATCTTCGCCCACCAGATCGAAAGAGAGGGCGGTGTGTACGGCGTTACCGAGGGGGTCAAAAATGGAGGCCAGCTCATCGGAGATGTTGTCTGGAATTTTAAAAGCGTTTAATGCCGGAATAACCAGGTATTCGGCAAAAGCGCCCTGGCGGTCTACACCAACACCGTAAGTGTTGCGGCAAAGGTGGCGGCGGCCTGCGCGGCAGTTGCGACAGTGGCCACAAGTGATATGCCCTTCGCCGGAAACGCGGTCGCCCACTTCAAAACCGGCGACTTCCTCGCCTATACCGACTACTTCACCCACATATTCGTGTCCCACTACCATGGGTACCGGGATGGTTTTTTGCGACCACTCATCCCAGTTATAAATATGCATGTCGGTGCCGCAGATAGCGGTTTTGTGGATTTTGATCAGTAGATCGTTGTGGCCTGGCTCTGGGATTTCCACATCGGTAAGCCAAATACCCACTTCGGACTTCAGTTTAGAAAGTGCTTTCATTGTCATTAAAACTACAAAAAAAAGGCGCGGCACCATCTGGCAACGGGATTGATCCGTTGTTAGACGGCGTCGCGATTATTTGGGAATTAAATAATTTTCAGCTCGCGGCCCACTTCAATGAAGGCATCAATGCACTGGTCTAACTGCTCGCGGGTGTGTGCCGCAGACATCTGGGTGCGAATACGGGCTTGGCCTTTAGGAACTACCGGATAGAAGAAGCCCACTACATAGATACCGTGCTCCAGCATCTTGTCTGCCATTTTCTGAGCCAGGGCGGCATCGCCGATCATGACCGGAATAATTGGATGGTCGGCACCTGCCAGGGTGAAGCCGGCTTCGGACATACGCTTGCGGAAATACGCAGAGTTTTCGCGTAACTGCTCCCGCAGTTCGCCACCTTCCATTAGCATATCGAGCACTTTCAGGGAGGCAGTGACAATAGCCGGGGCTACTGAGTTGGAGAACAGGTAGGGGCGAGAGCGCTGGCGCAGCAGATCGATAATTTCCTTGCGGCCAGAGGTGAAACCGCCGGAAGCACCGCCCAGGGCCTTGCCCAGAGTGCCAGTAATAATATCAATACGATTGATGACATCACAGTATTCGTGGGTGCCGCGGCCGTGTTCACCGAGGAAGCCTACCGCGTGGGAGTCGTCGACCATCACCAGGGCATTGTAGCGGTCAGCCAGATCGCAAATCGCTTTTAGGTCGGCGATCACACCATCCATGGAGAAGACACCATCGGTGGCGATCAGCTTGGTTTTGGCGCCTTCGGCGTCAGCTGCCTGTAGTTGTTTCTCTAACTCCGCCATATTGTTGTTGGCGTAGCGGTAGCGCTTGGCCTTACACAGGCGCACGCCGTCAATAATTGAAGCGTGGTTCAGGGCATCGGAGATTATTGCATCCTCTGGACCCAGCAGGGTTTCGAACAGGCCACCATTGGCATCAAAACAGGAGGTGTAGAGGATGGTGTCTTCGGTGTGTAGGAATTCCGACAGGCGCGATTCCAGTGCCTTGTGGATGTCCTGGGTACCACAGATAAAGCGCACTGAGGCCATACCGAAACCGTATTGGTCCAGGCCTTCTTTGGCGGCTTTGATCAGGTCCGGGTGATCGGCCAGGCCCAGGTAGTTATTGGCACAGAAGTTCAGTACCTGGGTGTCGTTGTTCACCTGTATCTCGGCGGCCTGCTGGGAGGTAATGATCCGCTCCCGCTTATAGAGGCCGTCGGCTTCGATTTGTTTTAGCTCGTTGCGCAGGTGCTCAAAGAATTGTTCTGGCTTGGACATGATATTGTTTTTAGCTCCTGTCGGGTGCTCGTGGCACTAGGTATCTGGCGCGAATCAAAATGGCGCCACTGGATTCTCGTTTATCCCGCCAGCTCGCAGGCCTTGTGGGCAGTGATTGGCTGCTCACTGGCACGGCAGCTGGTGGCGAATTTTAAAGCTTCTTCCGCGGTGTCGAACAGTAGTTGCCACAACAATTGCCGATCGGCCCGTCTCACGGCTCTCACCGCGGTGCGGCTGCGTTGGTTGGCAATTTGAATTTCTATAATGTCTTTACTGGATAACGGTGATTCGGACATGGTCCCTCCAAGGGTAAAACTTTGGAGGGCTGACGTGGAAGCGGCGAAAGGGTATTCGCTAATCCGGTTGGATTGCTCTTGTAGAGCCCCATCCTCCCCGCAGGCTTTGGTGTGCCAGCAGAGAGAGAACCACCTTGCCCCGGTCGGCAGGTTGGCGTTGGCGTCAGCCACTCTCGTGATGTGCGAGCAAAGATAGCGGGGAGGGGATTGGCAGTCAACTGCACCGCCCACGATTGCAGGCGGTGCAGAAGTTTATGCCGGCAGTTGCACAGATTTCAGTTCGATAAACTCGCCGAGGCCGGCCTCGCCAAATTCGCGCCCATTGCCAGAGCGCTTGTAGCCGCCAAAGGGTGCGTCGTAATTAAACTCGCCGCCATTGACGAAACACAGGCCTGCCTCGATGCGGCGCACCAGAGGCATGGCACTCTCTGCATCTTTTGCCCAAACACCGCTGGACAGGCCGTATTCGGTGTCATTGGCGATGGCAATTGCCTCATCCATATCCTTGTAAGGGATCAGGCAGGTCACAGGGCCAAAGATCTCTTCGCGGGCGATGCTCATATCGTTGTGAACATCGGCAAATACCGTGGGCTTCACATAAAAGCCCTTCTCCAGCCCAGAGGGCACCTCGGCGCCGCCAGTGACCAGGCGTGCACCCTCGTCGATACCCTTCTGGATATAGCCGCGCACTATCTCGCGCTGGCGCGCGGAAGAGAGTGGGCCCATAAAGGCATTTTCATTGGTGCCCATGGCGATGTCTTCGGCCACCTGGCGGGCGATTTCTACCGCTTCGTCATAGCGCTCGGCAGGTACCAGCATACGGGTGAGGGCGGTACAGGTCTGGCCACTGTTGATAAACACATCTTCGCAGCCCCAACGCACGGCGGCTTCCAGATCTGCATCGGGGGTGATAATCAGAGGGGACTTACCACCTAATTCCTGGGTTACGCGCTTCACCGTGGGCGCAGCGGCCTTGGCCACTTCCACACCGGCGCGAGTGGAACCGGTGAAGGAGACCATATCGATACCGGGATGGGCTGAGAGCGCCGCACCCACTTCGGAGCCGGCACCGGGTACCAAGTTGAAGACGCCGGCGGGGACACCGGCCTCTTCAATAATTTCCGCCATCACAAAATCCTGCAGCGGCGTGATCTCGGCGGGTTTGGTGATCATGGTGCAGCCGGCGGCCAGGGCCGGAGCCACTTTGCCCACAAACTGGTGCAGTGGGTAGTTCCATGGAGTGATAAAACCGCACACGCCCACGGGCTCGCGGAACAGAACGGAATGGCCGGCCTTCTCTGTTTTTTCCATTTCCGCGGTGCGCTCGGCGTAATAGCGCATGGCATAGATAGGGCCATCCACATGCAACCAGCGGGTGATATGTTCGGGGCAGCCGAGTGTCTGGGACACGGCCTGTACCAGATCTTCCTTGCGCTTTTCCATACCGTCGGCAATGGCGTTGAGCAGTTCGCGGCGCATCTGTGCGGTGCTGTTGCGCCAGCTGTGGAAGGCTTGGCGCGCGGCTTCCACGGCGAGATCCACATCTTCGGCCGAGCCTTCGGCCACTTGGCAGATGAATTCTTCGGTGGCCGGGTTGATCACCGGGTGAGTCCCGGTACCCAGAGGCCCGCGCCATTCGCCGTTAATAAACAGCTTGCCCGTGGGCAGTTTGCTGAGATCTGTCATGTCACGCTTCCATTTGTTCTGCGCCTGAAGGCGCGCTGATTTCGATCAGGGTTGGGGTCTGGCGGCCCAGGGCATCGGCTACTGCTTGCGCCAATTGGCCGGGCTGGTCGATACGACAGCCCTCGGCGCCAAAGGCCTTGGCCAGGGCAACAAAATCCGGGGTGCTCAGGTTTACACCTTCCTGCGGCACTTCCGCCGCATCCATAAAGTCGCGGATTTCGCCGTAGCCGGCGTTATTCCATACCAGGATGGGCAGAGGTAAACGTTGCTCAACAGCCACCGCCAATTCGCCCAGGGTAAACATCAAGCCGCCATCGCCGATCAGGGCGATCACATCCCGCTCGCTAGAGAGCTTGGCGCCAACTGCCGCAGGCAGGGCGAAGCCCAGGGTGCCATAACCGGTAGTGCAGGTCACATGGCTACGCGGATGATATAGGGGCAGGGCGTGGTTAGTGTTATAGGCCAGCTGGGTGGAGTCTGTCACCAGGATACCGTTTTCCGGCAGGGCTTCGCGCAGGGCCTCAACCCAGAGGAAGCGTTGTTCGGAGCCATCCCACCATTCTTTACGACAGTCTTTTAGTAACTGGGCTACCTCTTTTTCAGAATGTTCGCCTGCTGTTGCATCGCGTTGGATCAGGGCGGCTTCCAATTGCTGCAGGCTCTCTTTGGCGTCAGCACAGATCGCCAGATCCGGTTGGGCGTTGCATACCAGCTGTGCAGCATCTATATCGATACGAATCAGTTTGCCGGAGAAGGCGTAATCGTCCCGCACCAGGTTGCGATCGGTTTCAGAGAGTTCGGTGCCCACGGCCAGAACCACATCCGCATTCTGCACGCGGTTGCGTGCACAATCGAAACTCAGATTGGCACCGCCACACAGTGGATGGCGTTCATCCACAACGCCCTTGGCGGCCAGAGACAGAAATACCGGGGCAGCAATTTTTTCAGCAATTTGGGTAGCCGCTTTGCCGGCGCTCTGGGCACCGCCGCCGAGGAGGATGACCGGGCGCTGGGCGGATTGCAGCCATTCGGCGGCCGTGGATATAGCAGCGCTATTTGCCGCCGGGGCCATAGCGGCTGGTGCAGCTTTGTAGTCTTCCAGTTGGCCGGGCATGGGAGCCGGGAACAGGTCGATGGGGATTTCGATATGCACAGGCCCCGGGCGGCTGGACTGCAGCAGCTGGAATGCCCGTGCCATCACCTCTGGTAATTGCTCAGCCTGGCTGAGCGTGTGCTGCCAGATACAGAAGCCGCGGCTGGCATCACTCTGTTGTGGCAGTTCATGCAGGCGACCGCGGCCCATGCCCAGGTCTTCGCGGCGATTGATTGCGGAGATCACCAGCATGGGAATCGAATCGGAATAGGCTTGCGCCATGGCGGTGGCTGCGTTGGTGAGACCGGGGCCGGTGATCAGGAAGCAGACACCAATCTTGCCACTGGCACGGGCATAGCCATCCGCCATAAAGGCGGCACCCTGTTCGTGGCGCGGAGTGATATGCATCAGGTCACTGCCGGGCAGACCTCGGTACAGTTCGATGGTGTGGACACCGGGGATGCCGAAGACTTTTTCCACCTGGTAGTCGCGTAGCAGGCGCATGAGCACCTGGGCGCATGTGGGCGCAGAGGACATAGCCACCATTTTCCTTATTTGTGTAAAAATGCCGTGAGCCTAGCGGCCCACTAAAAAGCACGCAAGCGCCCGCAGAGTCTGCACCTGCGAGGGGAAATACGCAGGAAAATTGAGATTCGTCCCCTATCGCGACAGGAAACTTGGCGCCCGAGCCGCAAGATTCCTTGTGTAAAGGGAGTTGCGATACAAGAAGATTTGTCGCGTAGCTGGAATAAAAATCGCTTTGCTTCAGCTGGCTGGATATATTTTGAGCTTGAATAACTTAGGAAGTAGCACCATGGAAATCGATCAATGGCGTCGTGAATATCTGCTTGGCGGTTTGCGCCGTTCGGAGTTAAAAGCCACCCCGGTGGAGCAGTTTCGCGAATGGCTTGAGGAGGCACTGGCGGCCAAACTTTCTGACCCTAGTGCCATGTGTCTGGCCACGGCCGATAGCAGCGGCCAGCCCTCCCAGCGCATTGTATTGCTAAAAGGTTTTGACGAGCGCGGCTTTGTTTTTTACACAAACCTGCAGAGTAAAAAAGCGCATGATATGGAGAAGAACCCGCAGGTATCCCTGCTGTTCCCCTGGCACAGCCTGGAGCGCCAGGTCATTGTTAGCGGCAATGTGGAGTCGGTGACGCGTGAGGATGCCGAGCAGTATTTCCAGTCCCGGCCACTGGAAAGCCAGCTGGCCTCCTGGGCCTCGCGCCAGAGCCAGCCACTGTCATCCCGTGAGGAACTGCAAAAACAGTTTGACCAAGAAAAGGCGCGCTTTGCAGATGGACAAGTGCCGCTGCCAGATTTTTGGGGCGGTTATCGGGTAGTGCCACATGCGGTGGAGTTTTGGCAGGGTGGTGCCAATCGCCTGCACGACCGCTTTATTTACCGCGCCGATGATAGCGGTTTGTGGACGCTGGATCGTCTGTCTCCCTAGTGGCCGCAGAATTTTAGCTAAAGTGTGGCGTGGAAAATTTGAGCGGGGTGTTTGACTCCGCTTTTTGCTTTGATTTTTATCATTTTACTTTCAGGCAAAATAGAAAAGGGTATGAATGTTTGTCAAATTAAAAAGCTTACCCATTAAAATGTTATTTTAAGGCTGCAGGTTAAATAGATGTTTTATTTTAGAAACACTGCATTTATTAGTGAAGCGGGTCAGGCCTTTTTTTCGCCTTCGCGATTGAGAAAGTCCAAGCCTTTGATGAGAGCCTCAACCCGGCTTTCTACAAAACAATCCTCGTCCATCCAATCCCGGATATGTAATTTCTCCAGTCTATCCAGTGTTGGCTCATTGGGGCAGTACAGATAGACTTTGCAACCCAAACTAATGGCATCACGCATGGTGTTTTCCAGTGCCAATGCAGCGGTGGTATCAATCATGGGTACTGTACTTAAATCCATAATGATGACTTTAAATTTACCCACTGCGGCTTGCTGGCGAGTAATGGCCTTGGATACCCCAAACAACATTGGGCCCGATAAAAAGAAAAACAGGATCTGTCCTTTTGACTGCCGCAGCATCTCCCGTTCCTGCCGGTTGAGGGGGTCGCCTTCCTCGACATCAGAAATCGCTTTAACACTTTTTTCCTGAATACGGCTGAGCCGCTCAATGGTGATGATATTAACAAGGAATACACCAATGGCCACGGCATAAATCAAGCCCACAAACACGGTCATCAGCAGAACGCTGTACATAATAAAGGTTGGGAATATTGCTACCTGGTGATGGTGAACGCGTCGGATATAACTCCAGTCGAGAATATTAATGCCGACGAACACCGCGATACCGGCTAATACCGCCATAGGAATCGGTTGCGTCAGGGGGGCAAACCAGAGCACCACCAGCAGTAGGATCAGCGCACGCACTATACCGGCCAGAGGAGAACGCGCCCCTACCTGAATATTCACCACGGTCCCCATAGTGGAACCCGCGCCGGGCAGCCCGCCAAACAAACCGGATACGGTGTTAGCGATGCCCTGGCCGATCAATTCCCGGCTGGGGTTGTGCTCCCTGCGCGTCAGGCTGTCCGCTATCACCGCAGTTAACAGGGTATCGAGACAGCCCAGAGTGCCGAGCACCAACGCTTCAATCAGCATGGTGGACAACATATCAAAAGTGATGTCGGGTAAAACCAGGGAGGGCAAGCCACTGGGAATTTCGCCGATACGCCGGATCTCTTCGTTGTCGAACAACATCATGGAAAGCAAGGTAATGACGACTAGTGCCACCAGTTGGGGGGGAACCAGCTGTTTGAGTTTCTTTGGTAAAAAAAACAGCATCCCGAGGGTGAGCAAACCGAGGAAGAGTTCCCCATAGTGGGTATTTCTGACTAGCTCCGGCAATTCCTGCACGGTTTCCATCGGTCCGCCAGCGGGCGTTGGTTGGCCGAGTAACGGACCAATCTGCAAAATTACCAGAATAATACCCACCCCGGACATAAATCCTGAGACCACGCTGTAGGGCATCAAGACAATATATTTGCCGAGCTTTAACGCCCCCAAAGCAATTTGAAAAATGCCCGCCATGATGACCACGGTAAAGGCCATTGCCAGTCCCTGGTCGGGGTGCTCTGCCATCATGGTGGTGATCACCGCAGCCATTACTACTGTCATGGCACCGGTAGGCTCAGAGATTAAGGTTCGGGTACCCCCAAACAAGGAGGCAAATAGCCCGATCAGAATGGCCCCCCACAGCCCTGCAGTGGCTCCTGCCCCAGAAGCAACCCCAAACGCCAGTGCCATGGGTAGCGAAACCACGGCTGTGGTGACTCCACCAAAGAGATCCCCTTTGAGGTTCACTCCCTCAAATCTACCCGTCAACAAGGCCGCGCCTCTTCGTGGATTTCGAATGACTCTAAGGATATGGCAGTTATGTGGAACTGCCAGAAGGAGTGTTGTTCTACGGCCAGTCTATTTGTGTGGTTTTCAGCACTTGCCTTTCGTGTGCTTGCACTCTCTGGCTATTTTTGTGCAGAGACGCTTAGAATATCGCGCCAACCAGATTGCGGGAAATACCGTATAAAAACCCGTTGGTACGACTGTGCTTGATCAAGTTTTGAGAAAAATAGGTAGGGGGATTTATGGCCATTATTGGTATTGACCTGGGTACCACCAATAGCGCCTGTGGGGTTTTAACGGAAGATGGCGTGAAGCTGATTCCCAATCGCCTGGGAGAGGCCTTGACCCCATCGGTGGTTGGTTTGGATGACACTGGCAAGCTAGTGGTGGGGAAAACCGCAAAAGAGCGCCTGATCAATCACAGTGATACCACCGTTGCCGCCTTTAAGCGTCTGATGGGCACCGATCATCAAGTCAAACTGGGTCGCCAGCAATTTACCGCAACCGAACTTTCCGCCTTGGTACTGCGCTCTCTCAAAGAGGATGCCGAGGCTTTCCTGGGGGAAGAGGTCAGCGAAGCGGTGATCAGTGTGCCCGCCTACTTTAACGATAACCAGCGCCAGGCGACAAAATTGGCTGGAGAGCTGGCAGGCCTCAAGGTAGAGCGCCTGATCAACGAGCCTACCGCTGCGGCAATTGCCTACGGTCTACACGATAAGCGGGAAGGGAATTTCCTGGTGCTAGACCTGGGCGGTGGTACCTTCGATGTCTCCATCCTGGAATTCTTCGATGGCATTATGGAAGTACATGCCAGTGCCGGGGATAACTACCTGGGCGGTGAGGATTTTGTCGAGGCAATGATCGACAGCGTTTTGGAAGAATTGCAGCTGAAAAAATCTTCCCTGAAACCGCGCGAACTGCAGAATCTGTATATGCAGCTGGAAACGACTAAGCGCCGTATCAGCCAGCAGGCAGAGCAGTTACTTAAATTAAACCTCGGTGGGCGTGCACTCGAATGGAAAGCGACTCCCGAATGGTTTGAGAAACTCAGCACTCCGTTGCTGCTGCGAGCCAAGCGCCCGATTGAGCGCACCATGCGCGATGCCGATTTGCCACCCGCTAAAATTGACGAAGTGGTATTGGTGGGTGGCTCCACCCGCCTGGCCCTGTTCCGCTCTATGGTGGGACGTATGTTTGGCCGCTTACCCTCCTGCCACCTGGACCCAGATACTGTTGTCGCCATGGGAGCGGCTATTCAAGCCGGTCTCAAGGAAAAAAACTCCGCGCTGGATGATATCGTCCTCACCGATGTATGCCCCTACACCCTGGGTACTGGCATAGTGAACGAAGACAGCCCGCAGCTGGGCAATTACTTCCTGCCGATTATTGAGCGCAACACCGTGGTGCCGGTGAGTATCGTGCGCAGCGTCTGCACTGCCCGCGATGATCAGGAGGAGGTCTGTATCGATGTTTACCAAGGGGAAAATCGCCTGGTAAAGAAAAATGTTTATCTGGGCGAACTCACGGTGCCGGTACCCAAGAAACCCCGGGGCGAGGAAGTGGTGGAAGTGCGCTACAGCTATGATATGAACGGTTTGCTGGAAGTGGATGTCACCGTCGTTTCCACCGGTAAAACATTTAATAAGTTAGTGGAATTTACGCCGGGCGCCCTGAATGAACAGGATAAAGCCCAAGCGTTGGAAAAACTGGCCAAGCTCAAATTTCATCCCCGTGAAGATGAGGAAAACCGGGCGCTGCTCGCCCGTGGTGAACGCTTGTATGAAGCGAGCCTCGGCGAGCAGCGCGATTATATAGCTAAATTGCTCGCCAGCTTCGATCGGGTTTTGGATAAACAAAACCTGGTGGAGATTGGCAAGGCGCGTGCCGAACTCACTGAAATCTTCGATAAGCTCGACGGTGAGGACTGGATTTAATGAGTCCTTGGGAGATACTCGAGCTAGCGCCTTGCGATGATGCGCGGGCGATCAAGCGCGCCTACGCAAAAAAACTGAAGCAAACCCGCCCGGATGAAAAGCCTGAAGAGTTTCAGCAGTTACACAGCGCCTATAAATGGGCCCTGAAAGCCGCTGAGGAGCTTAAAGAAGAGAAAAAGGAAAGTGAGGAACCGCAAAATAACGAGGTGCTTGCGGAAGTTGCTAGTGCTGAGGGGGCTGCACTTTCCCCTGAGGCCGTGCAATTACAGGGACAGGCAGAGCCCCAGGTGCAACAAAATAGTGAGCCGAATCATCAAGACCACTCCCCAGCCTCATCAGAAGCTATTGAGCAAGCTCAATCAAAAGTCTCTCTTGACCTGAATCAAGCCCAGGATCAGGAAACTGGGAGTGAGAGACAACAGGAGACCTCTACAGAGAAACATGCGGAAGAGCAGCATTCTGAAGGTAAGAATGCACAAGAAGATAATGTGCAAGAAAATCCTATTGAAGAGGATGACGCTGAACAAGACCCACAGCGAACATTGAGAATTGGCGAGTACCATCGGGTGTTGGAGCAAGTGGATAGGCTGCTGCAAGAACCCAGTAACTTCAATGTAAAAGAAAATTGGCATTTTCTCACCGATACACCTTATATGCTCGATGAGGAATATAATTGGAATCTGGGCCTCTCAATCTTCGAACGTTTTGCCAGAATAAATTTGCAGGCCAGTGAAGCTACCTCTAAAGGTAAAAAACAAGCTCAGATTTCTAACAATATTC
Source organism: Microbulbifer variabilis (assembly GCF_023716485.1). Lineage (NCBI taxonomy): Bacteria > Pseudomonadati > Pseudomonadota > Gammaproteobacteria > Cellvibrionales > Microbulbiferaceae > Microbulbifer > Microbulbifer variabilis. The sequence goes on from NZ_CP092418.1 coordinate 1,560,230, forward strand.
TTCAGTACTGCAATAGTTTGTTCGACTGGGATGGTAATGCCTCCTATTTATACGGCGCCTTGGACGAGTCCCTTTGTGATTGCATTTTTAATTCGCTGCACAGCGAAGAAGTAACTGTAGACCCCGCCCAAGGGCTTAGAGGTGGGCGCAAGCTGATCCGGCAGAAAATCACCCAGCCGGAAGAAACCTATGATCAATACTACTTTGGCCACTTGCTGGCCCGAGGCGTTGCTGTCTTACTGGATTTATTGTTGTTGTACGTCGTGGTTGGCTTTATCGCCTCCATTGTGATGATGAAGGTATACGATATGCCAGAAGGCGCCGCCACAACCATGGCGCTGGGGATCTGTTGCCTGGCCTATCTACTGATGGCCTGGATTACAGAGAGCTCCCGCTTTCAGGCGACGCCGGGTAAATATCTGATGGGTTATAAGGTCACCAACAAAAAATTTGAGCGAATAGGCTATGGCCACGGCCTTTGGCGCCTACTGAGCTTCACTCTCACCCTACCACTGGGAAAGATCGGTTGGTTGATTAACTGCTTCTTAGGCGGAAACCTGATGCACGACCGCCTCAGCGCAAGCCATGTCATCAATATGCGTAAATCCCGCGAGGAGTATTTGCGTAGATTGCGGGGGGAGGGGTGATGCCAGTAGTCTCAAAAGAGAATGTCGAGCACTACTCCTGGGGAGAGGGCTGCGATGGCTGGCACTTGGTACGAACCGATTCTCTCGGTGTGATTCAGGAGAGAGTGCCTCCTGGCTGCTCAGAAGTTCGACACCTGCACCGGCAATCTGAACAGTTTTTCTTTGTACTACAGGGCACGGCCACTATTGAACGTGGTGGTGAAGAGTATTTACTCTCTCCCGGCCAGGGTTTGCATATAGCCGCTGGGATTCCTCATCAGCTGTTCAATATGGCTTCTATAGATTTGGTTTTTATCGTTACTTCAACGCCGCCTAGCCATGTGGATCGGGTGGAGCTGTAGAGCCAATACACTAGTGCAATAAAAATTGGATTTGCTGCCTGTTTATTTTCAGATGGTTTTGTTTTTTTTAGAGGTGATATGACATTTAAAGCAGATGTTCTTGCGGCAGCCAAACTGAAGGCGGAAGAACTTGAAGATTGGAAGTTTGTAACGAAAAGGTATCGGTCTCGCCCGGCAGAATTTTGTGATCTATTAATAGATCCTTCCTGGAATTTTTGTGGTTCTCCTGCTTGGGTAACAACCCAGCCGGATGCAGGTGTATACATCAAAGAGGTGGAAGATATTTTATCTCATCTATCAGGTTTTTCGCTGAGTCGAACTCCTACTTTTTCAAGAAGAATTAGAATAGCTGATCTTAAGTACCCTTTTGATCAAACAGTATATGCAGAAGATTTCGAAAGCCGGGAGAAAGCTATAGCGAAAGTTATGCGTGATCTGGATAATATAATCGAGTTTGGGGAGGCGTACTTAAGAAAGCAATATTGTCTAGACAGCAAAGAGTCCTTTTACCTAAGTGTCCCTGAAGAAACCCGTGGTATCTGGGCTACATACTATTGTATTGTGCGTGGATTGCTTGGAGATACGGATTATATAAAACGCGTGCTTCGCAAAGAAATTGATCCTGAGGGCCATCAAGAGCTAGAGCTTATTGGTAAGGTTTTGGATTATTTTTCCTGAAATTTAGTTGTAAGGCTGGGGGAGTTCACTTTTTGTGGTGGGTTGTAATTTTTTTGATATCTAATTTTTGATGAATTTTCTTTTCTAGGCTTTTGCTGTGCGGCTGTAGATAACAGAATTGAGGTTTAATATGAATATTTTGTTAATAATTGGGACTGTTGCTATATTGGTTGCACTTTACCGTGCAGCAACCAGTAAGAATATACCGCAAAGCCCGGCGGCATGTGGTATAGCATTTTTTACCGTTACTGCCGGTTTGGCCTCTTGGTTGTATCTATTATCTGCTATTCCTTTCCATTCCCTGTACTTGCTGGTGAGTGTTATCTCATTACCCCTAATATTGTTATTGGGCGGCGTTATGGCTGCGCGTACAAGTGAGGATACTGCCTCAATGAATGCCAAAATTGTATTGGCTGTTGCGGCGGTCCCCTATTTGCTGGTTACCTTTATTGCTTTTATGAATTCTTCTGAGTGGGCCATTATTTATGCATTAGTAATATATATTCCCTGTATTATTGGTGGGCGATATATTGGCAGTAAATATTTGCAAGTAAAATGATGTAGAGATGGGTGGCTTTGTCGCTTCTATTGTGATAACAGGCTGGTAAGCGTGGACACCAACGGCACTGGTAATTCGTTACCTGGTTTATCTATTGATGGCCAATTAGGTCACTAGAAAAAACTGAGTAAAAAGGCAATGGTTGCAGTCTTTGGTGCCTACTGAACTTCACTCTCACCTTACCGCTGGGTAAAACGGCTGGTTGTTTAACTGTTTTTTAGGTGGGGTTCGTGATGTACGGCCGCCTCAGCTCAAACCGTACCATCAATCAGCGTAATTAGATTGCGGGGTGGGCTGCGATTGCTTGTACTTGTTAAAAGCTGTTACTTCAACACAGCTTAGCGCTTGAGCTTAAGTGAGTTTTTTTGGGAATATGGTCGTTGAAAATTTATCCTCCTTTCTTTGTGGTGGGCGAGCTAAAGGTCGCAGATAGAAGAATAGATATAATCAAAAAGAGTGGCGCCTATTTTCTGTGTTCAGACCTAGATGAAGACGTGATTTTGTATGATTTTTTTCGAGCTTGGAACACCTCTCAAGATATTAAGGAATGTTTGTTACCGGAAGTAGGTTCAGTTATATCTGGCAAGGTAGCTTATACGGATGTCGATGCAGATATTTTTGGCTTGGCTTATATCGAACCTCAGACTACAAAGCTTATAGGGGGGATGGCTCCTGACCTGGAATTGCCGACAATGGAGTTTAGAGAGCTAATCAAACAGTGGGTTGACTTTCTAGAGACACATGGCCAATAAGTTTAATGAGGGAGTATCGTTGCTTCGGTACGGCTTGTCTTTGATGTCAAGTGGAATTTTTTTGTGGGGATACAATCGATGAAAATCTACGCTCTTTATTCTGTGGTGGGCGAGCTAAGGACTGCAGACAGAAGAATAGACATAGTCAAAATATATGATAGCTATAGCTTGTATCCTAAGCTGGATGAAGAGGAGGTCTTGGAGGGTTTTTTTCAGATGTGGGCAGTCTCTCAAGAAATTAAAAAGGATGTGTTGCCGGAAATAGATTCAGTTTTGTCTGGAGAAAAAAATATACTGAACTCGGTGCTGAGATTTTTGGGTTGGCTTATATCGAGCACCAGAACACGAAGTTTATAAGCGATATGGGTTCTCCTGACCTAGAGCTGTCAACAGTGGAGTTTAAAGAGCTGGTTGAGCAGTGGGTTGATTTTCTAGAGGCGCATGGACGATAAGTTTATTAGTGAAGGTGGTTATCGTTGATTCAATGTCGCCTAGTCATAGGGGTCGGGTGGACTTGTGGGTTTGTATATATCTATTCAGTCTAAAGGCTTATAGAGATTATCTCGTTGACCTTGGTCCAAAAGATCGTCTGAGGAGTTTGAATTTCTATGTTGTATGCCCGGTGGCTATGAAAATATTTTGTAATTATTAGCCTTAAGGGCTTTAGTGTTAATTTTTAATAAGTTGTTTATAGATGAGTGATCAAGTTTTCTTGGGTGGGTTAAAGCGGCTGGAAATTTCTGATAAGCCCGGAAGAATAGAGCGCTGTGAAAGTAACTTTAAGCGTTTCCTGAGTGAAGGAGGTAAAGTAAGTGGGCCTTTGCTCATGTTAATGGATGCTCTTGTAGCGCAGACTTTACAAGCTTTATTTAAACAGGGTGATATTGAACAGGCGAAAGAATCTGCATTTGATGTTGGTAGGGTACTAGCTTTATATTCACACTTTTATCCTGCTGATATGGGCAAGAGTCCAGATAGTCAGCTCCTGTATCCATTGATATCAGATAGTCCGGAGTTAATCCATTGGGGCAAGCAATATTTCATTCCTTTACTAAGGAAAAGTCAGGGTAAATATGTTTGCGATAATATAAACAACCCTGAATTCCATGCTCTGCAACTCAGGCTAGCGCTTGCCGGTGATTGGGGCTTGTTGAAAAGTAGAGCTGAGGCCTTTTTGTCAGGATCTCCTAAAAAATACAAGCTTTACGCTATTGATAGCCGATTTTATATTGCTATGTGCGAGGGGAATATTCATGAGATGGAGGCGGCTATAAGTGAGCTTTTGTCTCCAAAGGTATTAAGACATCGAGATGCTGAGCCTTGTTGGGGGTTGGAGCATCGGTTGTTTTCGCCATGGCCATTTATTCTTTCTAAAATTGCTTTTATTAACGGTTTTTGCCTTGATGTACACATCCCAAATATACCTGGCGATATTTTGAGAGTATCTCCGCTAAAATCTTATAGTAGTGATTTAGATATATTAGAAGAGGTTTCACTTTTTGCACCTTTCTCCGACTTTGAGGAGATTTCAGTGAAAAACTTGAAGGCGCTATCACCGAGATCAATGAGTTCTTCTATTTTGAGTTTTGGGGAGGCTCTAAAGGTAGCTAACAAGGAGCACAATGTCGGCCAACTTTTGGAGCGGGATTAAAATTTATCATCTTTGTGAATTGTTGCTTGGGTAGTTCGTAGTATACCCATGAAATTCTTGAATTTCTCTTGGTGCTTAAATGCTTGGGACGATGAAGGTCGGCTATTTGTGATCTGTGAAGCAATAAACTTTGATTCAGCTGGTGGTCGCACTGATTTTAAAAAAATATGCCACTTAAACCCTGGTGGCACGAGCTGCACATTCCTATTAATAGATCTTGGATTTGGTGTATCTCTTAACCATTAAGAATGTGGGCTTTTAGATTTTTCAGCGGGCTCCTACTTTACCTGATTTTATTCTCGTCTCACCTCAAAGTTGATGTTTTGTATGGTTTTTTATAATAAAAATTCTTTGAAGTCAGAGCATCGTATTGTTGTCTTATATCTTGTTAGTTGGGCACTGAAAATCCTAAGCTCTTTTATAACTTTATTTTGGTGAAGATATGTTAAATTTGAAGTGGTTGAATGTTTTCCTTGTAAGGACTTCTCTTGCTTTATTTGCCGGGCACACCTTTGCGGGAGAGGTCGTTTATAAAGGAGTAGTGGATAGTGATGGTGCAAAGCTGCATCTAGAGGTGTCAGGTCGTGACCTATCTAAACCATTAATCCTATTTCTACATGGCGGCCCGGGAGATGTGGAGTTGGGGTTGGTTCCATTTCAGGTAACTGTTGGGCGGGCGCTCGAAGAAAGGTATTTAGTGGCTTATCTTCATCAAAGAGGGGCCGGCAAGTCTCTTGAGGTGAGCGAAGACACATTAACGATAAAGAACAATATTCAAGATGTGCACAATGTGATTTCTTTTTTAAAAGCGCACTATAAGAAAGATAAGGTTACCTTAGTTGGTCACTCTTGGGGTGGGGGGCTTGCAGCTCTCTATGCGAGTGAGTATCCTGAGACATTAGAGAGGTTGGTGTTTATCTCTTCCTTCCAGGATGCGCAGAAGCAGGCAGAAACCAGCTTAGAAGTAACTCTGAAATGGGCGGAAAGGGAAGGCAACCAATTAGCCATACAGGAGTTACAAAAATATCAAGACTCTCCCTCTGAGCATTATTTGCTGCTATCCAAGTGGGCGAGTCGAGCGAATGGTGGTATCGCGAACGGAGTTGATATTCGAGGTTTTTTAGCCGCTGAAAAAATTGATGAAGAGTTCCCTGGGTGGCAGGAGCGGCGTGGAAGCCTGGCTGACAAGATGAACGATGAGCTTCAGGCGATGAGCGTTAATGGAGGTATCGATCATTTACAGATACCAGCGCTATTCGTTGTCGGTGAGAATGATTCCATTACCACGCCTTTACAGGTAAAGGCAGATTATAAAAGGTATAAAGGGAGTAAATGTTTCTCAGTACTAAAAGATAGCCATCACTTGCCTTTTATGGACGCAGCAGAAAGTCTGGAGAAGACTATGTTAGTCTTTTTAGAGGCCGAGGAGTGTATTAGTGGCGCGTATGAGTAATGGATAGCAAGCCAGGCGAGTAGTTAGGGCCCTATAGCGTTTCTCTGCTCTAGGGCCGGCAGGTTCGATTAAAACGAATACTTTCGTGGTAGCACTTTGCTTTTAAAAACCTGTTCTATCCCTTTATCGTAACCAGGATTAACTACGGTATCGTGGTTTTCACCCTTAATGACCCGTTTGCGTAGAGTCAAATTTTCATAATCTCGGGACTTGAGTCGCTGGGCTAGGTCCCTAAAATCTTGAACGCCGCAAACCTCTCCTTCTTCTAAGCAGATTTCCTCCCCACCAATAAACATATACACGCTTTTCGGTAAGTCAGTCTGGCGTTCGGCATAAGCGAGTTCACTTTCTAGAATTTGCTTATCCGCCCACCAGATGCTGGGGCTGCCGATCACATAGCGGTCGAAGTTATCGGTGTGATTGAAGAGGGCGTGCAGGGCTAAGAGCCCGCCGAGGGAGTGGCCAGCCAGTGTTTCGTCACTTTCATCTCCCTTGAAAGAATTATTGATAAAAGGCTTGAGCTCGTTCTCCAAAAACGCCAGAAATTGGTTGGCGCCACCACCCAGAGTATTCCCCCTAATCTCTCCAGGTACTGGAGTAAAATCCGTTAAACGTAAGGTGAAGTTGGAACTGTCCAGTGGGTGTGAGATACCCACCAAAATTACTGGCGGTAGCTTGGTATTGCCTTGCTCATCGGGTACCTGTTCGTGGATCAGGTTCGGTGCCACCATGGGGAAATTCATATACCCGTCGGTCATATAAATGACCGGATACCGGGTATTGTCTTCGGGGTTAAAGGAGAGCGGCAGTAGCACATCAATTACAAATCCACGCCCCAGTAAGTCGGAATGAAAGTTGTAAGAGAGAATGCCCTGGCGGGTAAATGTTGTGGGTTCAGCGGTGCCGGCTTGCACAAACTGAGTGGCCAAAACCATTAAGCCTATAAGCAATATTTTAATTATTTTCATCTTTGTCCCTTAATGAGCCACGCTTAAGTGTGCTCAGCCGCGTCAGTGGGCGGTCAAGACTGACAAGCCTATCAGATCGGATACGAGACTAGCTACCTTGCGCTGTGCCAACAGTCGCAAAGATGAGTATATAAGTTGGAAAGGGAGTTGTGGGGCGCAGTTTGGCGGGTGGAGTGGCGCCAGGAATATTCCCCTGGCGCTTCCACATCCTGTGAGGGAGGATTTGGTTATCTAAAAGCTGGAGCAAAGTGCCTGGGCCATACGCAGAGAACCCACCTCTCCGGAGCGGCCGGCGAGTTTTGGTGGGACTATAAAAGAGCGGATGTTGCCTTGGGATACCTGGGGGAAATAACCACCTGCCAGGTCGAGAAACTTGTGGCGAATGCGTGGGAACAGGTGTGTTTGTTCCATAACGCCGCCACCGAGAATAATTCGTTCCGGTGAGTAGCAGCTGGTCAGGTTTATACACATGGTGGCTAGGTATTCCGCCTGTAGATCCCAGGCTGGGTGGTCACTGTCCATACTCTGGCCGTGCAGGCCCCAGCGGTCTTCAATAGCGGGGCCGCAGGCAAGGCCTTCCAGACAATTGCCATGGAATGGGCAGTGGCCTGGGTAGGGGTCTCTTCGTCGATCCTGCGGCATCAACATATGGCCGATTTCCGGGTGCATGGCGCCGTTTACTAGTTTGCTATCTACCATTACCCCGGCGCCGATACCGGTGCCGATGGTGACGTAGACAAAATTCTTTACACCTACAGCGGCGCCGCACAGGTGTTCTCCCAGCGCTGCGCCATTGACATCAGTGTCGAAAGCTAAAGGAATAGAGAGTGCCCCCTGTAACTGACCGGCCAGGTTGGTATTGGACCATCCATTTTTAGGGGTGTTAGTGATAAACCCGTACTGGCTCGATTGCGGGTTCAAATCTACCGGACCGAAACTTGCGACACCCAGTGTGGCAATAGGGCCATGGCGTTGGGCACCGGCCTGGAAAAATTCAATGACCTGACCGAGGGTTTCTTCCGGTGTGGTGGTTGGGAAGCTAGCCCTCTCCCAGACATCATTGGGATTTGCGGCAATTGCACAATTAAATTTTGTGCCGCCGGCTTCTATGCCTCCAAGCAAGGTATTTACTGCGTTGCCTTGCACTTCCATCCTAATTTGCTCCACTGGCTGGGTATTCTATTTAAAGAAATATTTGGTCGGTTAATTTTAACAGGCTACTCCACTGGAGGAGTGACTGCAGTAAGTTTTTCGTTGAAGAAAAAGACCGGGTGCCAACGGGGAGGCTGGACACCCGGTGTTTGCAAGAGGCCCTAAACGGGCTGCAAACGACTTACTGGAGTAGGGAGGACAACGATCAAAAAGCGTAATTGAAGCTGACACTGGTGGAGCGGCCGCTGATGGCCCTGCCGCGAACAACATCTCCAGCCTCTGCGTAAGACTCTTCAACCTCAGTTACAACAAATTCATCAGTAAGGTTGTTTACGTTAAAGGAAACGGTGAGATCCTCAGTAACATAATAAGAGCCGAACAGATTTACCAACACATAACCATCTTGTTTCAGCTGGTTGGAATCTGAAACGTAGTACTCAGTGGAGCCCTGCAGGCTGGCGCCGAAGGTTAGGCTGTTACCAAAATTATACTGCGGGGTAATGGTGTAAATAATATCTGCCTGACGGCGGGGGGTATTGCCGACTACCGATGGGTTATTCGCATCTTTGCTGATTTCGGCATCCGTCCAGGTCAGGTTGCCGTTAACCGAGAAATCGCCATAAATATAGGAGCCTTCCAGCTCTATACCTTGTGCTTCATACTCGCGTACGAAAGTTAGGCCGCTGGTGATTTCCGCATTGGTCTCTTCGGTGATGGTATTGAAATAGGTGGCAAAAATATCAAAGTCACCAGCGGTAAACTTATAACCGATCTCCAGCTGGTCAACAGAATCAAAGCCATCGGTGGTGTCGCTGAGGCTGCCATCACTATTTAAAGCGCCGCTAATTTGCAGCAGGCGATCGGCAATTGCGCGGCCACCTTCACTGTAACGAGCAAAAACCGCCATGCTGTCATTGATTGCATAGTTGCCGCCAAGGGAGAAGGAGGTGTTATCTGCATCATAGTCGACTAGTTGGGTATTGCCGTTAGCCATAGTGATAATGCCACCGGTAAAACCAAAGGCATCTGATGCGCTCGCATCTTCCACATCGCTGATAATGCCATCTCCGTTGATATCGTAATCGGTATCGCCACCACAGCAACTGGAAACCAGAGAGCCCTTTGCATTGACCATATCGTGGCGTGCACTGACGTCGAAGGTGAAGTCCCCAACATCGAAAGACACGTTCATATAAGGAGCGTAGGTTTCATATTCCAGATCCCAGGCATAGGACAGGAAGCTTGCCGACCAGAGGCCATCATCGACTAACAAATCCCCGTTGGCATTCGCTGTGATGCTTAGGTTCTGGGAGTCACTGCCATCCACGCTTTGGATTAGGGCATTCCAACTATTCCAGCTGGTCTTGATATTTTGCTTGGAGTAGTAAAAGCCTGCGGAAACAACAATGTTGTCATTAATGAGCTTATCGACTTTGAAATCGTTGACGATCAACCCCAGGTCATGGATTTCTGTATCGAACAACAAGTTCAGATAGGCTAATTCATCGACCTCTCCGCCATTGGCGTAGGTCACAGTGGTTCCTGTACTACAGTCCACTGCAGAACCCTCTCCGCTAACGGCATTGGCACAGATCAGGTCTGCCATACTTTGTGCGGATTGTGGGCCGTAATTGCCAAAGGTGTCAGTAAATGGAGAGATAAAGCTACCGCTTATATCGGAAATTCTGAACTTGTCAGTAATGGTCCAGCCATTCTCAAATTCAAATTGACTCTCAAATCCATAGGCTTCTACCAGGGATTCAATACCGTCGCTGAGATCCCGATTTACCGGGTTGCCATAGGCATCGAAAGTGGAGATATTGCGGTAATTGTCTGAGTGCAGGGTCTGGCTGCTGGCATCGAAGTTGGCTACAGTACCGAACTCTCCATTGCCTTTATAAGTTACCGGGCCGGGTAGGTAAGTGGTCACCCGATCGTCCAGGTGTTTGTAGTAAAGGCGCACATAACCGTTGTCAAAATCTTTGGTGAGATTGGCCTTCAATTGGCCACCGGAATCGCCATCAAAGCCGGTTTCACGAACACCTTCCCCCTCGCGCAGGAAACCGCCTACATAAAAACGCAGGGTATCGCTGAGGTGGTGCCCGTAGCCGAAGTTCAGGCGGGTTTCATCGTAATCTGCACCAAAGGACAGGCCTATATTTCCGCCTTCCTCTTCTCCGGTCTTGCTGATCATATTGATCACACCGCCGGGGGAGTTGCTGGCAAAGGTGGAAGCGGAACCGCCGCGTACACTTTCAATGCGGGATAGGGAAGAATCTGCTCGAATAAAGTTGTCGGTATTGCCGAAATTGACATCGCCGTATTCGAGTACTGGCAGCCCATCCTCGTGGATCTGCATGTACTTGGAGCCACCAGTGGCAAGCGGAATTCCCCTTACCGTGATATTGGCATTGCCACCACCACCAGAAGATTCAGCGCGTATACCTGGCAGGCTGCGGAAAACTTCTGCGGTTGAGCGGGGGGCGTAGTTAGACAGTTCTTCGGTATCTAGGGCGCTAACGGAGATGCTGGATTCCATTTTCGTTACGGGGCGTGCCGTAGCGGTAATGATGACTTCTTCGATCTCCAACTGCTCTTGGGCGGTTACCGCAGCGCTAACACTGGATGCCACCGCTATCGCCAGGGCGATTGAACTTGGTTTAAAGCCTCCGACCCGTTTGCAATCGGCTTGAAAGTCTTCTGCCTTCACGACGCTCTCCTCAATCATCATTTATGGTTATTAGTTTTCACTGCTGGCCCATTTAGGTTGGGCTCTTCTGCTTTCATGATCCGCATGGCTGGACGGCCATTTTGTATTTATTAAACCACTGTGATTTAATCTGGGCAATAGAATTTTTCGGGAAATTTGCCATTGATTTTAAAGGTTCAACTAAATCAATCAGTGAGATTTACTCTTCAATGGAAGGAGCCCGGGTACTGCTTGGGTGCTGAAGAAAATTTGCTTGGTTTGTGGGGAGTGGGGCAAAGGGAAGGGTTTTTACTGAGATCTTGGGGATAAATATCTAAAGAAACTGCAATCAGTGGGAAGTTTTCAGCTATTGATTGCTTACAGGTTAGGTGAAGTCTTCGGCCCTGGTGGGTATTTGGCTGGCGGCACGGCACCGGTACTTTCGCAAGATGCCGAAGACCATCTATCGTTACTCTGCCAATTTTAGTTGTCCATTCGCAAGAAATTCGATCTTCTTGGGATCACAAATCCCGCCGATAAAATTGCCTTGTGCATCGTCGCGGTTAAAGGCGAGCAGATACCAGTGTTGGTCTGGCCCCTGTATCACCCGACCGGAATATAGGCTGCCCTGCTCGTCAGCACCGAGGAATCCATCACCAATAACGGTGTATGGCCCATTTAGGGCATCGGAGACAAAATACTTGGTGCCGGTAAGTGGTTTTCCGCTCATAGACTGGCGGTGGGCTTGGCTGTGAAACTGAGTGGAGACAGAGCAGAAGAGATAGTAGCGGCCCTGGATTTTTTCAATCTGCGGGACTTCCATTTCTCCATACCAGCCCGGTGCCAGTATGGGCTCTCCAACTTTCCAGTGCAGGAGGTCGGTGGAGCTGGCATAACCCACTGCGCCGCGCCCGTCGGGACTGCCTTGATTACAACGGGCAGTGACATACATATGATAAAGGGCTTGATCGGGATCTTTGACAATCCAGGGGTCACGCCAGGAGGCATCATGCCAGTATTCCAGGTTTAGACCGTCATAAAACTTGGGGTCTAACTCCACCAGAGGGTTTTCCGGACATTTTTGCCAGTTTAAAAGATCTTTGGAGGTAGCCAGGCAGACCCGCTGAATAAGCCCTTTTTCTGTGTGTTTGGTACCCGTGTAAAACATATACCAGGTGTCGCCCTCTTTATGTACGCAGCCGGTCCAGGTTGTGTAGGAGTCCGCAGCCTCATCAATGTCACCCTCTTGATATTGGGAGGGTTTTATCGCGTCTTGCGTTGGGGCCCAATGAATCAGGTCGGTGGAAATGGCGTGACCGATCGAGACATGCCAATGGCGTAGCTCTGGATCGCCGAGGGATTTATCCGCTTGTAGATAAAACATATGGTATTGATCGCCATCAACGGCGAACCAAAAATCCCAAACCCATTTGTCTTTTAGGTTAAATGCCATCTCGCTGGTTACCTCACTGTTATGATTATGTAAAACGAACCAATACGGTTTTAATGCCTAATTAGTTGAGCCTTGATTTTCCGCTATATTTCAGGTTAAACCGGAACCCGCTCAGGAACTCCACCCTTCAACAGCACGGTCTTATCTGGTGCAAAATTGGAGTAAAAGGGCAGGATGGCACCGCCAATCGCGATGGCATTAATACCGATCTTACCGCTCATTATTTGGGGCTTGAAAACTCCGGACGGGGCGGCTTGCTGCATTCGCCTGGAGATGATTTCCACCAGCTCCTCCAGCAGGAATCGTGGAAGGTGCGCATCGATAATAACGGCCTCAAGATCCAGTACGCTGACTGCCGAGAGAATGGCGTAAAGCAGGGCATCAGCGCAGTCGTCCAGCCATTCCTGTATGAGTGGGCGGGCCTGATCCATCACCGACAATAAATCAGCAGAGTCATTGATATTAATTTGGTTGGCGCGCAGGTGTCGGCGCAAGCCAAAAAGTGAGGCTCGATTAAGTAATGTCTCGAAGGCCCCTTCGGGTTCTGGGGTACTACTGAGCTTGGAGGCAGGGACTGGCATGGTGGCCAGGTTGCCTGAGTTGCCATGTACACCAGTCTCCAGGCTGCTATTAAGCACCAGACCGCCGCCGATAAAAGTGCCAACGAAGATATAAAGAAAGTCGGAAACTTCAGTGCCTTTGCCGAATTGCAGTTCGGCGACTGCTGCAGCAGAGCAGTCATTTTCAAAAAAGACGGGTAGGTGGGTGCCTTTGGAAACCTCTTCTGCGAAGTTAATTTCTCGCCATTCGTTCGCCAGGGTATCGCTCATTTCCAATTCTTTTGTCCAGGCACCGATAAACCAGGGCATGGCGATACCAACGCCGACGAGCTTGGATTGGTCTTTTTTGACTAATTCTGCACTTAAATTTTCGATACCTGATTCTATATTTCTGAGTAGAAAGTCGGGCTCAGGGCATTCAAATTCCTGGCATATTTTCTTCAAAATATTGCCGCCAAAATCCATTAACAATAATTCAACATTACGCCGCCCAACTTTAATGCCTATGGAGTAAGCACCGGTGGGGTTGATGGTGTACATGATGGAGGGCTGGCCTTTGCCGCCAAGCCTGCGCCCCTCACGCATAACCATGCCAGTGCTCTCCAATTCATCCACGATGCGTGTAACGGCCTGGGGGGTGAGGTTGGTGAGGCGCGCCAGGTCAGACTTGGACGCAGTACCTGCTTTCCGCAGCGCGGTTAGCAAAACCCGTTCGTTATAGCGACGCAGGCCGCTGGAATTACTTCCCTTACCCATTTCTGTGCCCCTTTTGTAGAAAACGCGTATCCGAGAGTTTGATCTGAGACTATTGGTGACAAATAGGTCCATATAGGATTTTATTGCGTTTACCTAGCGTGAGCAATGAAAGTGAGATGAACGGTTTTTCCATAACTTATTGATTTCAAAGTATTTTTTATATTTTGATGGTTTGCTTTACTTAATTAAACCACTGTGATTTAATTTTTTGCAAGTTCCGCAAACCATAAAAAATACGCAGCTAGCGGTGAACGAGGAAGTTATGTCGGTCGATTTTGGTCTCCACCCCATCGATGCGATCATTTTGGTCGTCTATTTCGTTTTCACAATTGGCCTGGGGCTCTATCTCAGTCGTCGCCACGACACCGCTGAAGACTACTTCCTTGCTGGGCGAAAGATGGTTTGGCCGCTGATAGGGCTTTCCCTGTTCGCTTCGAATATCTCCAGCACGACCCTGATTGGTTTGGCAGGCGATGCCTATAGCACCGGCATTGCGGTCTTCAACTATGAGTGGATGGCTGCTGTCATCCTGGTGTTTTTCGCGATTTTTTATCTGCCGACAATACTTCGCTCCCGTATCTACACCATGCCCGAGATGCTGGAGCGGCGCTTTAATCGCACCGCCAGGACTTACTTTTCCGGTCTGACAATTTTCCTGAATATCGTGGTAGATACCGCCGGCAGCCTCTATGCCGGAGGCTTAGTGATGAAGCTGATTTTTCCTGAAATGCCGATGTCAGTGACCATTTCGATTTTGGCGGTGATCGCAGGTATTTACACGATTGCCGGCGGTTTGGCCGCGGTAATTTACACCGATACTATCCAGGCTCTATTGCTAATTTTTGGTTCAATTCTGATCAGTATTTTCGCTCTGGATCGCGCTGGTGGCTGGGAGAATGTGGTTTCCCAGGTATCCGCCCATCAATTGAGTTTGATCCGTCCAATCGGAGATTCCAGTGTGCCTTGGCTGGGGCTGGTCACTGGAGTGGCCCTACTGGGTTTCTATTTCTGGTGTACCAACCAATTCATGGTACAGCGGGTGCTGAGCGCCAAAGATATTAACCATGGGCGCTGGGGAGCGTTGTTTGCCGGTCTTCTGAAATTGCCGGTGCTGTTTATTATGGTCCTGCCCGGCACTATGGCGATTGTCCTATTCCCCGAGCTGGAACGGGCAGACATGGTTTATCCAACCTTGCTGTTTGAATTGTTACCTGTGGGCATTTTGGGATTGGTCTTGGCTGGTTTTGTTGCAGCCCTTATGTCTCAGATTGACTCCACGCTGAACTCTGCATCTACATTGGTGACGATGGATTTCGTGCGACAGCGTTTTCCCTCTTTGAACCAGCATCAGCTGATGCGCGTGGGGCAACTGGTCACCTTCATCTTTATGGTTCTGGCTGTGCTGTGGGCGCCGCAGATAGAGAATTTTGGTTCTCTGTTCCAATATCTGCAAAAAGTACTTTCCTATGCCGTACCCCCTGTTTTGGCTCTATTCCTAATTGGCTTTTTTTGGCGGGGAGCGACCTCCAAGGGCGCAATGACCACTTTGGTTTTGGGCACTGCCGGAGGAGTAACTCTATTCCTCGCTAATGAGGTGCTGGGTTGGACTAATTTACATTTCCTTTATATAGCGCCAATCCTCTTTGTTTTCTGCTCCATGGTGTTGGTGGCTTCCAGCTTGATAAGCCCGGCAAAGATTAGTGAGGAAGCTAGGCAGTTTGTTTGGTCTCGCAAAGACTTTGATGCGGAAACCGAGGCGCTGCGCAGTGAGCCCCTATGGCGCAATTATCGTGTACTTTCAGTATTACTGCTGATTACTACTGCCCTGGTGGTGGGCAGTTTCTGGTGATTGTTGAGTTTGTGTTCCAATGAATATAACCGATAAAAGCTATTCACTGATTTAAAAGACTCTCACACAGGATGGAGCCCCTTAATAAGCAATTAAAGGAGGTGCGAAAAGAGAAAATACTTAGGTGGTAGAGGTAATGAGGTAACTAACAATGACGGACTGATAGCACAATTAATAAAAGGGTAATGCCATGAGGTATATCTTTACAGTGGTGATCGGGTTTTTTCTTTCTGCCCCAGTTTTAGCAGCTACCAATATATTGGATCTCTATTTTAATACCGCAGATAAAGGCGGAACCTTACGATATGATGAAATATTCTCCTATGGTAAGAGTGGTAATGGCAGTGACTTTGACATGTGTGATAGCTATTCCACCAAGCGTGTGCCGGGAGATAAAATAGCTGCTATTACCAGTTATAGCGGGGATGAACGCATCAAAGGCTTGAAGCTTGAATATCTATACGCTGATGATGACGAGGTGGGTAAAACGACTGGTTCAGGATTCCGCAAACTCCTTGGAGATATGGAATATATCCAGGGTTGGCGTTTTTATAAGAAACGCGATGGCAATATTTCTCGTATCCGTGTTTACTTAAAAGATATGTCAAATAACTCTACTAGAGAGATAACTTTTGGCAGTAATAATGGTTGGCATAAGTGGCAAGAGTATCAGCTAAGTATTGGTACCCGTTCAGTTGTGGGTTTTGCTGGTACCGCAGGAGATAGCAAGATTTGGAGTATTTACCCTTGTGTGGCTGACCGTTTTGATCTGGTTGAGAGTGGGGTTGAAATACACTGGGATCAAATTGTGGAAACCCCTGAGAATACAAAAACCTTCTTTGGTGAGAGATTGTTAGAGAATTTTTCTAGCGTAACTCAGAGTGATAGTACCGAAGTTTGGTATACGGATGGCAAGAGCGAAACTGATACTTGGACCAATACACTCGGCATCTCGGTGACTGCCGGCGTGAGCTTGACTGAGGGTTACAAGGTTGGAGTTCCGGGTACCATTGAAAATAGTGGCTCGATCACGTTCAATTTTTCTGAAACTTTTTCAGCCTCAACTACGGTTGGAGAAACTTCGACGGTTAGTAATCAGAGAACCGTTAAGGAAGCGATGCCCGCGAGTGTACCCGCTTATAGCCTACTGGTGGCACGTATGATGGTAGAAAATAGCGAGGTTGAAATCCCTTATACCACTACTGTGACTAATCCCCATAACGGTGACGAATTCAATTTCACTGGTGTGATTAAAGGATCAAGTTATTCTAAATCGCGTAAACGCTGGGATGTGGTGGGTAAAGCTTTCCCAGACCGCTATGAAGTGTATGAAAGTTATTCTTGGGTTGTAGAGTATTATGGCCTGGAAAATGTCACGATAATCTCTGATCCCGTGATTTAAGTGCCGTAGGTTTATAATGAAGGTCAGAGTGGCCTGTATAAGATCCGCTTAAATATTATGCGGGTCTTATACATTGAATTTGGTGAAATACTTCTTTAAGAGTTGAGTGGATACATCCATGTATCCTTCCAGATAAAATATTGTTATTCCAAACATCGCTTGATGGCGTTTCAGTCCCTGATTATGACGGAATACAAGCGGATTCTATCTTCATAGCATCCATAGTAACTCAGATTTACTGGGGTCTTTGACATAAAAGCAGACAATAAAAAAGAGACTTTGGTGTCATAGATTTGAGATTCATCATTCACTAGTACAAATGTCTTAGTGTCAGAGCATGCCACTTCAGCACTGGTATTTTCAAATCCTTTTAATCGAACGTCTACTCCTTGGCTGTGAACTTTGAGATAGTCAATGCGCGCCTGTTCAGTCCAGGCGGCACTTGCTGAAAGTGATTGAGATAGAGCGATACCCAGAACGATTGATACAACTGTTTTCATCCGTTACTCCCTGGCATGTGTATCGCCAACAAAAGGGGTTGGCAAATTCCTAGACATAACCAGTGAAATAATAGCAAAAACAGGGCGGCTTATTGCGTTGTGCTATCCGGTAGGTTTTTACGTCGCCAGGGCTATTTTGATGAAGTATATGCCCTGGCGTAGATTTATGAGCGGCTGGATATTACGTGCTTATTCTTCGTAAATGATTCTCTCTGTTTCCTTGATATGAAGCCGACGACGCTCTTGTTTTTCTCCTCGTATTCTGACTCGCTCACCAGATCTCATGCCCTTTTTTTTGATCTCCTTGGCATCTATAAAATAATACTGCCCTGTGTTTTCATCTTTGATGGAAAAGCGATGATCAATTTTTCCTGTTTTAAAATTTTCTGAAACCTCTTCTTCCAGTACTCCCGTTATAGCCTCCTGACCAGAGGCGGTGGGAATTAACAGTAAGGTCGAAATTATTGTGAGTAAGTATCTCATTGCTATTTCTCTCTTTAATTTGTATAGCTTACTGAAATGGTGGCAGTATTCATTTCATCACTTCTGGATTTAAACTCTATGGTGACTCCAGCAGCCGAATCTGTGAAGCTGCTGCCGGGCTCTTCAAGAGTGGCCACTTGGTTGGCGGTGTCATCTTTCAGATAATGCACAGTTACGGCCTTATCTTGCTGTGAACGAGGGTTTAGGATGGGGTGGGAAATATGATATTCCACGAAATAGTGATTTTCTCGATTGCTGCTACCGTTACTCTCCACCTTTATAATCTGTGGTATTGTTTTATTTAATTCGCCGGCGGTAAGTTCGATAGCCTGAATTTGAACCTCTGAAGCATTCCCCATACTTTTAGAAACAGATTTGGAATAGCCAGGGAAGCTGTTGTACCAACCCATAAAGTCCCTATGAGCGCTGCCAAATAAGCGTGACTGCCAGCTATTGCCCATGAAGGCTGCGGCAGCGCCATATTCACTTTCCCCTCTGTCGCTAGTATCCCCATCGTTGTTGTTATCATTGCCTGCATGGCCTAAACCAATGTTATGACCCAGTTCATGCCCCATAATTAGTTGATCGCTATCCGCAGTAACGATACTCCAGCGGCCATTGACCGCCGCGACCCCTGTACCAACTAACCCGGCATTGTAAGCGGCGGTTGGGAATATAAATACTCGATGGCGCCATGCGTTGAGGTCTACTGGGCGATTATTGGCATCGACAAAATTGGTTTCTACCCAGCGGCTTGCGTTATCTCTCCAAGTATAACCTCCATCGGAATATTGCCCATCCTGAGAGCTTGTGGCACGGCTCTGAGCATTTTGAACACTTAAAATTCCTCCGTTTTGATTGTCGGGGATGCTGTATATAAAGCAGTCAATAGAGCTTTCTTCTTTATTGTCCTCACCATAGCAATACTGTGCCAGAGAATTATTACTGCTGAGATGGCGCTGGAACTTTAGCTGACCCAGTGAGTTTTCTTTGTAAGTGTTATCGAGGGAGTCGGTAGCGTTGAATGTCATATCCGCAAGTTGGGAGATGCTGACATCATCCGTTACGGCGGCATCGGAAAAATTAACCAATATAAAAACGATACTATTTTGAGTGGCTTCAATCGTTTGGATTGCAAAAGTTACGTTTAGCTGATCTCCGTTACTGAGAGAAAAAACGATAGTATCTTCTACCGAAGCGCCACTGTTTAAATCACTGGCATTGTTATTCAGTTGGTATTCCCAATTGCCGCTGTCATATAGTTTGAAGTCACCATACATTCCGGCATAAGTCCCAGACTGAAAGGTGGGGCTGGTACTATCGGTATCCTCTAATCGCAGTGTACCCTGGGCATATTCACTAGTTCCCACCACTAATGTACTGAGCGGAGTGCTAGGATTGAATCTGTAGTCGCCAGTATCGGTGTTGCCCCCATCATTATCATTGTTGTTATCGGCATCTGTGCCGGTGTTAGATCCGCCATTTGTTTCATTATTAGGCTGATTATTATCAGAATTATTACTGCCTCCAGAGCCTCCACTACAAGCGGCCAGAATTACGGTTAATGTGAGAGCGCTAAACGTTTTAAGTGGACCAGGCATTGTTCCCCCAATTTATCTCTATAAGGTCATAGCCGGTGTTTAATGAGTTAAAAGATGGACTCCTATCAACTGGTACGGTTCCACCAACTGTGATTTAAAGAGTATTTTTTATTGATTTCGTCGCGGGAAGCTAAAAATTTTCACTTCTTATGTGCCTGTTTTGTGGTTTGGTGAGCACAGGAGGGTTCCAAGAGGAACACTTCTGATGGCCTGAAGTGAGAGACCTTTTGCACTGGGTGACAGAGCGTTTAGATATAGAGCGTTATGGCCCACCGATCACTTTGGTTGCTGTTCAGAATTGATGATGGTGGCCTCACTACTGATCTGTGAATTGGCCAGTTTTATTCGTCACTCGCTGGCCTGCACTAGCCGCTATCCACCATTTATCCCAACCATCTACGGCCTGTCCATCATGGAGACCACTCATCACTTGGACTGGAGACAACTACTCGTGTTGCTAAATTGCTTCTAACAAGTTGGAGGTGATGATGAAAAGGAATACTTTTTGGCTGCTGTTGATGTTGTCTTTGGTGGGTGAGCTCAATGCTCAGTCACTTACTCAGCAGTGGGAGTTGGCAATGGCTGTTAGCGCTAAGAATCAATCGAAAAGTGCCATCTTCGATTCTGGGTCAGGTTATGAGCGCCAAGCTAAATTACAAGGTGCGCTGCAGGTATCGGACTGGGAAGGACAGGTTTCCATGCTGCATGAAGCAGGTAGTGGCGCTGGTGAGGAATCAGAACTTGTTGTGGAAGAGTTATTTTGGCAGGGGGATAGATTCGGGTGGGACCTGCTTGCAGGTAAGCGTCGCCTGGATTTTGGTGTTAGCTACGCTCACAGACCTTTGGATCTATTCCTGCCTATGGAGCGCAACCCGGTATCTCTGCGGGCTGATGAGGGCGTTGCCGTCGTATCAGCCAGCCGCTTCACAGAAAGTGGAGAGCTGAGCCTGATGTTGGTAGATGCTAATGCTAGTCAACTTATTAATGAAGAGCTTCCGAGAGGTTTGGCTGCACGTTGGTACCAGCTGAAAGGTGTGAGTGAATGGCAACTACTCGGTTATCTGGATGATCAGCGTGGCTTGAATATCGGCGCCAGCTGGGTTACGACCTATGGGGAGTCATGGGAATTACATAGCGAAGGCCGTTACCAACAGCGTTATCGTCAATGGCTAAAGCCCGGTTCTCCAGGAGCTGGCACTTTACCCCGAGAGGGAGAACAGAGCGATGGCTGGCAGGCTCTGTTGGGCATGACCTGGACCCATAACGCAGGGCATACAATCATCGCTGAATACTGGTTTGATAGCAGGGCGTGGCATACTCGCGATTGGCAAAGGCTTGCAGACAATGCCAACTGGTATCGTGAACAGGGGGAAGGGTGGGATGCTACCAGATATGCTTCTGCGGCAGCTTTTTTAAGTGAAGCACGCAATCGACATAACCTGATGATGCACTGGAGCTTATCTAATCACAATTACAACCCTAAATTGGATATTTTATACTCCCCTGGCGATAGAGGCATGGTTTTGACTGCTGGTATTAACCATGAAATGAAGGGCGATTGGACTCTGGGTGCATCAGTAAGGTATTTTGGCGGCGCTAAAAAATCGTATTTTACACAATTGCCTAATGAAACCCTTGTTACTTTGACTGCGAACATGAAGATATAAAAGGAATCATGGTGAAGTTGCTCAGTGAATATTTACGTATATTGATTCTTTGTATTGTTGTGGCCCTAATCACTAAACAAGTGTGGGGAGGGAGTTACTCTCTCAACTTTGGTATATCCCTAACCTATGGCTTTGTTGCTTTTTCTACGCGCAAGCTTATGCTCCACCTAAAACCGAACTGGCCACATGTACTCAAGTATGCAGTAACCATTTCGGCAACGACGGTGCTGGGTTCTATTAATGTTTGGTGGTGGGTCTCTGGCTTTGGAGTTTTTCCTGCGGTTAATGCCCTGATTTACTCACTAATTCTGGCTATCTTTTTGACGACTTTACTCTACCAGTTTTATCTTAATCGTGAACAGTCCCACAAGCTGGAGACTGAGCGCAAGGAAGCAGAGTTACTACAGGCCCAGCAACAAAAAACTCTGGTGCAAAGCCAGCTGAAAGTATTACAAAGTCAAATAGAACCTCACTTTCTGTTTAATACACTGGCCAATCTTAAGATGCTGATTAGGCACGATCCACAGAAGGCAGAGCTACTACTGGATAATTTTAGCGATCTCTTGCGCTTTAGTTTGAATAAATCGCGTTCTGACTATGTGTCCCTGAAAGATGAACTTCGCAGTCTTGAAAGCTATTTGGCTATTCAGCAAATCCGACTGGGTGAGCGCTTGCAGTATAGGGTCGAACTGGCAGAAACCGTTAACCCTTCAACGGAAGTTCCGCCCCTATTAATACAGCCATTGGTGGAAAATGCCATTTTCCATGGTATTGAACCTTCACAGAAAGGAGGGCTGGTCTGTCTCAGGGTGGCTACGAAAGCTAGTCAGTGGATCATAGAAGTGGAGGACAGTGGAATTGGGTTGCAGGCTGCAACCAATAAGTCAACGTCAAACAAGCACAATGGTTTGGCTTTAAATAATATCAAAGAGCGTCTTGCCACTCTATACCAGGAAAAAGGCAAGCTGCAGATAAGTAGTAATCAACTGGGCGGGGTTACCGCTAGATTGGAGTTTCCATGCGCGCAATAATTGCCGATGATGAACCCTTGTTGCGTCATCATCTGGATAAAATGTTGGCTGATGTTTTTCCGGAACTTGTGGTAGTTGGTAAAGCAGCTGATGGTCAGGAGGCATTAACTCTTTGCCAGAAAGAACAGCCTGATGTCATTTTTCTCGATATCCGTATGCCGGGTTTGGACGGTATTGCGGTTGCTTCCGCGCTTAACAAGCTGGAAATCAAACCCGTGGTAGTCTTTATTACTGCCTATGATGAATATGCAGTAAATGCTTTTGAGCAGGAAGCCGTAGATTATTTGTTGAAGCCCATTGATGATGAGCGACTTCAGCTAGCTTGTGAACGTATCAAGAAGCGTCTGGAAAGTAGAGCGGAAGAGCAGGCGCAAGTGAGTCCGAATATTGCGGCTTTATTGCAGCAACTCAATGTCGGTAAGCCGGAATATCTACGCTGGGTCAGGGCTAGTAAGGGAGAGGATGTACACCTAATCTCCTGTGATGAAATTTCGGCTTTTGTCGCTGAGGACAAGTACACCACTGTTTACTCAGACCAGGGCCAGCATATTATACGCACACCGCTTAAGGAATTGATGACGCAGTTGGAGCCTGATCTTTTTTGGCAGATACACCGATCAACGATTGTCTGTATTAAGCGAATCGATAAGATTAGCCGAGGGCTAACGGGCTCAGCTACGGTAATTATGGATGATGGGCAAAAGTTTTCTGTGAGCCGTAGGGCCGCAGCAATGTTTAAATCTATGTGAATGTATTTTTTGTTTGTTACATAGAGAGAATAAATTTAAGGTGGTAAGGCGGATTAATTATAACCGGTTCACAGTAAGCGCCGGTTCTTAATTGTCCTAACTAAGAATGACACGGAGTCACGATGCAAGATTATTACTCTTCCACAGAATTAAGAGATTTTGCCAGTGCTTTATTCCAGCGTGTGGGGCTCGCTAAGGACAGGGCCGACATAATCGCTAATGTATTCTTGCAGGCAGACCTGCTCGGTTTTACCACCCATGGCTTGCACCGGGTTGTGAGCAATTTAGAGTGGTTACAGAGTGGTGAGTCCAAGCTTAGTGGTGAACCCAAAGTGTTGTCCGATAGGGGTAACTGCTTTAACTGGGATGCACAATTTTTACCTGGTCCCTGGGTGCTTAGCAAAGCCATTGAACAGGCATTATCACGAGTATCTGAACAGGGTGTTGTTACCGCTACTATTCGCCGCAGCCAGCATATTGCCTGCCTAGCTGCCTATTTACCTCAGGTAATCGAAGCGGGTTATGTGGCGATCCTAACCTGTTCAACTCCGGGAGAAAATACTGTATCGCCTCAAGGGGGAATTGATCCATTGTTCTCTGCGAATCCCCTGGCATTTGCGGCTCCGGCCGGAGGTTACCCTCTGTTGTTTGATGTGAGTATGTCTATCACAGCTGGCGCCTATGTGTCACGTGCAAAGCGAGAGGGTAGGAAAATGCCTTCCGCTTGCCTTAAAGACCATAATGGCAAGATTTCCGATGATCCCTCGGCGTTCAAAAATGGTGGCAGTATTTTACCGATTGGTGGTGCTGATCACGGTTACAAGGGGGCGGCACTAAGTGCAATGTTGGAGGTGTTGTCGATGGCACTTGGAGGCTATGGCCGTGGCGATGATTCAGCCAAGCGCGATAAAGAGGCCAACTCGGTTTTCTTACAGATAATTGATCCCCAGGCTTTTGGGGCAAAAGCAGACTTTCTTCGTCAAACCATTGCTTTAAGTAACCTCTGGGAGCAAAACCGCAGTGATAGTGATGAGCCAGTAAGAGTGCCCGGCCAGCGTGCTTGGGCGAATCGAACACGGCAATTGCGTGATGGGGTAGAGTTATATCCCTCTATTATCAAGGATCTTCAGCCCTGGGCTGAAAAATTACAGGTTCCCCTTCCCTCTGTATTAACTAAGAGCTAATTTTTACAGACAAATTCATTCTCTTAGAGTGATCACTTTAGTTACAGCAAAAGCATCAGCTCAACACTACATTAAAGACGAAACCCTTGGTGCGCCTGATAGTGTGTCGGTGGGGACGTTAAGAGGATGTAATAAAAAAGAGTGGCTCAAGGGCTGATATTTGTAAGGATGTTATGAGTGAGCATGGAAAGTTGACGGTGCACATCTTGCATAATCACCCTAGTGGGTCTTATACATAAAATGCTGAACCACCTAAGTTGGTACATATTGCGGGCTTATCTTCTACTTTCTAAAATTGTTGTTGAGCTGCTAAGAGGTTATTTTCCTGACTCTTTGATTTATAGGGGCTTTGCATGAGGAATGTGTTGATTTTGGCTGTAGTTCTGTTGATTTTTCAAAAGTGGGATAAGATAGAGCTGTATTTCAATCCGCTTCCGGATTACGTCTCTCTGCGGCCGGGTAAGGTTATTCTCTACGCTACCGAATGGTGCGGCTACTGCCAGAAGTCACGTGAATTGCTGGGAGAGTACAATATACCATTTTATGAGTATGATATTGAGAAATCCCAGGTGGGCAGGTTTCAGTATGATCGCCTAGGCGGTAAAGGTGTTCCTGTCTTGCTTATCAATGGAGAGGTAATTCACGGATATAATGCTAAAAAAATATTAAGTGCTTATTCAAATACTCAGAGTACTAGCTTTTTGTGATTAAGGTTGAGAATGATAATAAAAAAATCGTTTCGTACAATAGCCCTTGCAATTACTATGGCTGTGGTATGTAGCTGTTTAGGATTCAGCTCTATAGCAGTTGCAAATACTATTAGCACCAAGCTGGAAAAGAAGGGAAATGGTAACTGGTTTGTTACCTTTGTGTCAGAAAAGCCAATAAAGAAGCTCGCCTTTAAAAGCTCTCCGGATAACTCAAGAAGCAAGCGTTGGGCTCCTACTTCTAACGGGTATCAGTTTGAGTTTGTTGATGAGGTAGAGAGTTTAGTGCGTGAGGACGGCAGTGCCTTTACAGAAGCTACTTTTCATCTTACCCCTACTTATACGGCCCTCCCCAAGGAATATGCCCCTTTCACCCCGTTTTCGGATGGAAGTTATCTATTGCATACGGGGAGATTTTTTGCCTGCGCAGATTCTTGTCAACCTAGCCTAAATAAGTGGTATTTGACGATTGTTACTCCCGAGTCTGACAATATTATCCTGCATGGCAGGATCTATCAGGGGAGTATTGGGTGGACGGCTTTTGATGAAGGCAGCAAGGTCTATATTGGTCATGGAGAACCGATACAGAGTGATCACTTTGTTAGCGTGATCGATGAACTTCTACCAGAGAAGCTGCTACATCAGATGAGCACTCAGTTGCCTGAGTTGATGGATTTCTTTGCCGATAAAATGGGCGCACTTGGCTATAGGCCCGCATTGTTTGCTTCTTTTAGTTCTACAGACGATGGTCGACATGGTCATCAAGGCGGAACTCTGCCAGGCCAGATATTTATGCATTGGTATGGTAAGAAGTCTGTTGTTGAGGCAATTGATGTCGATGAACTGTTTTGGCTTTTTTCCCATGAAGTTGCTCACTTATATCAGAGAGAGGGCGCAGATGTTATAGATACAGCTGACTCCTGGCTTCATGAGGGAGCGGCTGATTATTTTGCCGGTTTGGCGTTCGAGAGTATCCTTTCTAAGGGTTATCTGTCGCAGAAGATAAAGTAAGCAGAGCAGAAATGCCTTGCCAGCCTGGGGGAAAATCCGGTTTATCTGGATGCGTCACGTAAGAATCCACGCATTCACTATAATTGCGGTCTTCTGATTATAAATGCGATAGATACATACTTGAAAGAGCAGGGCTCTATTTCCATTTATGAATTATGGAATCTCTATTCTTCTAAGATTTCAACTGAATCACCAGCCGGGGCGGCTCAATTTCTGTTTGCAGCCAAGCCTTATCTACCGTCAGCAATGGTTAAAAATTTAGAAAAATTAAACACCCCTGGCTTCTCTGCTTTAAAATTTATTAGCAAGTTGATAGCTGACAGTACCTAATAATCAATTTTTCAATACTAAGGTTTTCTTACTGATGGGTGAGTTTGGGCTTACCCTCTAAATATGTTGGACCTAATTTTTATATATGTGTTCGAGCTGATTTGATAGGTCGCTTAGGGACAATATCAATTAACTGGTTCTGCTGTACCACCTCCTAGGAAGTAACTTGCCAAAATAGTTTACGCCTCGCCATTTACCACTTGTCTGTGGTTTCTAACTCCATTCAGCCCAAAGATTTCCCGTTTATCCCTCTCCTTCCCCTTTTGTCGCACGATGAAGACCACCTCCATAACCAGCGCTAATCTGCTCCCAACCTAAACGCAAGGAGAGAAATCATGAAGAAGATTATTGCAGCGGCACTGATTCAACTGGGTATGTCTACTTCCGCTTTTGCCGCAGTGGATGCGCAGTTAGAAGGGCTATATAACAAGGCGGCGCAGCAGGGTGGGGATGCCATTGAAGTTTCTTACGAGGCTTTCAAAATTGCCCAGCAGCAAGACCCCACAGACCCTGCAGCCCTATTCTACCTGGGTGCCAGTGAGACTCTGATGGCCAAGGAGAGTTGGTTGCCGTGGAAGAAGGTGAGCTATGCAGAAAATGGGATCGCCCGTATGGACAAAGCCCTATTGATGTTGGAGGAGCTTGAAAATCCTGGCCGCTCGGCTAGGGGGGTGCCCCGGGATTTACTTTTTAAGGGGATTGCAGCCACCACTTTTACCAAGGTACCCGCTTTCTTCAATGCTTTTGATCGAGGATTTGAGCTCTATGGGGAGCTGATGAATGATCCGCGTCTGTCGCACATGCCGGTACAGGCAGTGAGTTGGATCTACTGTGGTGCCCTGGAGGCTGCGGATTTGGGTGAAAAGTCAGATCAGAAAAGTGAGTGGCAGGCAAAGGTCAATACAAGAGGGGCTCAGGCACTTTGTAAGCTGGATACTGAGTAGTAATTGGGATTGGAGAAAGACCGATGTTGCAGCTGACACATATAGAAAAGACCTATACGACAGGTGAAATAAAGCACCAGGCTTTGCGAGATGTCAACCTGGCTATTCGCCCCGGTACTATGGTGGCCCTCTGTGGGCCTTCAGGCTCCGGTAAAAGTACCATGCTAAATATCTGTGGCTTATTGGACCAAGATTATTCCGGTGTGGTGCATTTTGCCGGTGAATTAATGACCAGGGACTACCAGCAGGCAATGAAGATACGTCGCACTCAGATGGGGTTTATCTTTCAGAAATTTAATTTGGTTCCGGTGATGAGTGCCTTTGAAAATGTTGCCTACCCATTACAGCTCAATGGAGTGAATTCTGCTGAGGTAAAACAGCGGGTAATGCAGATGTTGGATTATGTGGGTTTGGCCAAGTTTGCCCGATATCGCCCCGACCGCCTCTCCGGCGGCCAACAACAACGGGTGGCGATAGCTCGAGCACTGGTGCACAAGCCCAAATTGGTGATAGCTGATGAGCCCACCGCTAGCTTGGATAGTGTAACGGCTCAGCAGATTATTGAATTAATGAAACACCTTGGCAGGGAACAGAAAACGGCCTTTATTGTGGCCAGCCACGATGATCGTATGACTCAGCACTGTGACAGAGTGATCAATTTACAAGACGGTGTGATTTTGCAGGAGGAAGCCCCATGCGTCGCTTAAAACTGGCAGTTTTGAATTTATTACGCAACCGCCGCCGCAGCCTTTTGACCGTCGCAATTGTCGCTATTGTAGTGATGGCTCTGATGACTTCCGGGGGCTTTGGTCTATACACTTATAAATCCCTGAAAGAAGGCGCGGCGCGCAGTCAGGGGCATCTGGTGTTTACCCAGCCGGGATATTTCAATAGCGATGAAGAGTATCCATTACAAAATGGCTTGGAAAATGCCGACGAATTGAGAAAGCGCTTATTGACCGATAGCCAGGTTAAGGCGGTACAACCACGTATCTATTTGAATGGCTTGATCTCCAATGGAGATAAGTCGACCATATTTTTGGGGCAGGGGATTTTGCCGAGCGAGTTTCGGGTAAAAGGGCCTTTCTTAAATATGACCGAAGGTGGCATTCTGAGTAAGAATGAAGATCCTACCGATCCGCAGATTATGCTGGCCAAGGATCTGGCCAGAAATCTGAATGTAAAAACAGGGGACTATATCACCCTGATGTCGACTACTGTAGATGGGGCTCTTAACGCACTGGATTTTAAAGTGCAGGGAATTTTTGGAACTGGTGTTCCTGATATGGATAAGCGTCAGGTGTATCTCTCGATAAATTCTGCCCAGTTTATTCTCGATAGTGAAAAGGTCAGCACCATGCACCTGTACGGTTATGAGCTGGAAGACACCGAAGTATTAAAGGCGCGTCTGGCTGAGCAGGCTCCCGAGTTGGAAATTACCACCTGGGAGGATCGCGCCTTCTTTTACCAGGGGGTGAAAAGTCTTTACGACCGAATTTTTGGTCTGATGGGCGTGATCATGGCGATGGTGATTTTTGTTTCTCTCTTCAACACCTTGGCGATGTCGGTTACAGAAAGAACCCGTGAGATCGGCACTCTTTCCGCATTGGGTACGTCCCGCGCCGAATTATTGCTGGGCTTTGTGTTGGAGGCATTGGTCTTGTCCCTGGTAGGAGCGATCGTGGGCATCTTGCTGGCAGCTGCAGTGAGTATGGGTTTGATGGTGTTTGAAGTCACCATGCCGCCCCCTCCCGGTAAAACCGAGAGCTATCCCCTGGTGGTGTATTTCTCAATGAATCTTGCTTGGATGATCTCGTTAA